>DATEQW010000191.1:0-37316 GCA_035272245.1 Candidatus Sulfotelmatobacter sp. | reverse complement strand
TGGTCATCGGTAAGTGCGCCCGGGAGCGGAGGAGACAAGACGCTTGCTCGAAGTTATCCGAAATCCATACTCCGACGACTGTCCTTTAACTGTCCAATAACGATTCCTTAACCCTACTTACAAGGCTTTTCAAGGGCCACCCGCGTCTTGTAAGTTGTTGAAACCACTAGTCTTTTTGGACTCATAACCCAAAGGTCGGTGGTTCAAATCCACCCCCCGCAACCAAAATCATACTGATAATAAAACAGTTAAAAGGGAGCCTGAATTCAGGCTCCCTTTATTTTTGCTCAATCATGCGCGAACTATGCGCGTCACTGGAGTCTTGCAGGCATCGCGACAACTTTCGTCTCCTCGGCTGCGCTCTTGAGATAGTCTTGCGTGCGTTGCGTTGCTGCGCGCAGATCGGATTCGCTCACGATGTTATAGCGGTCGAAGATGCTGCGAGTCTTGTGCCCGCTGATGCTCATGGCGACTTTCTCCGGCACCCCGGCGCGGATCATGTTCCGAACGCCTGAGCGCCTGAGATCGTGGAAAATCCTTCCCGAGTACTTGAGCTGTTCGTACTTCCAAGTCTTCGAGCACTTCGCGCACGTCCGCTTTGCGTCCACGGCCTCCGTGCAAGTTGGGCAGACCATCTTACCCACTCCCGCCATGCAGCAAGCCCGTGCCCATGCCTTGCGTATGTCCACAATAGGCTCACCTGCCAGCATTGCCACGGGCGGCCCGCAATATTATTTCCACGACCTCAGCGATCCGGTGTTGACGTACCTGCGATCACAAGGTGCCGTTCGCGTTGCGCTTGTTACACCCTACGGAGCAACCAAGTCAGACTTCTTCGCCGTGGGAAAAGATCACAAACTGTTATCCGAGGATGGGAAGGTCACAGGGGGTAAGGTCGGGCATGATCGGATTCAACAGGGCAAAGCTTCTGGCAGCATCGGTGAAGCGATCCGGTATTGGTATCAACTGAACACTGGGAATTTCAAACGCATTGATGTCGATGTGCAGATTGTCGAGGATATTTTCTACGTCCGTCCCCTTCGTTGTGAATATGCATCCAACTCTAGACGGATAGAACTGTCTGTTATTGAACGCCCGTTGACTTTCACTCTTGATTACCAAAGCCCATTTTGGCGGAAGCAAATTAGATCAGTTGACCGAACATTGGCGCTCTGGTCGCTCGATGAGATTTGCCGGGTTGTCAAAGACCATAGACCAGCGACTAAACTCGCTCACATTCAAGAAACGGACATCTTACGTGCGTCTGGCCCATTGCGTCATCTGGGATTAATGCTCGGGGGGTTCGTCGGAAAGGGCTACGACTGTTTCAGCCGATTTCAGTTTGGCGACCTGCCGCCTTATGACGTCCCTGTTGAACTTAAACGAGACAGTACTGGATTCGAGTATCAACAGCGCAAATATGGGAAGGATGAGCTTTCCAGGGCAGTCATATTGTGCGCGACCCATGGGCACAAGCAGGTTCCGGTTAATATCGATGTCATGGAACTCGATGCGCTTTGCCAGTATCGCGATAGGTTGAAGGCGGAATGACCCTCTACGAACACTTTCGAACAATTGACTCCCCGATTCCTGCCGACCGACAGGGGGCAAAGCGCCACTACGGAGTACACCCCTACTTCACGCGACGCCCATTCAATGTCGTGCGGCAATACATCCAGCACTATAGTCGTGAAGGCGACCGTGTACTCGACCCATTCGGTGGTTCCGGTGTAACGGCTATTGAGGCATTCTTGTCGAACCGAATTGGCATTCAGAACGATATCAATCCGCTCGCAAACTTCATTGCCGAAGGAATTTTCGATCTGTCAAAAGGCACCATCACCGAATACACAGCAGCCCTCAGCGAAGTTTCTGATAGATGTAAACAACGCGTATTGGCTCTTGACGATGCTGATGACTCGACAATCGAGCGGTTGCTGGAACGATTGCCACTGCCGGAAAATGTGCCGCTTCCTGCCAATGCGGACGTGCAGCGTTACCATGAATTGTTTTCTCCTCGCCAGCTTGCGGCTTTGGCCATCATCCGCGAGGCCGTCGATGACATCCCGGATCGCTATCCGCGCAGCGGAATTCGGTTGGCATGGTCCGCAACGCTAGCGAAGATTAACCGCACGTTCCTTTCAGCCGAAGGCCGCGCCGAATCACGCGGCGGTTCAAGCATTTTCAGTATTTATCGGTACAAAGTTGCAGAGAATCCGGTTGAACTGTCTCCGTGGCCCACATTCTATGAACGTGCTCAGAACGTGTTGACTGCCAAGGAAGAAATTGACCGCGAGATCGAGTACCGGAAGCGAACGGGAGGATTCTCCGGTAAGTGTGAATTTTATGACTTCGATATTGAGTCCTTACCAGATCGGATCAAGCCCGTTGACTACATCTTTACCGATCCGCCCTACGGTGGACACATTTCGTACCTTGATCTATCGACGCTTTGGAACGCATGGAATGGCACGATGCCATCGCAGAAAGATCGAAGCCGTGAGCTGATTGTCGGAGGTGACTTAAACCTCTCCGAAGATGTTTATCTCAAACGCCTACATGACAGCGTTCGGACTTGCTTCGCATTGTTGGGGCCAAAGCGCTGGTTGTCCGTTGTCTTCCAGCATTGGTCTACGGCCTATTTTGATGCCATCTTGACCGCTGCAGCCGAGGCAGGCAGTGAGTTGCGTGCTGCTATTTCCCAGATTGGCGATCCGGTGTGGTCGATGCATAAAAAGAAAGGTAAACAGTCAGTACTGGCTGGAGAACTGATTCTGACATTTCTGAAGACGGGTAAACCTAAAACTATCGATACCAACAAAACATTCGATGTTGAGGCGGCGCTTGCGCGGACTCTAAAGAAGACGCGGACTGGGATGGTCTATGGTGAATACCTTCTAAATCGGATCGTAGTTGATGCATGGCAATCCGGTGCTCTTGGCTCGCAGACATCGACCGCGGTGAGTTCGCACACATGATGGAACGCCAAGGCTGGTCCTACGATGATGACGCCCATCAGTGGCGACAAGGCAATGCCGCTTACCCTTTACTTGGTGGGGTCACCGGAACGTAAAGGTATCATGCTCGGATTCATTGATAACTATGCTCGAACTATGCGGGAATGGGGTTCTAATCCAGTGCAAACCAGTACCAGTTTCGATGAGAACTCATTCGCATTTTCAGTACCTTGCAGATTGCCTTAATAGGGCGTGGCGAGAGGAATTTCACTCATAACCCAAAGGTCGGTGGTTCAAATCCACCCCCCGCAACCAATTTTCAACAGTTTGCGGGGACCCGTAATCGCGCTTTCCCTTCTAGTATGCGCAAACTGTTGCGTTGAAATCCGGACAGCTAGGCTTAGCCAATCCTGATGGGTTCTTCTCTCCCTGCTGCACCCACTGTTTGATCGCAGGACTCAATGTTCCTACAATCTAGTTACTCCTTTGTCTGCCGGGTCCCGGAGGGAAGGCCTTCAGGCGCTTTTGCTGTCCCTTATTCAGCCTTTCCTGGTTTTTCTCCTGTTTTTTGCTGGGGAAGCCTGGCGGAACGGTCGCCACCGTTCCGCCTGGAGCTGCTTATTCTCAAATCCAACACTCCCAAGGAATCACTTCTACGGACATGTACCGGTCATGAGAGTGTCAATGTTGCTGGTGTACGCAGGGATTGAGGTTCATCATCTTGGTCCGACGCCACGTACGGCCCCTGGGCGCCCCCCTGCAGTTGGCGAATACAAGTCTGCCCCGCGATCCATTCCCCTGAAAACCGTGCACCGATTACACTGGCGTTGACGATTTTCCTTGAGCGTGAACGAGGGGCAGATGGCCGAGCGTCGAATTCTTCGGATCGCGATTTTGTTAGGTATGGTCCTTGCCGCGTGGCGCGTGCACGCGCAAAAGGTTGAGTTGTCGCTGGACGCGTCGACAGCTGGCGCGAAGATTGACCGCAACATCTTCGGCCAGTTTGCTGAGCATCTGGGCCACGGAATTTATGACGGGATCTGGGTCGGCCCGGATGCGGCGATCCCGAATACTCGCGGGATCCGCAACGACGTTGTCACCGCGCTGAAGGCGCTGAAGGTACCGAACGTGCGCTGGCCGGGCGGCTGCTTCGCAGACGAATATCACTGGCGCAACGGAATCGGGCAGCAGCGGCCGGTCACGCTGAATCCGAACTGGGGTGGAGTGATTGAGCCGAATACATTCGGCACGCAGGAATTCATGGATTTCATCGACCAGATCGGGGCGGAAGCTTACGTATCCGTTAACGTTGGCTCGGGGACTCCGCGGGAAGCGGCGGAGTGGCTGGAATACATGACTGCTGCACAGCCGACGACCCTGGTCAAGGAGCGGTCAGCGAATGGTCATCCGGCGCCTTATAAGGTCGGATACCTCGGCATTGGCAACGAAAGCTGGGACTGCGGCGGCAACATGACGCCCGACTATTATCTGAGCCAACTGAAAATCTATAGCCGGTTCGTGCGCAACTTTAATCCAGCGCAACAGGACAAGCAGCAGATGTTGAAGATTGCTGTGGGGCCTGGCGGGGATGAACCGCGCTGGACGGAGTGGACGCACGCGATCATGAAAGCATGGCAACAGCACACATGGAGCTGGGATATGAACGGCCTTTCGATGCACTCCTACACCGTGGGGAAGTGGCCGCCGGCATTTACGTCGGTGGGGTTCGGCGAGAGGGAGTACGCCGAGATTCTCAAGTCGACTCTGGAAATGGAGGAATTGATCGCCAAGCATTCGGCGATCATGGATAAGTATGATCCGCAGAAGAAGGTGGCGCTGGTGGTGGATGAATGGGGTGCGTGGTACGCGCCGCTGCCGGGCTCGAATCCGGGATTCCTGGTTCAGCAGAACAGCCTGCGTGACGCGATTCTGGCGGCGCTAAACCTGAACATCTTTGCCCGACACGCCGATCGGGTGCGTATGGCTAACATCGCGCAGATGATCAATGTGCTGCAGGCCATGATCATCACGGATAAAGAGAAGATGGTTCTGACGCCAACTTATTACGTTTTCAAGATGTACGTGCCGTTTCAGGACGCGACATTTGTGCCAGTCGCGTTCAATGCCGGCACCTACCGTCGCGACGATATTAGCGTGCCGCGAGTGGACGCGATTGCGGCCAAGGATACGAACGGCAAGTTGTGGCTGGAAATTACGAACGTCGATCCGGGTCAGGCGGTTGACGTCGAGGCGACGCTGACGGGCTTTCAGGCGAAATCGGCTGTGGGAGAAACTCTCACCGCGCCGAAGGTGGACAGCGTGAATACATTTGAGGAGCCCGACACCGTCGCGCCTAAGCCGGTTTCAGCAAAGATCGAGGGCGGTAAACTGATGCTGCATCTAGCCCCAAAGTCGATAACGGTCATCTCAGTTCAGTAATATTCGATTGCCTGCGAGATCCATGAAACCAGAAATCGGCAACTCAGCTCACGGGGAAAAAGAAGTGCTTTGGGAGGAGCGCTGGCATCCGCTGCGGGAAGAGTGGGTGATCGTTGCGGCGCACCGGCAGAACCGGCCGTGGAGCGGCGAGACAGTGGGCCGCAAACAAATGGAAGTCCCGGAATATGTGGCCGACTGCTACCTCTGTCCGGGGAATTTGCGGGTCAGCGGCAAGAAGAACGACCGATACAGCGACACTTTCGTGTTCGACAACGATCATCCTTGCGTTGACATGTCCGCGCCTGCGAATCTGGAAGTTCCAGCGGGCATCTACCGCAATCGACCGGCGAATGGAATCGCACGCGTCGTTTGCTACAGCCCGAAGCACAACCTGTCGCTGGCCGAAATTGACCTGGCAGGAGTGGAGAAGTTGCTGCAGGTTTGGCAGGCTCAATACGTGGACCTGGGGAACCGCCCCGAGGTTTCGCATGTTCTGATTTTCGAGAACAAGGGCGAGGTGGTGGGAGTTTCAAATCCTCATCCGCATTGCCAGATTTATGCCACGAACTTTGCGTTCCGCACGATAGAGATTGAAGCGGCAGCGAGCCGGCGGCATTTCGCGGAGACGGGGCGAATTCTTTTCCAGGACATTCTGGCGGCGGAGAGAGCCGATGGCTGCCGCATCATCTGTGAAAGTGAATCTGCCATCGCTTTTGTGCCGTACTTTGCGCGCTACGCTTACGAAGTATACGTGGCGCCCAAACGGACGTATCCGAGCTTGGCCGCCGTGCCGGACAACGAGTTGCGCGGGTTCGCCCAGGTGCTGCACCAGTTGGCCATAAAATTCGACAATCTTTGGCAGATGCCATTTCCCTACGTCATGCCCCTGCATCAGGCGCCGACCGATGACGGCGACTACAGCAGTTTTCATTTTCATGTGGAATTTCATCCTCCCTTGCGCAAGCCGTCTTTACTGAAATATCTCGCCGGGCCTGAAGTGGGCGGAGGAAATTTTCTGAGCGATACGTCTCCCGAAGAAAAAGCCGGAGAATTACGTGCGCTGCCTGAGGAACACTACAAGCGCTCGGGTAAGGAACAGTGACGGTCCTCGCTCATCCCCTGCTTGCGCCGGTCAGGAAACTGCATGCCCAGATTCGCGACGCCGTTGTCGTGGCATGCGAGAGGTCTTCGACCGAGGCGATGTCGGGCATCGCACAGGAACAGGAAGAAGGCGACACGATTTATGCGATTGATCGCGTGAGCGAAGAATTGATTATCGAATTCTTTGAACGCGAGGCCACTGCTAGCGGTGGCATCATCCTGATCGCGGAGGGCTTGCACGGCGGACAGGTTGTGCTTCCTCGTGGGGCAAGCGAGAGCGATGTGAAGTGGCGAATCATTGTGGATCCGATTGATGGCACGCGCGGGATCATGTACCAGAAGCGCAGCGCCTGGGTACTGACAGGAGTTGCGCCGAATCGCGGGCCGCAAGCCGGTCTTGATGACATTGAACTCGCGGTACAGACGGAGATTCCGCTGGTGAAGCAGCATCTGTGCGATGCGGCGTGGGCCGTGTGCGGCAAGGGCGTTGAGGCGGAACGTTACAACCGACTCAACGGGCAAGTGAGTCCCCTGACGTTGAAACCTTCGGAGGCGCGCACGATTGCGCACGGATTCGCGATGGTGGCGCGGTTCTTCCCGGGAGCAAGAGAAGAACTTGCCGCGCTGGACGAGGAAATCGTGCGCGGCGCTTTGGGCCCGGTCAAGCCCGGCAAGGCCCATTGTTTCGAGGATCAGTACGCTTCGACTGGAGGCCAGTTGTTCGAATTGATGGCCGGGCATGACAGATTTATCGCCGATCTGAGGCCGCTGATGGAGGCTGGTCTCAGGAAGCGCGGATTGGCGCTGGGCATCTGCTGCCATCCCTACGACGTTTGCACGGAGCTGATCGCGCGGGAGTTAGGAGTAATCGTCAGCAACCCCTTGGGTCAGCGGATTAACACCAGGCTATCCGTCGAGCCAGATGTCGCATGGGTCGGATACGCCAACGGCTATATTCGTTCGCAGATCGAGCCGCTACTGCATGCCGCATTGCGGAAGAGAGACTTAATCTAAGGCTCCTGAAGAAACCAGCTTGGCGAAAACCGGACAATCCGAATACCGCATTGTGCGCGGCTCCACGCAAGGACTTGCCGATGTCGAGACTTTCCTTTCGACCTTGAGCCGTTCTCCCGATGCCCACGCTTTGTTTGATCAGGAGAACGACATTTTTGTGGGTCGTGCTCCGGGCCGTCTGGATGTCATGGGCGGTATCGCGGACTACTCCGGTTCTCTGGTCTTGCAGTTGCCTATCCAGCAGGCGGCATTGGCCGCAGTTCAACCCAATCATCTGCAGTCAGTGGAAATTGTAAGTCTGGGCAACAGCGAAAACGGCAGAGGTAACTCGAGTTTTTCGATGTTGCTAAACGATCTTGCGCCCGAGGGCAGACCGCTGGAATACGGCGCTGCGCGCGAATACTTCCGGCGCAATTCCGCACACGAGTGGGCAGCCTACATCGCCGGAGTGTTGCTGGTGCTCATGCATGAATGCGATGCCAGATGCAGAGGAATACGAATTCTGCTGGACTCGCATGTCCCGGAAGGCAAGGGAGTGAGTTCCTCCGCTGCGATTGAAGTGGCAACGATGCAGGCCATTTGTGCGGCATTCGGCATCAAGCTCGAGCCGCGCACTCTTGCGCTTCTCTGCCAGAAGGTGGAGAACCGGGTGGTCGGCGCTCCGTGCGGCGTTATGGACCAGATGACTGCAGCGAGCGGAGAACAGGATCGTCTTCTCAAGTTGCTATGCCAGCCGGCTGATGTCCAGGGAAGCGTTGAAGTGCCGCATGAAATCGCGTTCTGGGGAATCGATTCTGGAGTTCGGCATTCAGTCTCGGGATCGGATTATAGTTCCGTGCGCGTGGGCGCGTTTATGGGCTACCGCATCATTGCCGATCTCGCCGGGCTTCCAGTGCGAGCGAGTGCAAACACCGCGCAGGTGGAGATTCGCGATGCTCGCTGGAACGGCTACCTGGCCAATCTGACTCCAGCGGAATTTGAACAATACCGGCGGGAAATACCCGAACAAATGGCTGGTGAGGAATTTCTGGCGAAGTTTCATGGAACCACCGATCCCGTAACTCGGGTAGATCCTCAGCAGACCTATGCCACGAGACAGCCGACGGCTCATCCCGTCTATGAGAATTTTCGAGTCAGACGGTTCGCCGAGCTTCTGGTTGACAGCCCGGGCGAAAGGCAATTCGAGCAGTTGGGAGAACTGATGTATGAGTCCCACGCCAGCTACTCGGCATGCGGGCTGGGCTCGGAGGGGACAGACCTGCTCGTCGATCTTGTGCGCGCGCGCGGACCAAAGAATGGACTCTACGGCGCGAAAATCACCGGAGGCGGCAGCGGAGGAGCCGTCGCCGTTCTGGGGAGGCGAGAGGCGCGACAGGCGGTTAGCGAAATCGCCAGCGCCTATGCCACGAAAACCGGTTGCAATGCAATCGTGTTCGGCCACTCATCACCGGGCGCCGCCGGGTTCGGGTTTCTTCATTTAACCTGCAAATAGGGCGGTCCCAAGGATCACTTGCCGGCGGTTTAACGCAGTTACCGGAACCCAGTACCTACATGGTTTGCAGGAAATTGATCAGATCCTGTATCTCCTGCGAGGTGAGATTTATCTGAAAGCGTTTGTTATAAAAGTTCACTACCTGCGACAGATTGGCGGCGGCGCCATTGTGAAAGTATGGAGCGCGTGCGGCGAGTCCGCGCAGAATGAGGCCCTTCCCGCGCCCTATATCGCTGCACTGCCCCGTAATCAGGGCCTTCCCCGGGTCCGTTGTATAGAACGTCTGCCCCGCAAGAGCTCCCTGGGTGCAGACCAATTGGAACACGGGCATCGTCGCCTGAGCCAATTGCTTCAACCCGGCGACAATGTTGGGATCGGTTTCGTATGTCAGCGATCGGCCGTTACCGATATCCAGCGGTAGCGGGAATGAGTGATCGCCCACGTTGGGTGCATCATGGCAGGTCGTACACGTACCCGTAATCTGCTCCCCGTCGGTAACCAGACCGGGCACGTTGCTAATGGTTAGGGGTTGCGTGTTGAAAATCTGTTCGCCACGAGCGATCGACGCCTGCTGACGGTTTCGCGAGTTCTGCCACGAGCTGTACATGGTGAACACATTTGGATTGAACTGATTACCCTGCGGGTCGCCACCAAGCGAGTCATTGATTCCCGGGTAATACGGCTGTGACGGCAAGTATTGCGGGCCGCCATAGGAACCTTTCTGACCGTTCAGACTCCCAGCATAGAAATCGATCATCTGGGCCGAGTTGAGTTCCGTCTCGAGACCGACGATATCGGCGAGCTGAGCTTCGGTCGGGGCCTGAGCAGCCTGTGCGTGCACCAGCGCGGCGTCAATCGCCTGTTGGGTCAAGTCGGCGTTCAGGTTTGACTGGAAGGTCGATCCACTGTTGAGCGGATTAAAGAACGACTCCCGGCCGTCGAACATCACCGCGCTCAGAAAACCGAGATTGGTGGAGGGAAGCGGCCGGCGGTAGACGGAGACCGTCGTCTGCCCCTGCGGGTTCGTGGTCAGGGCGCAGCCGTAGGGATCCTGCACCACTGTAATCGTGTACTGGGGGGGATTTGTGCTGAACTGATTCGGTGGCAGCTGAATGCCAATGCGGATCAGTCCGAAGTTCACCACCAAGCTGTTATCGACCGGACCAGTGGGACAGGTCGAACCATCTACCTGCGTAAATAGCGGATCTTTCCCCCGCGACAGGTAGTACCGGATCTTGGCGTCTACCGCGCTTAATCCGAAGCCGTCGCTCGGGGCGTGACAAGTGCCACAGGTACGCCCGTTCGTTCCGAGGCTCTGGAAAAAGGCGCTGCTTAGGTCGATGGAGCCCGTCGTGCTGTTCGTGGCAGAAAAGCCGGTGAAGTCGAGGAACGGAAAAAGATTCCGAAGGTAGATGTCGGCGATCGCAGTACCGCTGGTGAGGATCCCGAGAGCGACAACCCAGTGCAGGATTCGTTTGCGGGTCCGGTTGGGCCAGAACCACATGCTTTTGCGCGACATAGGAATCTCCTTCTACGAAATTTGTTTTGTTCTCTCGGACCCAGGACGTGGGGGCAAAGCGCCTTGAGTTGTTAGCCCTTACGCTCCTTGTGCTCGAGGTTAGCCATCGCCTGGAAAACAATCGTGGTAAAATTCCGGGCAACTTTCTGGCTTACGCCATTCCGCCATCCCCCGAGCGGCAAGCTACTGCGCATGTCCTTCACGTGTCCTAAAATCGGCGCTCAAAAGTTCTCAAAACCTCTAAAAACAGGGCTATGTCTAGTCTGACCAGTAACTTGTACGAGTTTGACGAGTTCCATCTCGACGCGCAAAGCCGGGTGTTGAGGAGAGGTGGGACAACTGTGCCACTAACTCCGAAGGCCTTCGACGTCCTGCTCTTGTTGGTGCAAAACGCCGGAAGGACTGTGACCAAGGATGAGCTGATGAAAGCGGTCTGGCCGGACAGTTTCGTGGAAGAGTCAAACCTGACGCAAACCGTTTTCATGGTGCGGAAGGCGTTGGACGAGACGGCCGGTCGGCGCTACATCCTCACCGTGCAAGGCCAGGGCTACCGGTTTCTGGTTCCGGTCACAGAGGCAGACAAAAACGAGCCGGAGATAGAAGTGCCTGTGGCTGTTCCCGACGCGAGAAGCGTCCCCGGAATCCAATTGCACTCGCGCGGGCGGGGCGCACGGGGCTGGGGAGCGGCCGTCACCGCCTCCGCCGCGTTCGCGCTGGTCCTGTTAGTGGCGTCTACGCTTTGGATCTGGCGTTCCCGGCACGGCGCGGCTGAGCACCCTGCCAGAACTCTGCTGGCGGTCTTGCCGTTTGAGAATTTCACCGGGGATGCGGGACAGGAGTATTTCAGCGATGGGCTGACGGAGGAGATGATCAGCCAGCTCGGGAACCTCGATCCTGTCCATCTTGGCATCATTGCCCGGACTTCGGTGATGCACTACAAGCACTCGCAGGAATCAATTCCTCAGATCGGAAAAGATCTGGGAGTGCAGTATGTTATCGAGGGCAGCGTCCGCCGGGATTCGGAGCGTGTGCGGATTACGGCTCAGCTGATCCAGGTGAAGGACCAGAGCCATCTGTGGGCGCGGGAATACGATCGAGATTTGAGCCATCTGCTGGAACTGCAGATGGAGATTGCGCGCGAGGTCGCCAACGAAATCGAATTCAGCCTGAGCGGCCGCCGCCCGATCGACGCGGCGCGGAAGGCCGCTACGCCTGTGCCGGGGGCGCGGTCCTATGAAGCGTATGACCTGTATCTGAAGGGCCGGTATTTCTGGAACAAGAGGACAGCGGAAGGATTTCGACAGGCGGCCGATTACTTTCAGCAGGCGATCGATACGGATCCGAATTACGGCCGCGCCTACGCCGGGCTGGCGGACACTTTCACGTTGATGAGCACGTGGTACTTAGGTCCTCAAAACGAGCTGATGCCGAAGGCGCGGACTGCGGCCTTGCGGGCGCTGCAACTCGATGAGAGTCTCGCCGAGGCGCACGCCTCCCTCGCCCTGATCAGAGAGAACTACGATTACGACTGGCCGGAATCGGAGAAGGAATTCCGGCGGGCGATTCAACTCGATCCGCAATATGCGACCGCGCACCAGTGGTATGCGGAGTTTCTTTCGTGGCAGGGCCGATTCGAGGAAGGGTTTGCCGAGAGCGAGCGAGCGCGGCAACTGGATCCGTTATCGCTGATTATTGCCAGCGATTACGCATCGATCCTGTATGACTCGCGCCAATTTGACAACGCGGTGAAGCAATGCCGGTTGGTGCTCGATCTCGATCCCAATTTTGATCACGCGCGGGTTTTGATGATTCCTTCCTATTTCCAACTAGGCAGATACGATGAGGCGGTCGACTTGATCAATCGTTTGGCAGACCGCGAGGAGGGGCCATGGACGTTGGCGTGGAAGGCGGCGGTCTATAGCCGCTCGGGGCATGCGGATGAGACACGCCGGGCGTTGACGAAACTTGAGCAGATTTCTCGCTCGCGGGCGGATCGAACGCCAGTGTTGCTGCTCGCCTATCTGGGCACAGGCGAGAAAGGGAGTGCGATCGAACTGCTGCAGCAAGCATATTCGGAGCACTCCAACGTGGTCGCGCAAATCAAGGTGGACCCGATGTTTGACCCAATTCGAAGTGATCCGCGGTTCCGGGATTTGTTGCAGCGCGTTAAATTGGCACAATAAGAACTGCTTGGCTTTCGTGATGGTCGTCGGCAATGCGACTTCTTCCCCGGAAACATCTTCCTGTCAGCCCATGACCTACCTGCAACCCGGTCAGAATTCGCAATGACAGCGATTCTCCGAGGGTCCTCCGGGAACCATAAAAACATGCTCCAAAGACCATGCCCCCGCCGCTATGACGGCGGCATTCAACGCGAGCTAACATTCCCGCACAAAGAACTGCGGCTACCACGAACGGGGTACTCCGTGCCCAGCCTTCAGCGGTAGCTAAAAAGCACTCCATTTCGTGATGTGTCCCGGTCTGCAATCGAGTGAGAGTATCTGCTAAAGCGCCGGCACGAACAAAGACGACTCCATCGTGTCCATGAGGGTTTGGGTACCTGGAAGATTTCCGGTATTTAGTTCCAATGGCACCTTTCATTTGCAGGTCCTAACCGGGCCATCGAATCGAGGGAGTAAGCCAAGCTTTACCTTGTTGAGGAGATGAAACCATGGCCGCTGCTTCGCCCACAAATCCAACTCCAGTCACGCCAATTGCACCGAGCGCTGCCCCGTCAGCCGAACACGCCGCCGCCGCGCAACCCGGACCCCGTTGGCCGTGGCTGAAAATTCTCACGCCTGTGGTTGTGCTGCTTCTGGCCCTGGCCATCATTGTTACCCTGACGCGGGACTGGAACGGCTGGGAAGGCGGCCGGCTGGAGCAAGTCACGGACGATGCTATGGTTCGCGGCGACCTCACACCCCTGAGCACAAAAGTCGCAGGTATCGTCCGCGACGTGAAAGTCTCGGACTATCAAAAGGTTCGCGCTGGCGACTTGCTCGTGGAACTCCAGGACGACGATTACCAGGCCCAGCTGGCCCAGGCCACTGCCGCCGTCGAAGCGGCCAAGGCCGCAATCGAAAATAATCGTAGACAACGTGAACTGCAGGATGCCCGCATCGATAAAGCGCTCGCTGGGATCGACCAGGCTAAGTCGCAAATCGCGGCTGCCGAAGCAGGCATCAACGCCGTGCACGCGGACGTGGTCCGCACCGGTGCTGAACTCACGCGCCAGGAAGCGCTGCTCGCCACTCACGCTACAACTCAACAAAAAGTGGAAGCCGCCGTGGCCGATGAGCAGCGCTTCGCCGCGCAAGCCGTCAGCCGCGAAGCCGATGTTACGCAAGCCAAAACCGCACTGCGGAGCAATGAAATCGGTGTGGAAGCGGAACGCCGCAGCAAAGAGGTGCTCGAATCGCAGGAGCAGCAACTCGTAGCTGATCTGCACGCCAAGGAAGCGGCGCTAACCGTTGCCCAGGTGAACTTGAGTTACACAAAGATCCACGCCCCTGCCGACGGTACGGTGGGCGAACGGCAGGTGCGCCCGGGACAACTGGTTTCACCGGGCACACAGGTCCTGACCTTTGTAGCGGAAGCCAAATGGGTCCAGGCCAACTACCGCGAAACGCAACTGACCCACATGAAAGCAAGCGATCCGGCGGAGATCCGCATCGATGAATTTCCCGACAAAGTAGTGCGCGGAAAAGTTTTGGAAATTGCACCGGCGAGCGGATCGCAATTCGCCCTACTGCCGCCGGACAACGCCACCGGCAATTACACGAAAGTCGTGCAGCGCATCCCGGTGAAGATCGCTCTCGAGGATCTTACGCAAGCCGCGCAATTGCGCCCCGGACTCTCTGTGACCGTGAAGGTAAAAACGTCGCATTAACCGGAGCGCGAAGAATGTCAACGCAAATCGCAGTTCTGCGCCCACCTTCAAAACCACAAATCGCCAAAGCGATCGCCGCAGGCCTGCCATCTGAACTTTCGCAAAGCCCGCTGGTGGGAATCCTGGGCGTGGTCATGGGCGCGGGAATCGTTACCCTGACCGGTCGCATGCTAACGCTGGGGACCGCGGACTTGAAAGGCAGCCTGGGCATTGGCTTTGACGACGGCGCATGGATCGGCAGTGCCTACAATGTCGCACTGATGTTCATCGGGCCGTTCACGGTTTACCTCGGTGGATTGTTGGGGGCACGCAAAGTTCTATTGCTTGCTGCGACTTCTTTCACGGTCATCTGTGTGTTTCTGCCATTCATCCACAGTTATGCCTTGCTGCTCACGGGGCTAGTCGTCGCGGGCCTGACTTCCGGAACCTTCTATCCGCTGACGCTAACGTTCGCGTTGAAGAACATTCCGCCGCGCTTCCTTCCGTTTACCCTCGCGCTCTACGCCAGTGCAGTCGATGGCGCTGTGAACATAGCTCCATCACTCTACGGCTGGTATCGCGATCACCTCTCCTACCACTGGATGTTCTGGGCCTCTGCCGTCCTCACACCCATCATGGCCCTCTGCATTTATTACGGCGTTCCCGCTCCCCCACCGAGAAAATCCGCTGCCTCTCCGCCCAGCTTCGCGGGGTTCCTATACGCCAGCGCTGGCTTCGCGCTGCTCTTTGCGGCGCTGGATCAAGGTCAACGGCTCGACTGGTGGCACTCCGGCCTCTTCACCGCGCTATCCTGCGGCGCTGCAGTGTTCTTGCTCGCGTCGCTAATTCGCCGTCTACGCAGCCCCAACCCCCTCGTTGACCTTCCATACCTGCGTCAATGGAACACCATTCTTCTCAGCTTCAGTCTGATATTTTTCCGCTTTTGCTTGCTGGCCACCATCATTCTGATTCCACAATCACTGGCTGTGCACGGATTTGAGGCCGATCAATTCGCGCCCGCCGTATTTTGGACCGCGGCCCCGCAACTTGTGATTGCAGTGATCGCCGCTCTGCTACTTCTTTACGGACTGGATTCCCGTTGGCTGATGGCCGCCGGCTTTACCTGCATTGCCGCAGCCTCGCTGCTCAACGCCCAGTACACCAGCGCGTGGTACGCTGCGGACTTCTATCGCTCCGAACTGCTCATGGGCATTGGCCAATCCTTCGCCTTCATTGGACTGGTCTCCACAATCGTCCTGCAAGCAATTTTCACCGGCGGACTCTCCAAGCCCCAGGCCGCCCTGACCTTCTCCGCCTTTTTTCACGTCGTGCGTTTGCTCGGCGGCCAAATAGGCGTCGCCTACATGACACACTTCATCGCCATGCGCGAACAGATCCACTCCAATTTGCTCGGGTTACACGTGCAACCGGGCAATTGGACCAGCGAGGCTGCCATCCGGCAACTCACCGCCGGCCTCTCGGGCAAATCCTCCGGACTGCCTGCCGCCACCGGCCGAGCTGTCGGATTGATCAGCGCCCGTGTTCGCTTGCAGGCTTACACCCTCACGTTTATCGACG
Source organism: Candidatus Sulfotelmatobacter sp. (assembly GCA_035272245.1). Lineage (GTDB taxonomy): Bacteria > Acidobacteriota > Terriglobia > Terriglobales > Acidobacteriaceae > Sulfotelmatobacter. The sequence continues at coordinate 21,348 of DATEQW010000191.1, read as the reverse complement.
GCTTTCACTTGATCGCCTGGGCCTGTGTTGCCGCTCTTTTGCTCGTGGCGTTGCTGAAAAAATCTCCCCTGGACTATGGCGAACTCGGCTTCCCTGAAGAGGAATCCGTTCAAAGGACAAACTCATGAACAGACTCACGTGCACGCGCCTAGCGCTCCTGTGTCTTCTGTTGCCGCTAATCCGGGCCGCAACCACGCTCGCCCAAGAAACTACGGCGAAAGAAGCCAAACTACCGGCGCCGCGACAAATCTCGCTCGATGAAGCGGTGCAGTTGGCGCTGAAACACAATCACGTCGTCCGCATCAGTCAATTTAAGGTCGAAGAAAAACAACACACCAAGGATCTCGCGCGCAGCGCCTACTTCCCCGTCCTGCGCAACGACAGCAATCTCGCTCAGCTCACCGACACGCAATTTATCGGGATTCCCGCCGGTAGCCTTGGCTTCGCCGGCGGCACACCCATCCCCAGTAGTACTGCTATTCTCACCCAGGGCGGCAAGACGCTGGTCACCAGCGGCACCGGGTTAACGCAACCGCTCTCTGATCTCTGGAAGATCAGACCGGCCAACGAGGTAGCAGCAGCCGACCTTAACGCCACGCGCGATAGAGCCCACCAAACCGAGAACACGGTCGCGCTGAAAGTTCACCAGCTCTACTACCTTATCCTGATCGCTCAAGTCCATCGCGAAGCCGCGCAAGCCAAGATTCAAGCCAGTGACGCCCTGCAACAAGAGCGCTTTGAACAAGTGAAATATGGCAGCACCCTCGAAGAGGAGGGCATTGAAAGCCGCGCACAATTTCTCGAAGCCAAACAGGAGCTCTTAACCACTGACCTGCAACTTTCTGACCTGACCATGCAACTGAACGACGCCATCGGCCTGCCGCTGACGACGCCGCTAACTCTCGATGCAAACGTCAAGCAGGCCAGCACTAGCTGCGCCCGCGAAGAGTGTCTCCGCGTAGCCCTCGAATCCCATCCCGAAATTGCCGAAGCCCGCGCCGAAGTTGAAAAAGCCAACGCCGCCATCCGCCTGGCGAAACGTCAATACATACCGGACGTCGAAGCCTTCGCCCGCTACAGTTACCAGGACAACGTCCCCTTCCTGGCCAGAAATTTCGGAACCTTCGGCGTCCATTTCGGATACGACCTGTTCGACGGTGGCAGGCGGAACGCCGCCATCGCGGAATACCAAGCACAACTGGCGCAAGCCAAGGAAAACCTGGCCCGCATCAGCGAAGAAGTAGAACTCCGCGTGCAGACCGCCTGGAACAAACTAGAGCGCACCCGCCAAATGATGCAAGTCTCGCAGGAGCTTCTAACCCTGCGCGCCGAATCCCGTCGTGTGATGGCCCAGCAAATGGAAAAAGGCGCCGCTCTGCGTTCGCAATCTGAGGCGGCCACTGCCCACGAACTGGACGCTAAGACTCTGCTCCTGCAAGCGCAACTCGACTACATCCAGGCTCGCGACGAGATGACCGAAGCCATCGGCCAAACCCCTGAATGAGCGTGTGGACGACATTTAGCGAGACTGATGGGGGCAACGCTCTGTGACTCGGGCCCGATGGCTCACGAGATCAGCGCTGGCTCTCTTTATTGGAGCATTAAGCAGCAACTACCAATGGCGCACACGCCCGACGTCGACGTGCACGAAGTCCGAGCTGCGATAGTAGCCCACTCCTCCGCGATGCAGGCGCAGGGCTGCGTTACGCAGTTCCGAGGTCGAAATCCCAGGTAGGCGAATGTCAATCGCTTCGGCCTGCATATGCAGGCTGTGCTGCGCTACGCCGGTGTGCGGGCTGCGCGTGCGCAGGAATTCATTGCTCCAGGGCGTGCGGTAGCCGCAAATCACATCGATTTCACCACTGGAATCGCCGAGCGACGCGGTCAGGTCGTGGAGAAGATCGAAGAGCCGAGGATCGAAATGACGCACATCTCCGGTACGGTGGTCGCGTAGATAATGGTCGAGCTGGTCTAGCGCTTCGGGGATGTATTGATCACCGCGACGATAGACTACATCCAGTCGCTCCCGCGTGTGAGTGTGATAGAAGCGCAGCCGGTACTCGTGTGCCGCCGGGGACGCAGATTCTGTGCCGTGCCCGAGCAGCGGCGCCAGCAGAAATAAGAGAATTAGTGACAAACGACGAACGCCGGATTTGCTCTTTTTTCTCGGAGATGACACGGATGTTCCTTCACTGCCATTCAAAATGTATTGTCGCATTACTTCCATTCTACGTTAGATGCAATTTGCTGGTTGCCTTGTTTAAGGTCCTTACCAGGCATCGGGATAACCGGCGGCCAACGCTTTGTCGAGTGCTGCGTCATAACCATAGATATCATCGAAAAACCGAATCTGATTTTCCTCGTTCACCGTCGCCGTGCCGTAGACAATCAGAACCGGAATTCGGGTGGCGAGGTTCACTTGAAGATTGTTTTTCTCGCCGTTCATCGTGGCCTTCACCCGCTCTAAATCCCAGCCTGGATTGTTTCGCAACACCCAAGCAACCAGGTCCGCAGGCTTTTCTACCCGAATGCATCCGTGGCTGAAATCGCGCACGTCCTGCGAGAACAGTTCCGGGGCATCTGTACCATGCAGGTACACGTTATCCGGATTGGGGAAGATGATCTTTACCAGGCCCAGAGAATTCGTATCGCCGGGCTTTTGCCGCACCATCAGGTGAAGCGATCTTATGCCTTCTAAAACCTCCGGGCTCACTTGATTGTCGGTTACGATCTCTCCTTTGGGAGTAACGACTTCAAAATTATGCTTGGCGATGTAATTCGGGTCCTTCTGAATGTGCGGCACGATCTCGTTCCGCTGAATGCTGGGAGTCACCTCCCAGTAGGGCCGGAAGACCACGTATTGGATCTCCTTCTCAAAGATCGGAGACTTATGGCCATAGGCTTTTCCAATGATGACGTTCTTATAGAAGGCGACGGTGCCATCCGGGTTCATCGCGCGCACACGATACTCAGGAAGATTCACAACCACGGGTGGCTGTGGGAAGGAATGCGGAAGCCAGCGCCACCGTTCCAGCGTCAGCTTGATCTGGCGAATGCGGACCGCCGGAGGCGTATTGAGTTCATTGATCGTGCGGGCGTCAAGGTTGCCGGTGGGAGTTTCTCCATGTCTGTCCTGGTAGTGCTTCACGCCCTCGACGAGCGCACCGTCATAGATGCTTGCGTTCGGATTCAGTTGTGCGCCTGCAGGAATGTCGCCGATGATTTGAAGAAACCGCCCCAAGCGGGCCACGCCGGCGTAGGTTTGGCCAGGCCGCACAGTCTTCGTGATCGTCGGTAGCCTCTCTCCGTCATCTTGGTTTGCGTATCCTTCATAAACCGGTAAGAGCGCGAGCAGCTCCCGGTAGCCCAAGAAGGGCGGTTCGAGCTTCTGGATTTCGGCGGCTGGATCGTCTGCTGGCAGAACCTGAGTCTGAATGTATTCCGCCAACGGGAGTTGCTCTCCCCCCATATCGAGCTGAAATTTGAATTCCTTGGGATTTACACGGCCACAGTGAACGGCGCGGATGTAGCGCATCGCCGAGACGGTTAGCGCGGTATCGAACGAGGCCAAGTCTTGTTCTGACGGATTTTGGCTCAGCTTGAGGAGGCGGCCCTGCCATCGCGAGCCGTCGTAATCTTCGGGGCCGAGTCCTTTAGCGTTGGCATTTTGTAAGAGCCCGATCACAGCGAGCCCTTGGGGACGAACGTGGCCGTTCTGAATCCAAAGTAGAGAGTGACCATTCATCTCGTAAAGTTTGGCGACTTCTGTTTTGTAGGGAGTAAAGTCGGACCAGCGAAGATCGGCGTTATGAGCTGAATCCACAATCCCGTGGAGCGCGAGAACACCCGAGGCAGACAACGTCTGGCCTGCAAGAGCAGGGTGCCCCTCCGCGAAGAGCGCAGGGAAGGTGTCGCCGCTCGCAATAAACATTCCGCCAACGACCAGGCTCGTTAGGACGATAATCCAATGACGCCGATAGACAGGACTCCCCATAGCTGACCTCCGCTTGATGTTTTATTTGAGTATCGAGAGCAATTTCGGTTTCCTCCTAGTGAAAGGGATTTCTTGCGCCAGTATCGACTGGGGATCGAACGCTTGCGGCTTAGAGGTCGAGTAAGTGTAGGCGAATCGGCGGCGTGCAGAGTTCTGAGATGACCTCCAGCGTGCTCCCTTTCGACTCCCGGTGGTGGATTTAAAAGCTACGTTAAATCAATGGCTTGCGAGCAATAATGGCATTGGTGCAGCGGTTAGTTTCTAGATGGGTTGTCTATGGACGGAACCACTCGAAGAGCCCGCGCCCTGCAATCTTTTTGCTTGCTGCTCACAACTTACTCGCGACGTCGTTATAAATTTGTGACTCCTGACCCGGGCTTCCCCCTCCAGACACTTCCATCGAGAGCATCGAGAGCAGCAATCACTTCAGGAGGAATTTGAAGCGTCGAAGATTGAAGGTTCTCACGAAGATGCTCGATCGAAGATGTTCCCGGGATCACCAGGATGTTGGGAGACCGCTGGAGAAGCCACGCTAGCGCAACCTGCATGGGCGTGGCGCCGAGCCGCACGGCGACGTCAGACAAGCTAGACGACTGTAGAGGAGTGAACCCGCCGAGTGGAAAGAATGGCACGTAGGCAATGCCGTTACGAGCAAGATCAGGTATAAGTGCATCGTCGGTTCGATGCGCGAGGTTGTAGTGGTTTTGTACGCAGACGATCGGAGCGATCTTTCTGGCTTCCGCGGTCTGCGCGGTCGTGACGTTGCTAAGCCCGATATGACGCACCAAACCCTTTTGCTGGAGCTCGGCCAGAACTGTCATTGGCGCCTCGATCGATCCCTCGGCGGGTTCGTGGATGCTAAACATACTGCGCAGGTTGACCACATCGAGCACATCCAGTTCCAGATTGCGAAGGTTGTCGTGAACCGCCGCGGTCAGCTCTTCGCGTGAGAAAGCCGGAATCCATGATCCATCCTCACCGCGCCGGGCGCTGATTTTGGTGACGATCACCAGATCGTCGGGATACGGGGACAGCGCTTTCCGTATGATCTGGTTAGTGACATGGGGACCATAAAAATCGGCTGTATCGATATGATTCACGCCGCTCGCGACAGCCTCTCGCAGAACAGCGATCGCTGCATCGACATCGCGGGGAGGCCCCCATACAAGCTTGTTACCATCTCGCCCGGCGAGTTGCATTGCACCGTACCCCATGCGGTTCACGGTCAGGAACGTGCCAGCCAGAGTGAAGCTGCTGGCAAGATCAAGCTGTCTTATCATTCCCTTCCTCCTGGAATTGTTTAATATTTATAACGAGGAAAGCTAAAAAGACTCTCCAACCAGTTCTTCGCTCTTCTTCCAGAGCGCCTCGGCAGTTTTTGCATCCACCGCATATCCACGCACGCCTTCGTTTATGCCGACGGACAGGTTGTCCGCCACGACATGGCCAACGTGGCAGTCCTCGCAGTATTGGCCCCCGATCTCGTCAGCGGAAGCAACGACAGCCGCCCACACTGAAGTTGCGGCTCCCTGGGGAACCGTCTTCCACTGGAACGGACCTTTGCCTTCAGCTGCCCGCTGCTGATTTATCTGTTCGATCATCCTCGTTATACGGCTTGGATCCTGATATCGACCCAGTTCGGTCTGAATACCACCCGGGTGCACAGCGGCCGCGCGCACACCGCGGTCCCGGTGCCGTTTGTCGAACGCAACGGCGAAGAGGATGTTCGCCGTTTTGGATCGACCATAGGCAACGAAAGGTTCATAAGGCATGCGTTCAAAGTTAGGATCGTCAAGGTCCACATTGGCGTAGCGATGACCCGCAGAAGACAAGTTGATGACCCGCCCGCCATTGCGGATCAGAGATGCAATTCGGTTGACCAGGACGAAATGGCCCAGGTGATTCGTTCCGAACTGCGTTTCGAAGCCGTCGGCGGTGTGGCCGAACGGCGTAGCCATCACTCCGGCATTGGCAATAACCACATCGAACGGTTCGCCTTTCGCCAGAAACCGGTCGGCGCAGGCGCGCACGCTTTTCAGGTTGGCAAGGTCGAGTTCCACCAGTTCGAAGCTTCCCCCATTCGCGCCGGCGTCCTCTCGCACCCGTTCGGTCGCAGCCTTGGCCTTGTTCAAATCCCGCGCCGCGCCTACAACCTGAGCACCGTGCGCAGCCAGGGAGCGAGCGGTTTCCACGCCAAGGCCGGCTGAAACACCCGTTACAAGAATCCGTTTGCCCTTCAGATTTACGCCGGACAAAACGTCATCTGTGGTCGAAGTTGCCCCGAATGAAGTTGCCTCAAGTATGTTCGTCATTTTCTACCTCCTGTATTAATCCCTCTAAGTAACTTTATCGCTGACGCGTTACCCGTGCGAAACCACAGCGTCCGCAGCGTGTTCGAAATATTTCATCGCCTTCAGATCGGTGAGGAGCGTGGGCCCGGTCGGGTTCCAGCCCAGCTGTTCCCGGGTTCGCGCGCTGGAGACCGGGCTATCTCTCCCCGCGAAGAACCCGAAAAATCCGAAATGTTCCTGGGCCTGTTCCTGTGAGATGGAAGTGACGGGCACGTCCAGGCCGCGGCCGATGGCGGCAGCGATGTCTTTGAGCCGGACACCCTCTTCGGCGACGGCGTGATACCGGACTCCCGCAGAGCCTTTTTCCAGGGCAAGCCGGTAGAGACGGGCGGCGTCGAGCACATGCGCGGCAGGCCAGCGGTTCTGACCATCGCCGACATACGCAGAAACGCCCTTCTCGCGGGCTACAGCGATCAGGGGGGTTACGAGGCCCTGTTTTACCGTGTCGTGGACTTGCGGCAGGCGCATCACACAGGCGCGAACTCGGCTCTCCACGAGCGCAATGGCCGTCGCCTCTGATACACGAGGAAGGGATGGGGAAGGGGACAACGGTGGATCGTCCTCGGTCGCGGCGCGGCCCACAGCCACTCCGACTCCGGAGGTGACGATGAACGGACGGCTGGAGCCCTGGAGCACGGCGCCGATGGCCTCGATGGCGCGCTTGTCCAGTTCGCAGCTCTCCGCAAACCTCGACCAGTCATGCCGGAAGGCGGTGTGGATAACGGCATCACACGCGACCGCTCCACTGCGTAGGCTTTCCAGGTCTTCCAGGTCGCCGCGATGCGCCTGGGCGCCAGCCGCAGTCAGCGACCGAGCGCCCGCATCCGAGCGCGCGAGGCCGAGCACCTGATGGCCTGCGTCAATCAGTTCTCGAACGACTGCTGTACCAATGAAACCTGTAGCACCGGAAACAAAAACACGCATATTCTTTTTCTCCTAAGCGTTGATAAATTCGGTCGATAGAAACGAAGCGTTCACTCGGCTTGCGAGCCGAGCCGTAGCCTTCGCAGTGATCAATCGCCATTCATGGGATGAAGCGGGCAGAGCATCGATCTCGATCAACTCGTGCAGCCAGTGATCTGCTGAGAGCTTCGCCTGCTCTGACCCGAACAATTGGGTGATGGCGTTGAAGAATGCTGACAACTCCAGTTCCGCCATTGTGACGAGGTCAGCGCAGCCAACGTTTGTATTTTCAGACGCTTTGTAACGAGCGAGTGAATTCATATTCCTCACCTCTCGAAGGCGGAGAACCCAGGAACGACTATTGACAGGCCGCCGGCTTCCGGCTAAAACGGAGAGTGTCTCCGAATCAGTAGATAAGATAACCGGAGACTGTCTCCGGTTGCAACTTTTTTTGTATGCCAACGAAAAATCAGGCAATTGCCCGAAAGCCGCGCACCGATGCGCAACGGAACCGCGAGAGTATTCTGGAGGCGGCAAAGGGGGCGTTTACCCGGTCCGGCGCGAATGCCAGCCTGGACGACATTGCAAGGGAGGCTGGCGTTGGAGCGGGAACTCTATATCGCCACTTTCCCACGCGGGACGCACTGATCGAAGCAGTCTATCGGACTGAAGTGGAAAAAATGGCCGCAGCCGAAAAGAAGTTCTCCGAAAGCCTTCCTCCCATCGAGGCCTTGCGCGCATGGATGTTACTGTTCGTCGACTACATCGCAACGAAGCAGATCATCGCCCCTGCACTGAACTCGATCGTCGGAGGGCCTTCGAAGCTGTTTGAAGGTTCACGCGGTCAGATCCAGGGAGCGATTGATTCGTTGGTGAAGCGCGCAATCAAGAGCCGCGACATTCGTAAAGATCTGGAGCCATTCGATCTGCTTCGCGCACTGATTGGTGTCTCCCACGTCGCGTCCGGTCCTGACTGGCAGCAAAGCGCCAGAAGACTTGTGGACATCCTCATCACGGGTTCGCGGCCAATCAGGTAGATCTCTTGCGATTGTTTCCTTGCCTCCCTCGTCCATCTTTTTTGCGTTGCTTTGCGTTGCCTCGCAGTTCGAGTCTTGAAGACCTCCTAGCTATGTCTAGTATGTTGATTGACTCTATCGTATACTGCGCGAAGTTCAGTCTAAAATACAGGCTGCCATGACGGTGACCGACATATACTCTAGTACGTTAATGGCCTATATAGATTGTAGTGAGGAGGTCATCTGATGCTGTGGAAGACTGATCCAACGTTTTATCCCTCCCCTAAGCTGGCGATGCAGGCGCCGGCAGAGAAGCTGGCATATGTCGCGGCTTTGAATGCCAATGGAGGCAGCCATCCTGACGCCCTGGTTGTCGTGGATGTGGACCGCGAGTCGCACACGTACGGTCAGATCGTGGGCCGGGTAGATATGCCGAACGCGGGAGATGAACTTCATCATTTCGGCTGGAACGCGTGCAGCTCCGCCTTGTGTCCCTATGCTCCGCACCCGCACGTCGAACGACGTTATCTAATTGTTCCTGGCCTGCGCTCGTCGCGGATCCATGTAATCGACACCAAGGACAATCCGAAGCAGCCGAAAATTGTAAAAGTGATCGAGCCGCAGGACTTGGCAGAAAGAACCGGCTACAGCCGTCCTCACACGATTCATTGCGGGCCCGATGGCATCTACCTGAGCGCTCTTGGCTCGCCGAGCGGCGATGGTCCCGGCGGAATCTTCGCGCTGGATCATTACAACTTCGAACCACTCGGTCGTTGGGAGGTTGATCGCGGTCCGCAATATTTTGGCTATGACTTCGCGTGGCATCTGGGATATGACATCGCGGTCACCAGCGAGTGGGGCACGCCGAACATGGTGGAGAACGGCGTGAATCCCGAGTTGTTGCTGGGCGGCAAGTACGGCCACAGCATGCACATATGGGATCTCCGCAAGCGCCGCCATCTTCAAACATTAGATCTGGGTGCGGAACAGCAGATGGTCCTTGAGCTGCGCGCGGCCCACGATCCGACGAAGGCTTATGGTTTTGTCGGTGTGGTCACATCGCTAAAGGATCTTTCCAGTTCCATCTGGTTGTGGCATCGCAGCAATGACGGTAACGGGTCGAACGGGAAATTCGCAGTGAAGAAAGTCATTGAGATTCCTGCTGAACCCGCAGAGCCGAGCCAGCTGCCTCCGCTATTGCAGGGCTTCAAAGCTGTGCCGCCGCTCCTTACCGATATCAATCTCTCTGTGGATGATCGATTTCTTTACGCGTCCTGCTGGGGCACGGGAGAGATGCGGCAGTACGATGTCTCCGATCCCTTCAATCCCAAACTGATCGGCTCTGTGCATGTTGGCGGGATCGTACGTCGAGCAGCTCATCCTGCTAGGCCGGGCGAGCAGTTGAATGGGGGTCCGCAGATGGTGGAAATCAGCCGCGACGGACGCCGCGTCTATTTCACCAATTCGTTGTACGCGGCCTGGGATGAGCAGTTCTATCCCGATGGCATCCGAGGCTGGATGGTGAAGCTCGATGTTGCGCAGGATGGCGGCATTCAGCTCGATCCCAACCTGTTTGCCGAGTTCGGTGATCTCCGTCCGCATCAGGTCAAACTGCAGGGCGGCGACGCCTCGTCGGATTTCTACTGCTACCCATGAGTCGCCACTGGCCGTGGATTGCCTTGGCGCTTCTCGGGGCGTATCACGGTCTGAATCCAGCCATGGGCTGGCTGTTTGCGTTGGCTCTTGGCTTACAGGAAAGGCGTCGCTCGGCGGTCGTCCGCGCTCTCGTTCCGATTGCTCTCGGACACGCCGCCGCGATCACGCTGGCGATTCTCGCTTTGCGCTTCGTTCAGCATTTCCTCCCGGTGAATATTCTGAAATGGGGAGTGGCGTTATTTCTTTTCGGGCTCGGAGTCTATCGACTCTTCCGCGCGAGTCATCCCCGGGGTGCCGGTATGAGAGTCGGAGGGAAGGATCTGTTCGTTTGGTCCTTCCTCATGGCGTCTGCTCATGGTGCGGGACTGATGCTCCTGCCAGTTCTGATGGCACAACCGATGTCCGGGATGACGCACAGCATGGCGGGAGGAATGGTTGCAATGCCTTCTTCATTGAGTGCGTCCGCCATTGTATTTGCAGTGTTGCTGCACACTGCGAGCATGTTGGCCGTCGCTGGAATCCTCGCGATACTGTTTTTTGAAACCTATGAAAGGGTGGGCTTACAACTACTACGGCACACGTGGCTCAATTTCGACCTAGCGTGGGCGATTGCGCTGCTGGTGGCAGGATGCGTGGTCCTGTTCTTTTAATCTGACCGGCTCAGTCGTCCATTATTCGAGTCCAGTCAGCCGAACGTCCCCAACCACCCTCGAAAGCGAAGCTGGTGAGCGGTCTTCGCCTTCTGGGGCACGGTCTCTCTTGCGTAATTTCTCCGGAAGCTCTGACGCGTTGCCCCGGTATCCGATGGCGGCGACTGCAACGAGTCATGATCTTGAGGAATTGAAAAGTCGCGACGAGCCTTTTCCACATCGAAGCACAATTGGCGGCGACAAGGTTAACGGTCGAAGTTCGGCGCGATGGTCCGATTTCGTGTTCTGTGATTCAATCCAGTAATCCTCCGCCTCGAAAAAATATGGTTGACACCAGAACCGTGATTGCGCAATGGTTTTACTTTCAACATCCGATACGCGATTTCACTGTATGAAAGTGCAGACAGCAACGGCTTGAACCAAACAAGCTCTGGGGGGATACGTTATGCGTGCGCATCGATATAGCGGTCTTGTTGTGCTTGTGTTTGTGCTTTTCGAGGTGGGGCTCTGTTCAGCAAGCATTACGGGAAGTATTTCCGGAGTGGTGAGCGACAAATCGGGCGCCGTTATTTCCGGAGCAACCGTGGTTGCCACCGACACCCAGACCGGGGTTCAGACGACGCAAAACACCGACGCCAAGGGGTTTTACAATCTTCCGACACTGGCGGTCGGTACCTATAACCTGGAAATCAAGCATGCCGGTTTCAAGACCTTTCGGCAAACCGGGTTGGTGATTGATGCCAACTCAGCCCTTCGAGCCGATGCGAGCCTCGATGTTGGTTCCATCAACGAGAAGGTTGAGGTTAGCACGGAAGCGGCTCAAGTGGAGACCCAGAGCACCCAAATGGGCGAAGTGATCGAGGGCAGCAAGATAACTTCTGTGCCCTTGAATGGGCGCAACTTTATTGATCTGCTGACTTTGCAGCCGGGCGTTTCGCCTTATCAATGCACATCAAGCAATTGCAATGACACGACCCAGGGAGTAGGCGCGGACGAGACGGCGGTATCCGGCGATCAAACCAACGGAACTCAATCCGTAAATGGGGGCCGGATTGGTTCGAATGGTTTCATGGTGAATGGAGCCGACGCGCAGGAAGGCGTCCACAACGGGGCGGCGATTCTTCCGAATCTCGACTCCATCTACGAATTTCGCATCATCACCAACAATTTCGATGCCGAATATGGAAACTTCAGCGGCGGCCAAGTCAATGTCGTTACAAAATCTGGAACCAATCAATTTCACGGAGACGTATTCGAATTTCTGCGTAATACGGACTTTGACGCGTCGCAATACTTCGTGGGGCGCGGGGATTTTATTCAAAATCAGTTTGGCGGAGTTTTTGGCGGTCCGATAAAGAAGGACAAAGCCTTCTTTTTTGGTGACTATCAGGGAAACAGACAAATCAAGGGCCAACCACAAAGTTATCCGGTGCCGTCCGCACAGGATCGCCTCGGAAATCTAAACGACCTATTCAGCCAGGCAGCGGCAAATGGCTCCGTTGGTGCAGTGGAGGGTCCTTTTTGGGCGCAGACGCTTAACTCGGAACTCGGCCTGCCCGCGGGCACTATTTTTCAGGGAGAGCCTTATTACACTCCTCCGCTCCCCGCATCTGGCAGCACTCCGATGACTCCATGCTCCCCTACAACTCCCGCCAACCTCTGTGTCTTCTCCAACGGCCTGATTCCGATGACTGCGTGGTCTCCGGCTGCGCAGAAGACATTGCAATACATCCCACAAGCGACGACGACTCTTAGCGGGCAGCCTTTCTACGCAACCTCGGCCTATAACCAGCGCTTAAGGGACGACAAATTCGGAATTCGCCTAGATACAAACACGCACTACGGCACTTTATTCGGATATTACTTTTTCGACCAATTTAACGTGAACACTCCTTATGCGCAGAACATCAGTGTCCCTGGCTTTCAGAGTAGCGTTCAGGGTCGGGCGGAGATGATCAATCTCGGTCTGACCTCGACTATCAATAATTCCACCATCAACGATGTTCGTCTGGTGTATCTGCGGGACCGTTACTTCGGAGGAATTCCAATTGGCGGCACGAACGTTCCGCTGACGTCTTTAGGCTTCACGGCTCCTGCAGGCACAGGTCCGAGTTTCAACGGAGGCATCGCTCCAATCAATCCAGCGCTGGAAGGAGTTCCCTCCTTCATGTTCAATAACTACGAATTCGGACTTCCTCAGGATGTTCTGAAACAATACAACAACACCTACCAGATTATCGATAATTTCACCAAAATTGTGGGTACCCACACGCTGCAGTTCGGTGCAGACATTCATTACGATCAGATCAACGAGCGCAACTACGACGATGCCAACGGGGCGTATACCTTTAACGGGCAAGAGACCGGCCTGGATTTCGCTGACTACCTGATTGGCGCTCCGCAAAGTTTTACGCAGGCCAGCCAGCAACTTCTCGACTCGCGTGACAAATACTTCGGAGTCTATGCCCAGGATAGCTGGCGCGCCCGGCCAACCCTGACCATCAATTACGGCCTGCGTTACGAGATCATGACGCCCTGGTATGACACGCAGAACAAGCTGGAAACGGTCATTCCTGGTGAGCAGTCCAAGGTTTTCCCCACTGCGCCGCAAGGATTGGTGGTTCCGGAAGATCCGGGCGTGCCGCGAACTTTGGCGCCCATTCAGTACCACAACTTCGCTCCCAGAATTGGATTCGCGTATTCGCCGAATAACACAGAAGGCTTACTCGGCAAAATTTTTGGCGGACCGGGTAAAAGCAGTATTCGTGCCGGCTACGGCATCTTCTACAGCGCGATCGAGGACGCCACTGGTTTTGTTGAGGTTGGGGACGCGCCTTATGGTTTGTATTACTCCGCCGAGTCAACGCTGCTGGCGACCCCATTTGTTGCTCGCGCGAACGGAACCGTCGAGACACAAAAATTTCCCTTTACATTTCCGCCAGTGAACTCCTCGCCTAGCAATCCGGATACCTCTTTCAATTGGGCGCAAGCCACGCCTCTTTCCGGGTCTGACTACTTAAATCCTCACGACAAAATACCGCAGGTGCAGCAGTTTGAGTTCTCCGTGCAGCGGCAGCTGGGGTCGTCTACCGTGTTGGGCGTCAGCTATGTAGGATCGGTAGGCCGGCACCTCTTAACGTTCGAAGAATCAAATCCGAGTAATCAAGCGCTCTGCCTGTTCTTGAGCAATCCGGCGAATCTTGCTCCCAATAGTCCAACGTGCGGTCCGGGGAACGAAGACCCAGGGCCAGGTTCGCCCATACTACTTGCTCCCGGCGTCTCCGCTCCCGCATATCCCGGGGTCACTTCGTTTGCCACCACCCGCCTGATCACGGGACTGAGTACGCCGACGACTGATAACTTCATCAGCAACCCTTACATGACCACAGCCGTCAGCTCGAGCTTTAACTCCCTGCAGGTAAGCCTGAAACACACCGAGAAATATGCCAACTTCCTGGTTGCCTACACCTATGAAAAATCAATCGACAACGGCTCGACCTCATTTGACGCAACCAATCCTCTTAACCCGAGGCAGGACCGCGCCCTGTCCGTTTTCGACGTCCCGCAGGATTTGACTGTGAGCTATACCGTGCAGATGCCGTTCGAGAAGCTGACGGGCGGCGCCCCGAAGAGACTCACCGAAGGGTGGGCGCTATCCGGCATCATGATTTTGGCGAAGGGCGAGCCCGTGCAGTTGATGGAAAACGATGACAACTCACTCAGCGGAACATTCGCTGACACCATTGATATACCCAGTTATAACCCCGGCAGCGGCCCACTGTTTATAAACAAGAATCCACGCTCGGGACAGCCCTACTTCAACCCAAATTACTTCACTTTTGAACCCCTTGGGCAGGTTGGAAACGCTATGCGCCGATATTTCGTTGGGCCGGGTATCTATAACTTTGACCTAGCCTTGCTGAAAGATACGAAGATCACTGAAAGCGTGCAGGCGCAGTTCCGCGCGGAAGCATTCAACGTCTTTAATCATGCCCAGTTCAATAATCCATCGGGAAATATCGACAACACCGGTGTGGGGGGCTTCGGATACGTGACTTCAGCTCAACCCGCACGCATCATGCAGTTGGCTCTAAAGTTTTTGTTCTAAACCGCGCTTCGCCAATGGTCCCAGGCTCGAAATCACGTTCCATGCTGGCGGTATTCTTGGCCGCCAGCAGCCTCGCTGTCTGGTCGCAAGGCGCGCAGCCAAAGGTTCCGCAGAAAAACGTAAAGTCAGTCTTGACCAGCGGCAAGCAGACTTTCGCCTCGACTTGTGCGGAGTGCCACGGGCTAGACGGGAAAGGCAGCGAGCGAGCCCCAAACATCGCGGACCGGCAAAATGTCCAACGGCTTTCAGATGCGCAGATATTCCAGATCATTGAAAATGGCGTTCCGGGAACTGGGATGCCAGCCTTTCATTCCCTTAGCAATTCCCAGATCAAAACGTTGGTGAGCTACCTGCGTACTCTTCAAGGCAGAGAGAAGACCACCAGCGTGCCTGGGGATCCAAAGCGAGGGAAAACTGTTTTCTTTGGCAAAGCGGGATGCTCAGGATGCCACATGGTTGCGGGTGAAGGTGGCTTTATCGCCTCCGATCTTTCCGCATACGCGCGGGTTCATTCGGTCAAGCAGATTCGTGATGACATCACCAAGCCGGCCGACAGCCAGAATGGGCGAGTGCGATTGGTGACCGCAATGCTTCGCGGCGGCGAGAAATATGTCGGCAGAGTGCGCGACGAAGATAATTTCTCTCTGCAGTTGGAAACTTTGGACGGTGCATTTCACTTCATGTCGAAATCCGATATCGAGAAGCTGGAATACGATTCGAAACCGTTGATGCCCTCCGACTATAGCTCGAGGCTCGAGCCCGGCGAATTGGATGACATCGTCAGCTACCTCATGAGCTTGGCCGGTGCCAGCGAGTCCGGAGCTCACACGAAAATTGACGAGTGGGAGCAGTAGGCAAGCTCCCTTCTCTCAACGTGGAAGAGCGAAGCTGAAAACATCACTCCCGGCTGCGATGGCCACGTATTGAACCCCATCCACCGAGTAGGTCATCGGAGAAGCGCGCATTTGCTGACCGGTATTGAAGTGCCAGAGAGCCCGACCGGTCGCCGCATCCACCGCTTCCAGGGATCCGCTGTCGTCTCCAAAAAACACCAATCCACCGGCGGTGGTTAATGTCCCACCCCATGAGTTGCCCTGGCCGGTTTGCGGATAGCGCCAAGCTGGTTTTCCGTCCGCAATCGAAAGGGCCAGCAGAATTTTTTGCGCGTGATCATCGGGCGGAAGCTTCGTGCCTGTTCCGTAGTAGGTGTGTCCCGGCGCAAACGGTTTCGGATTTGCGAAATACAGATTGCAACTCTCTAGAGCCATCACATAGAACAAACGAGTATCGGGATTGTAGGAAGGAGAAAACCAGTTCGTGGCCCCATCGATGCCGGGACAGATCTGAACGCCTTCCGCGGTCGGGATTCGGCCGGAGGCAATAGGCCGGCCAGCCGCATTTACGCCCTTGGCCCAATTCAATTTCTCCACGAAAGGTGCGGCTTGAATGAACTTGCCATTGACCCGGTCGAGAATATAGAAAAAGCCATTCCGGTTAGCCTGTATCAGCAGATGAAGAATCGTTCCGTTCTGCTCTACATCTGCCAGCACGGGGGTTTCATTGGAGTCGTAGTCATACAGATCGTGAGGGGTGAACTGGAAGTACCATTTCAACTCTCCCGTATCGGGGTTGAGCGCAAGAACGCAATCCGTATAGAGGTCGTCGCCCGGGCGGGATTCTCCCACAAAATCAGGCGCCGGATTGCTGGTTGTCCAGTACAGAGTGTTGAGTTCCGGATCATACGTACCCGGCATCCAGGTTGTGCCGCCACCATGCAGATAAGAGTCGCCGGGCCAACTTGAGGAGCCGAATTCACTGGGCCCGGGGATCGTCCAATGGCGCCACTTCAACGCTCCGGTCGCAGCATCGTAGGCAGCCAGGAATCCCCGCACTCCAGAATCACCGCCGGAGGTCCCGACGATCACCGCCCCTTTCACAACGAGCGGGGCGCTGGTCGCGCCATAGTGTTTGGTTTTATCGGCATATTCAACATCCCATCGCAAGCCACCCGAGCGAGCGTCGAGGCAGAGTAAATGGGCATCGTCGGTTTCGACGTAAACAAAGTGCTGCCACAGAGCAACGCCACGATTCTTGTGAGCCGCGGCGTCGTCGAGCAGCCCTGAGCTCACCGGCCTTTGGTAGTGCCACACAGTCCGTCCAGTTCGCGCGTCCAGGGCAAATACGTCATTGGACGAAGTTACGTACATCACTCCATCAACGACTACCGGTGTTACCTCGAGACTCTGAGAGTTGCCGGGATGGAAGGCCCATGCCGCGCGCAGTTGTGCAATGTTTGTGACATTGATTTCACGCAGGTTGCTGTAGCGGCGCCCGCTGTAGTCGCCGTTATAAGAGGTCCAGTTGGCCCCAACCGGCCGTGCGAGAAGATCTTCTGTACTCACTTCGCGCGCAACAGTGGCGGCGGATTGCGGTTGCTGCTGCCCAACCATGGGCATTCCTGTGCAGACAGCCACCAGCAACAATAGAATGAGTGCTTTTGCGGGCGATTTCATATCAGCGTTTGTCGCCGCCACTCACTTGTACTTCTTGAAGCGAACCCCAGTCCACGCCATGATCGTCTTCCACGTGCAGGGACACCCGCGTTGGTTTTCCCAAGGGGGCAACCTCCGTTTCGAGCAGCACCGGTTCGGCGGGAGTGACATTCGCGATTGCCATGGTTCCAAGACTCGAACCGTGTTCGTCGTAGAAGTGAGCGACGAGGTGCCCGGCACAGAAAACTCCAAAAGAACCTGAAAGCCTGATTTTCCCGCTATCCAAGCGAACGCTTTGCAGCGGACGTATCACGATGCCGGCATCCTTCGCTCCATGAAATTCATTTCCGGCTCGCGTCGGAAACCATTCCGTGTCCAGATCGCAAGACTCTCCCGGTCGCAAACGGCACATCGGACTGTTAATCTCCGCTTCAAGGTAGTAAGGGGCTGCGTCCGCGTCATCGCTGAGCGAAAGAATTCCTTCTTTGCTCAGCCTCGTTTCCGGGCCGTTTGTCCAGAAGATAACAGAGGCCTTGCCTGGGTAGGGTTTGTGTTCGTCGAACTGAAAACGCTCAACCATGGCGTACTTGCTGCCACCATCGACTACTGCCAGCCAGCCCTCAGTGGAGTCCAACCACAATTCAGCCGCCATGTGCACGTAATGGACGGCAAAGAAGCCATCGTCTCTCACCGATACTGCGGAATTCTGCGCCGGACCGAAGCGAACATGATAGCGGTTGAGATAACTGCTGGAGGGATTGGCAGGGGTGAAGGTCCAAAAATCGTGGTTGAAGCCGGAGGCAGAGGACGGATCGGAGGTGTTGTACTGCGATACCGACTGCATCGACCATTCCAGAGTATGCCCGGTCACGTTCTTCATGGTCGCATGGAAGCGGATACGTGGAGAGTCGGCGTCCAAGCGAATCGTTCGTAGAAACTGGATCCCGGTCTGGGGATCAGCGGGACCGGTAAGTTCGATCTCGCACTGTTGTCCTTCCGAAACCTTTCGAAAGGTGAAGGGCCCATCATCCAACACATCAGAGTCGCCCACCCAATGTTGTTCGTCGTCGTTCCCCTCGGGCAAAAGCCACAACTTGTCGCCTCCGTAGTTGAACCACTGCTCCGGGGTCGGCGGCCGGTACGTGCCTGCAAGTTTAGGATTCACGAAAAGGTAGGGATGTCCCGCAAAAGTCACCTGCATTAATCGGCCGCCATTCTGCGGCACCACGATCAACTGTACCCATCGATTGGAAAGTTGCTCTGCACTCCATCCCTTGTAATCCACGGCCTCGACGCTGCAGCCTGCGGCGGCTGGCGAACTGGCCTGACTGGCGGTCTGAGCAGACGCCGGCGCCAGCGCGCTCGCGCCAAGGGACAAAACTATGGCCAGTCGTAGCATGCGACTCGCAATTGGGTAATACATTGTCATAAGCACACCTTCCCCTGAACCCGCGGACATGAGCCTAGCATGCCTCAGTTTTCAAAACGTGAAACTGGGCCGACAAAACGGAACGAAATGCAATAAAACGAAAGATTTCGATTTGCGTCAAGCGGATTCTGTGGTATACCGAGTGGGCAAAGAAGTACGAACGCCCCCTCCTGGGGAAACAAAGTTGAAGACTCTGCTGTTATTGCTGTTGCTCGCGCCCAATTTATTGGCCCAGGACCGGACAATCGATCCCACCTGGTTACACCGTTACGTTCCAGGTCTGAGCGAAACACGAGCCGATCTTGCATCCCCGACTTGCCACTACGAGGCAATCTTCGGGGAAGGCGATGCGAATAGTCGAACTCTGCAGAGCGTTGTCCGCTTTTCCGAAGTCACGCTTGATGCACACGGCAATTGCCAGAGCACGGTCTACGAACGTGAGGAAGAGATTTATTTCGTTCTGCAGGGCAAAGGCGATCTGCACTATGGAGACCAGACGTACGTGATGCGTCCCCATGATTTTACTTACTTGCCTCCCGGCGTGAAACATTCGATTGCAAACATCTCCGATCAACCAACGCAGGTTTTAGTGATGAGTTTCAAAGTGCCTGCGGAAATTTCAATCAGCGCGCCATCGCCGCAGCCCAAGATCGTGAATCTAGATGACGTCAAGGAAGAAACCGTTGAAGGCCACCCCACATCGGTTATGTACAAGCTGCTCCTCGGTCCGCGGAAGGGCAAGCGCGACGCGATTGACCAAGCATACGTTGTGGTCAGTTTTTTCTGGATGAGTTTTGCGCCGGGGGGCACGAACTTTCCGCACCATCATGAAGCGGCGGAAGAAATCTATCTCGTCCTCGACGGGGAAGGTGAAATGGTAGCTGGAAGTGGAGTGGACGGCATCGCAGGCCGTTATCCAGCGAAAGCTGGAGACGCTTATTACTTTCGCCCTAATTGTACAGTGGGGTTCTACAACCAGAACAAACCGGGCGCCAAGGCGTTCATCCTGGCGGTGCGATCAAAGGTTTCGCTGCCTAAAGATGAAGACTAGATTGCCACCGTTTAGCTCGTTCCAACGTCACGAACAAGTTCAAGCGGTGAACTCTGCGTACTTTACAAACGGTTATTGAGGAGATTTCCTAATGCGTATCCAGACTTCGGGTCGGCGATCATTCATTAAATTGTTGGCGGCTGCTCCGCTGCTAAGCCAGATTGCGGTCCGCGAACTCTACGCCCAAGCCGCCACGGCCATCGGCAAGGATCCTCGCCAGAATGTATACACTCAGCTGGGCGTAAAGACAGTTATCAATTGCCGCGGAACGTGGACCTATCTGAGTGGATCGCTTGAATTTCCAGAGGTTCGTCAAGCCCAGCTGGAAGCCTCGCAATATTTCGTTAACATGATCGACCTGCAGCGCGCGGTGGGTCGGCGCTTGGCAGAATTGACTGGCGCCGAATCTGGCATCGTCACGTCAGGCTCAGCTGGCGCAATGTCTGCGGCAACGGCCGCGTGCATAGCCGGAAGCGACGACAAATATATTTGGCAACTCCCCGATACGACCGGATTGAAGCACGAAGTGATCATGGTGGGAGGCCGGAGCGCGTTCGACAGTGCGATTCGGCTGGTCGGCGCCAAACTGGTGCTCGCATATTCTTCCGAGGAACTCGCCAACGCCATCAACGAAAACACCGCGATGATCTACACCACCGACCTTGGTGAAAAGCTGCAGCAAGAAGTGGCGATTGCGAAAGCCCATAAGGTTCCTCTCCTGCTGGATGACGCCGCAGGCATACCACCCGCCGACAACGCCAAACTCTACGCCAAGATGGGCATTGACCTCTACTGCTTCTCGGGAGGAAAGGGATTGTGCGGGCCACAGTGCAGCGGCTTGCTTCTGGGACGAAAAGACCTCATCGAGTCAGCCCTGATGAATTGCAATCCACGAGAGGGAGCGATTTGCCGTCCGATGAAAGTCGGCAAAGAAGAGGTGATTGGTTGCCTCACGTCGCTTGAGACCTGGCTGAATATGGACGAGAAAAAGCTCTATGCCGATTGGAACGGCCGCGTGGATCGCATCCGGAAATTGGTGGACACAGTGCCCGGCGTGAAGACAGACATCTACATCCCCGACGATGGGAATCGATATCCAACACTGAGGGTCTCCTGGGACACGCAGGCCTGGCGATTCAGTATTACCGATTGCGTGCAAGAACTTCGTGCGGGCGATCCGGTGATAGAAGTGCTTGGGCCAGATAATCCCAGCCTGGTGACGGCGGTACGCGAGGGGAATCCGAACCGGAAAGAACGCAAGGAGCCCGACCACATCGAACTAATTTCAATGACCATCAAGCCGGGTGAGGAAATCGTTGTAGGACAGAGATTGCGCGCGGTTCTGCAAGCGGCGCGGAAAAAGTCCGCCGCTTAGGCGCTCGAAGGGAAACCTAGTTGAGAAGAATGCGTCAGAAGGTTCAAATGCGACTGCTACTGCTATTCTTGCTTTCGCCAGCGCTCGTGGCAGAGGGACAGGTGCGGGCCATCGTTCCCGCAGCGCCTTCCGCTCGCACGAATCGCTTCTACTCGCCTGCTGTGGACGCGGGGGATTACGTTTACATCTCCGGTCAGGGGCCTCATCGTCCGGACGGAAGTCTGCCGCCGACTTTTGAGGGGCAGGTCCGCCAGGCACTCGATAATGTAAAAGCGATTGTCGAAGCTTCCGGTTTGACCATGGAGCACGTTGTCTACACCCAG
>DATEQW010000190.1:0-9942 GCA_035272245.1 Candidatus Sulfotelmatobacter sp. | reverse complement strand
AGGCGATTATTTCCGAGAGCGAGAACGTTGCCGGCGAGGGAGTCGCGCTCGGAGGGATCGATCTCGATGAATTTGAATCCGCGAGACTTGAACAGTTCGACAGTTTCAACGGCGAGCCAAGGGAGATCGACTAATGCGGTGTGGTCGTCGATCAAGCTGATCAGTGACATCAGATGAAGACAGGCGGACGGGCCGGGGCCGTAGGGCAGCGGGGCTGATAGAACTTCCACGCCGTGAGGGGCGAGCAGGGCACGCATTTGCTGAATGCCGGCCGCGTTACTTCGGTAGCCACGGCCGATGAGGAGGGTTTTGGAGTCGAGCCAGAGGATGTCTCCAGCCTCGGTTGTGCCGGGAGCGGTGATGGCCGCAAGCGTGGAGATTTCCAAAGAGGCGCAAAGCGAGGCATGGTGCGGGCCTTCAGCGACGCGGTTTTGCTTGCCGGGACGCATTACGATCAAACCGTGGTCGGTGGGAAGTGATGCGTCGTGGGTGTAGACGGCATCGAGGGAGAGATCGGGAGCAGGAGGCATTTCGAGAAGTTCGGCTCCCGCTGATTTCAGTTCGTGGCAGAGAGTGTCGTGCTGCGACTGAGCTTTGTCGAAATCGGGGGCATGATGAAAGCCCAAGGCCCGCCAGTGAGTTGCTCGATCAGGCTGGTTCCATCCGGCGGTGCGCGGAGAGCAGACCACGACACGCTTCAGCGGGGCAACCATGGAATGTCCGTTGAAAAGAGTTCTTGTTGTTACCTCTAGCATTTGTTCCTCAAGGTTGTGAAGCGGTTGCGGCTGTTAGGAATCTAAATGGGCATTATGGCAAAAGCAACGTGGGAAGGCGCGGTACTGGCGGAGAGCAGAGCGACGGTCGAGGTGGAGGGGAATCAGTATTTTCCACCAGATGCGATTCGCAAGGAATATTTCAAACCGAGTGATGCACACAGCATTTGTCCGTGGAAGGGTACAGCGAGCTATTACGATGTGGAAGTGAATGGGAAGCGGAATGAGGGGGCGGCTTGGTACTACCCGGAGCCGAAGGCAGCAGCCAAGCAGATCAAGGGATATGTGGCGTTTTGGAAGGGGGTGAAGGTGGAGAAGTAGAGGGAACTCTTACCTCAGGTCAAAAGGCGCAGTCCGATCGGAGAAGCTTGCGGCACGACTGAAGTCGCATCCTTCCCGATCTCGATGCGAAGGGCTCCGGAAGGTTCGAGCTGAGCGTTAGAACTCGACGTGGAGACGGAAAGAAGGGACGAGGACGGGGCCGCGGTCGCGGTTGTAGCCTGGGTCATTGATGTGTTGGAGACCGGGGGCGACGTAGATGCCACGCCAGACGTGGGCGGTGTAGTAGGTTTCCAGAATATTTTCGCGACCGTAGTTGAGGGCACCGTCGCCCAGCAGGAAACCCAGACCGCCATCGGCGAGGTAGGTCTGATGGTCTTTCTTGATCGCGTTCGAGATGAAGGCGATACCGGCGCGATCTTGTTTGCGATGCCACCAAGAGCCGTTCGCGTCCACTCCTTCGGCGAAAGTCTGGTCGACTTCGGTGTAGGCGAAAGACTCGGTTTTACCATTGTCCCAGCCGAAGCGGGCGAACGCGGTTAGATAGTGCGTGAGGTTCTGCTCGAGATTGATCCCGAAGCCGTACTTGCGAGTGATGTGCCAGGGATGATTGGTGACTTCCGGAATGGAGGTCAGGCCATCTTCGAAGTTGGCGATGGCGTCGCGATAGATACCCATGTTGGCGTAGTTGGTGTAGGCGAGGAGACGAACCACTCCTGCCTTTTTTGGAATCATGCCGCGCCGTAATTCATATTCGAAATTCTCGGCGTGGACCTGCCAGGGCCGATAGACCAGATCAATTCCATTCGCTACTTTGGGCATTAGCGTTTCGGCGAAACGGAAACCCCAGTTGCGATCTTCGTAGTCAGCGGTGAGGCCGACGGTGTAGCCGCGTGTGTCAGCGGCATAGTCGTAGGCGCCGTTATTGTCGGTGGTCCAGTTGATGAACTGGAAGTGGGTGTCGGAGCCGACGGAGTTCACGTCGAAGAAATCGGGCATGCTGAATTTGCCGAAGCGAAGCTCCAGGCGGCGGCGCGGCAGTTCGTCGAACAGCGAGAGGTAGCTGCGCTGGTTCTCAACTTTGTCTTTGCTCAGGGCGAAGACCTTGTGAATCATGCCGCGGCCCAGGTAGGGGGCTTTGCTCAATAGAGGATTGCGCACGATGTCGAGATCAGTGTTACCGGCGAGCCCGAGACCGAGGCTGAGAGCCTGTCCGCCGGCCTCTTCAATGTCGACCAGAATCTCGGTGGAATTGTTGAGGCGCACTCCGGCGTAGAGGGTGAGCACGCGCGAGGTGGCCTTTTCGTAATTGGGACTGAGACTATTCTTGCCGCTGTAGTCGGCGTGGAACGGTGGATGGGTCTGAAAAATAAAGTTAGCCTGACCGGAAAGCCAGAAGCGAGAGCTTTTGAAGTGGGGGAACATGGCTTCGGTGGATTCGTCCGGCGGCGGATCGCTAACGTTGGATGGATCGGACGGCGGAGCGGCATCGGGTGCAGGGGTGGAAGGGCTGTTGATTTGTTGAGCGAGCGCTGAGGGAGTGCTGGCGAAGACGATCACTATTAAGAAAATCAGCGGTAATAAGAGGATCAGACAGGCCTTAAGGGCAAGCAGAATCGCGAAGGCGGAAAGCTCCGCGCTTGCGGCGGAAGTCGATGAGCGGCGTGCTGCGGGCCTGGCAATATTGAAAATGAAGTTCACTTTCATAATTACATGTCAGCCGGGATAGAGAAATCAGATCGATGCCTGATGTCACCCGACTGTACTCACCTAGGTCGATTCGCGATGAGACCCCCAGATGCTGCGTCCTCATCGGTTAGTTAACGCGACTATGCCATGGATAGTTAATCACAGTTAATAGCTCCGCGCGGCTGCAGAGATGGCGAACCATCTAAAATACCAAGGACGGTTCGGCCAATCCACTGAGCCTACGCAGAGCCGGTTAAAGGAATGTTAAAGACTGAGCGACAACGCCTCAGCGGCTTCCCGAAGGCGTCCACTGCATCCGGAGCCGCCGGGTGCCATTCTTGTCGGTGACCACGACCCAGTTCATGCGCAGAGGTTGCCGTTCGGTGGCTGGTTCCGATTGCCACGGAGCGGACACTTCGTAACGAATTATGCGCGCGAGCTGCGTCGTCGCCATCGCCACTGGTGATGCGAAGAGAGTGATGCACGCCATTGGTGTTACCCTCCTTTCGAGAAGATTTGGTGAATTTTCCCATCAATTTTCTTATATCATACCCCCCTAGGGTACATGCAATTAAAAACTTCGAGGAAAATGAAAAATGCAAGATAAGATCCCGGTGATTTCAAAGGAAAAGCAGAAGCTCTTATTTCGGATCAAGCGGATTCGCGGCCAATTCGCGGCGGTGGAGCGGGCGCTTACGGCAGGCGACGAATGCGCCGACATTCTGATGTTGCTGGCGGCGATTCGCGGAGGCGTGAACGGGCTGATGGCGGAGATTCTGGAAGATCACATACGGCTGCACATGATGAATCCCGAGCATGAAATGGAGTCGCCGGAAGAATTGGGAGAAGACCTGATCGGGCTGGTGCGTGCTTACCTGAAGTGATCGGCACGCTGTCCAAGAAAATGAAAAGAAGGACAGCCCGGAGCCCCCGAAGCCGTCCTTGAACCCTCCCGGTTAGAAGGGCAACTTGATGACCTTACGTTACCGGAGCCATGTTGCAAAATGATGGCTGCCGGATGAATATCTGGTTAATTCGCTCCGTAGGGCGCTGGTATAGTAATCGGTTGCGCGCAGTTCCGAGTGTCGACATTCTTCTGATGTGGGAGCCTTGATGCCATCCACAACGTCTCGAAAAGCCGAGCAGTCGCGGCGTTTACAGCAGCGTGCTGAAAGCATGATTCCGGGCGGAGTGAACTCGCCGGTGCGGGCCTTTGGCTCCGTGGGGGGCGAACCACCGTTTATTGTGCGCGGAAAGGGTTCGCACATTTGGGATGCCGATGAAAACGAGTTCATCGACTACGTGGGATCTTGGGGACCGTTGATTCTTGGTCATGCTGCGCCGGACGTGCTGGATGCGATCGTGGGCGCGGCGTGTAATGGCACGAGCTTCGGGGCGTCGACGCCAGCGGAGGCGGATCTGGCGGAGTTGGTGATTTCGGCGTTTCCGCATCTGCAGAAGGTGCGCTTCGTGAGTTCGGGAACCGAAGCGACCATGTCAGCTATTCGTTTGGCGCGGGCTTATACCAAACGCAAATACATTGTGAAATTCGAAGGGTGCTACCACGGGCACTCCGATTCGCTGCTGGTGAAGGCGGGGTCGGGAGTGGCTACGCTGGGAATCCCAGGATCGGCGGGGGTTCCGGAGGAGTTCACGCAGTTCACTCTGGCGTTGCCGTTCAATGACACCAAAGCGGTGGAGTACGCGTTCCAGAAATTCAAGCATCAGATTGCTTGCGTGATCGTGGAACCGGTGGTGGGAAATATGGGATGCGTTCCGGCGGCGGACGATTATCTGGTGGCGCTGCGGTTGATCACGGAACGGGAAAAATCGGTTTTGATTTTTGATGAAGTGATGACGGGATTCCGCGTGGCCTTCGGAGGAGCACAGGAACTGTACAGCATTCGTCCTGACTTGACGACGATGGGCAAGATTATTGGCGGAGGACTGCCGGTGGGCGCATATGGCGGACCAAACGAGATTATGAACCTGGTGGCGCCGCTGGGGCCGATGTACCAGGCAGGGACGCTCTCAGGAAATCCGCTGGCGATGGCGGCGGGATGCGCGATGCTGAAGCATTTGCGCGATCACAAGCAGGAGATTTATTCGCGGATCGATAAACTGAGTGGAGAACTGGTGGAGGGCGTGGCTGCAGCTGCCAAAGATGCGTGCGTGCCGCTGTGCTACAACCGGGTTGGGTCGATGTTTACATGGTTCTTTACGCAGGGGCCAGTCATGGATTGGGATTCGGCATCGAAGTCAAATACGGAAGCGTTTGGGAAGTTCTTCCGCGCCATGCTGGATAGCGGAGTGTATTTGCCGCCTTCGCAGTACGAAGCTGCGTTTTTGGGCGCGACGCACACGCCGGAAGATGTGCAGCAGACGATTGCGGCGGCGAAGGGGGCGTTTGCGGCGGTAAAGGGGTAGGAGCAATTTCACCACGGAGGCACAGAGGCACGGAGAAATTCCACGAACCAAAAGCGCTCTAAGTGACGGCCGATTTCGGAGCACCGACAGCCGGCGTTCTCATCATCTGCGGTATGGTTACGAATTCAAATCCATCGGACTGATAGCGAGTGATCAAATGATCGGTAGCGATCACGGTCTGGGAGCGGTCTGCGCCCATTTGCTTGTGGCCACCATCGTGAAGGAGGATTACGTCGCCGCCGCGAATCTGGCTTGCGACTTTGCGCTGGATTACTGAGGCAGGCGGGGCATTCCAGTCGTAGCCGGTTACGCTCCACATGATGGGTTCTAATCCGAGGCGACGCGCCGCGCGGAGAACGGCGGGGCGGCGCCCACCAAAGGGAGGGCGGAAGAGATTGGAGGGCTCGCCGATAGCATCTTGCAGTGCCGCGCGGCATTCGGAGAGTTGCTGTCTGATTTCGGTTTCGCTCTGGAAGATCAAGAGCGGATGCGTGAAGGTATGGTTGCCGACGACGTGGCCGGCTTGAACAATTTCGCGGACGATTTCCGGACGTTGCTGGACGTAGTGACCGATCAGAAAAAAAGTTGCGTGGACGTTGTGCCTAGCGAGGACTTCGAGCAATCGAAGAGTGTGCAGGTCGTTGGGGCCGTCGTCGTAAGTTAGCGCGATCTGGCGCGACGGGCGAGCGAGTCCGGTGAAAGTCTTACCATACCATTGACCTGTTGGCGCCATGGACTGGTAGCCGGCAGCGACGGCGGCCGCGGCAGAAACAGCGCCAGTTAAGGCGAGGGCAAGCATGTCGGGATTGTAAATGCAAGTGAGAAGGTAAAATTTGGAATGCGGAAGTAAAAACTTGATTTGCCCACGCTTTAAGTTTTATTTCTTCATTTTGAATTCTGTCTTCTGCCTTCTTCTAGCTGTTAACTCTTCCCGCAATTGCGACTTGGCGATAGACGAGCTATCCTGCCAATTCCGAAATATTGCGAGGCCATGGCGAATCTTTTCGAGCTCCCCCGTTACATTGCAGTGGAAGGTCCGATCCGAGTGGGCAAGAGCACGCTGGCCCGCATTCTGGCGGAGCGGCTGAATGCGCAGCGGGTGATGGAGCCGGAGTCGAATCCTTTTCTTGGCGCATTTTACGAGGGGGAGCGTGGGGCGGCCTTTCAGGCGCAGTTCGCATTTCTGGTGCGGCGTTTTGAGCAGCTGCAGGCGCTTGATTTGGGTGCCAACTCCCAGAAGACGGTGGTTGCCGACTACATCATCGAAAAAGATAAGTTGTTTGCCTGCCTCAATCTTACCGACCAAGAACTGGATACCTACAACCGTTACTACAACCACTTTCGCGAGAAGTTGCCGACGCCGGACCTGGTGATCTATTTGCAAGCTACGCCCGAGGTGTTGAAAAAGCGGCTGAAGAAAAAAAATGCGCCGGGCGAGCGGGCGGTGAGCGATGAATATCTGGAAGAAGTGGTGAAGGCGTACGAGCACTTCTTTTTTCATTACACGTCGTCGGATCTGTTGATCGTGAATACCTCAGATATTGATTTTGTCGACCGCAATGAGGACTTGCAGGAGCTGCTGCGGAAGGTGACAGAGCCGATCAAGGGGACGCAATACTTTTTGCCGTTGGGCGGGGAAGCCGTAGGAGCGTAGGGAGTTGTCGCGGCGACGAACTCTACTGCTAGACATTCCCCCTAAACCCTTCTGGCGCCAGCACCTAGGATTGTCGACGAACGACGCGTTTGACGCTACAATAACGGCTGAAGCATCCAAGAAGATGCATACAGGCTCTATCCGGCCGAGCCGGAGGGGCACTGGAGGACACAGTGAGTCTTACTCCGATTGGCGAGCCTCGCCATAAAATTACAACCGCTTCTCTGCGGGAACAGAAACTCCAACATCAACCAATCAGCTGCTTAACTGCTTACGACTACGCGACCGCGCGCCTGGTCGATGAAGCCGGAATCGAGATGATCCTGGTGGGCGATTCGCTAGCCCAAACGATGCTGGGCTATGAGAACACGCTCTCCGTCACGGTCGATGAGATGCTGCACCACGTGAAGGCCGTCCGGCGCGGCACGAAGAACGCGCTGCTGCTGGCAGATATGCCTTACGGGTCATATCAGATCGACGCCAAGGTTGCGCTCGATAATGCCACGCGCTTTGTGAAAGAAGGCGGAGCGGAAGTGGTGAAGATTGAAGGCGGCGAAAAGCGTGCCGACCTGATTCGCCGCATCATTGACGCTGAGATTCCGGTGGCGGGGCACATCGGGCTGACGCCACAGTCGGTGAATGTGATGGGCGGCTACAAGGTGCAAGGGAAAAATCTTGGTGGCATCGAGCAATTGATGCGAGATGCCGTGGCGCTGGATCGCGCGGGAGTGGCATGCCTATTTTTGGAGGGCATTCCGCGTGAGGTGGCGGCGATGATCACGGCGGAGGTTGCTGCGCCAACGATTGGGATTGGGGCCGGGCCGGAATGCGATGGGCAGGTGCTAGTGTTTCACGACATCATGAATCTGACGTTTGGGCCGCCGGCAAAGTTTGTGCGGCGATACGGCGACGCGGCGGCGCTGATCACGAATGCGGCGCAGGCCTTCCGCGCGGATGTGAAGTCGCTGCAGTATCCATCGGATCAGGAGTCGTATCATCTGCCCAAAGAGACGAAGGAGGGGCTGGATACGGTGCTGGCGAGGAAGCGTGCGATGGCGCGGTAAGCGGGGCCACGTTTTTTCGCGGATCGACACGGATCGTGCAGGACAACCTCTTAGCAAAGTTCCTCGCGATGGTGCTAGCCTATGGGAGGGGCGGAGGTTGGTTGGATTCTGGGGCTGTGGTCATGAATTCTCTGCGCAGAGGGTTGGCGACCCTCTTACTGGTGATGATGGCGAGTTTTTCGCTGGCGTCCTGCTCGGGGCCGAAAGCGCCGCCGGTGCCGGACGCCGAGACCGTGTTGCAGGCCGTTGCTCCAGCCGATCCGACGAAGTTTCCGGCGCTGCAGGAGACGAAACATTGGAGCAATCCGTATCTTGTAATCCGTCCAGCGACCGTGGGATTGCTGACGGGAGTTGCGGCGAACGAAGAACAGATTTTGAAGCCGGAAGAAGTGTTGAAGGCTCTGGCGCAGTTGCCGGCATCGGCGTGGCCGTACGGACGCGCGGTTGCGGTTCTTGTGGATGCGAAGCCGACCAGCTCTGAGCAGGATAAGATCGCGCTGCGGCGAAACCGCGGCCTGGTGGCCGGCGAGTTGCAGAGCGCGCACGTGACTATCAATTGGATCCTTCCTCCTAAAGAAACATCCCAAGAAAAATGAGAATCTGCAACACCATCGAAGACATGCGTGCGGCGTGCCGCGGTGTGCGAAGCGGCGGCAAGCGATTGGGATTTGTTGCCACCATGGGCGCGCTGCATGAAGGGCACTTATCTCTGGTGAGGGCAGGCAGGGCTGAGTGTGATGTGGTGGTGGCGTCGATTTTTGTGAATCCGACGCAGTTTGGGCCCACAGAAGATCTGGCCAAGTATCCGCGAACGTTCGATCGCGACCGGCAGTTGCTGGAAAAGGAGGGCGTGGAATTGCTCTTTGCTCCGTCTGTAGAGGAGATGTATCCGGCCGGGGCTGTAACCTGGGTGACGGTGGAGGGGCTGAGTGAGAAGTTGGATGGACGGTCGAGACCGGGGCATTTTCGCGGCGTAACTACTGTGGTGGCGAAGCTGTTTCACGTGATCGAGCCGGATGCGGCGTTCTTTGGACAGAAGGATGCGGCGCAAGTGGCGATCATCCGGCGGATGGTGCGCGACCTGAACTTTCCGGTGGAGATTGTGGCATGCCCGATTGTGCGTGAGCCGGACGGATTGGCCATGAGTTCACGGAATGCCTATCTCGATTCGCAGCAGAGAAAAGAGGCGCTGGTTTTGCATCGGTCGCTGATGCGAGTGAAAAAAATGTGGGAAGGCGGCCAACACTCTGCGGAAAAACTGCTGGCTGCGGGTCGGGAAGAACTTGGCACGGAAAATTCAGTGAGGCTTGATTATTTTGAAATTGCCGATCCTGAAAGCCTCGACCCGGTTGGAAATGTCGGCAAGGGCGCTTTGGTGGCCGTTGCGGCATTTGTAGGCGCGACGCGACTGATCGATAACATTCTGCTCTGAGACTAGCGGCTCGATTGGGCGTGGTCTGGGGGAGAAACGGCGACGGACGTGGGCTGAGGAGCGAGGCGTTCAGTTACCATGCTTCCGATTTGCGACCAAAGGCTGGGATCGCACTCGCTTTGCATGTGGCCGGGAGTGAAGACTCGCTCCCACCAGGCGGCTTCGGGGCATTCGACAGGAGTCTTTTTGTAATCGATGCGGTAGTTCCCGAGGATTTGAGTGCTTGCGGGATTGGCGGCAGTGATCTGGCGACGGCCGTGGAGAATGCCCGCGGTCTGATAAAAATTTACGGCTTGGGCAACGTTATCGGGAATGACAGAGTCGTTCTGCCACCACTTGGCGACACTATCCACCTGCACCGTCAACGAAACGGGAATGCCTTGCTGTCCGAGATCACGGGCCAGTGAAACTGCCGCAGCGGCTCCCCAGCTGTGGCCGAAGAGGATAATCCGGGCGCGAGTTTTTTCTTCTGCAGAAAGTATGCCGTCTCGATTCGTGTCGAGCAGATGAACAACGGCGTTATAGGCCTGCTTTCTATGGCGGTTCTCGAAAACTCGGACATAGGTTCCCGGAGGAACGGTTTGCCGTATGCGCTGGGCAAGCTGAACCGGGCCATGGTGAGGG
>DATEQW010000189.1:0-19019 GCA_035272245.1 Candidatus Sulfotelmatobacter sp. | reverse complement strand
GCCATCGCCGAGTTGACTGAACGCAAAGCCGAGCAACCGGTTCGCATCGCCGGACGCCTGCGCGCCACCCTCAGCTTCAGTCAGATCGACGAAATCATGGCCTCCGGCGCCATCGCCTACGTCGACAGCATCCGCTGGCAGTGCGCCCAGGCCCACGCCGCCATCCAACAAGTTTATTTCGACTATTCCGTCGAGTCGGCATTGGTGGCCTAGAGGATTTGGTAATTTGGCAATTTTGGAATTGGTAATTAGAACTAATGGAGCGAAAGTTAAATTACAAAATTACCCGATTACAAAATTACAAATTCCCCACGAAACCAGACATTGAAGAAGAGGGTATCAATTGATCTACTCCGTCGTCCACACCACCACCTTCACCTACCAGCCCGCCGTGCGCGAGAGCGTGATGGAAGTCCGCCTGCAGCCGCGCAGCGACGGTCCACAGCACTGCCTCACCTTCGAACTCGAAGTCTCACCGGCCGCCAACATCATGCAGTACCGCGATTTCATGGGCAACACCGTTCACCACTTCGACATCGCCGGAAAACATTCTCAAATCAAAATCACCGCCCGCTCCTCCGTCGAAGTCCATCCCGTCGCGCCGCCCAGCTCCGCAGACGCCGGCTCCTGGGACGACCTCGATCTCGTCATCTCCACCCCCGCCATGAAAGATGATTATTGGGAAATGCTTCTCCCCAGCCAGTTCGCCAAGGCCAGCCTGCACCTCGAGGCTCTCGCCGCCGAGATCCGCTGCGAGCGCCGCGACACTCCGCTGCAGCTGCTGACCGAACTCAACCAGTCGATCTACGAATCCTTCGCTTACGTTCCCAACAGCACCAGCGTCGACTCGCCCATCGACGACGCTCTCATCTCCCGCCAGGGCGTCTGTCAGGATTTCGCGCACATCATGATCGCGCTCGTGCGTCCGCTGCGCATCCCTTGCCGCTACGTCAGCGGATACATGTTTCATCGCGACGAAGCCGAAGAGAAAAAAGATCGCTCGCTGGAAGGCGCGTCCCACGCCTGGATTGAAGCCTTCCTCCCCAACCTGGGATGGACTGCCTTCGACCCCACCAACAACCTGATCGGCGCCGACCGCCACATCCGCGTCGCCATCGGACGCGACTACGCCGACGTCCCTCCCACCCGCGGCGTCCACAAAGGCGAAGCCCATAGCGCCCTCAGCGTCTCCGTCACCGTAAGCCCCTCCGACGCTCCCCCGCCCATCCAACTCCCGCCCACGCTGGTCATCCAATCCCGCCCCGTGAACGTGCGTAGCCCGCGCATTGAGCATGAACAACAGCAACAGCAGTAGGACAATGTCATGCTGAGCGGAGCCGGGAGGACCCGACAGGTCCTCGCGACGGAGTCGAAGCATCCCTGCCGCCGTCCCGAATGCGGAAGGGATTTCCACTGCACTGTGACAATTATCACTGCCGGCTGCGCGAACATTCCTCAATCATTCCCACGTGCGCGACCCACGCTCCTACTGCGTCTACATCATGGGAAGCCTGACCGGCACTCTATATATCGGAGTGAGCGGCAATCTTCACAAGCGCGTATTCCAGCACAAGTTCCATCACCACGAAGGATTCACCGACCGCTACGACGTGGTTCGCCTGCTCTACTGGGAATCCTACGACGACGTGCACAAAGTGCTGGCCCGCGAGAAGCAACTCAAATGATGGGCGCGCACCAAGAAATCGCGCTGCTAGAACGCCGCAATCCGCAGTGGAAGGACTTGGCTTCGGAGTGGTACCAGTGGATGGAGACGACTAAAGGTAGGGATGCTTCGACTCCGCTCAGCATGACAATTTATTCAGTCGTACTGCTGCGCTCAGCATGACAGCCACTTATTTTCTTTACTAGCTCACAGCCTTATCCGTGATCTCGAGCCCGCGATCGATGATGGCGAAGGCTTCGCGCATCTGCTGCTCGTTGATGCAGAGCGGAGGATTAGTGAAGAAAGTGTTCCAGCGAACAAAGGTGTAAAGGCCCTGCTCGCGGAAGAGGCGGCCGAGCGCGGCCATTTCCTCGGACGTGCCATTGAACGGCGCCATGGGCTGGCGCGTCTTGCGATTGCGAATCAGTTCGACGATGCCGAACAATCCGATGGAGCGCACCGCGCCCACCGACGGATGTTTGGCCTGCATCTCCGCTCCCAGCTCTTTGAGGACGGCACCCATTTTTTTCGCGTTGTCGATCAGCCCATCTTCTTCATACACGCGAATGGTCGCCAGCGCCGCCGCGCAGCCCATGGGATGGCTGTTGTACGTGAGCCCGCCATAAAAAACTTTGTCCTGAAAATGCTGCGCGATGTGATGCCGCATGCCAACCGCGCCCAGCGGTAAATAACTGGAAGTCAATCCCTTGGCCATGCAAAGCAGATCGGGAACCACCTTCCAGTGATCGACGGCAAACCATGCTCCGGTTCGTCCAAAACCAGCCATCACTTCATCGGCGATCATCAGGATTCCGTATTTGTCGCAGAGCTGGCGCACGCCTTCGAGATATCCATCGGGCGGAATGAGAATGCCGTTGGTTCCAGTGACCGGCTCGAGGATGAACGCGGCGATGGTTTGCGGGCCTTCGAGCTGAATGGTCTCCTCGATCATGGCGAGAGAAGTCTCGGCAGATTCCCATCCGCGCTCGATGCCGTGATAAGGATCGAGCACGTGCACCACGCCCGGAATGCCAGGTTCGGCGGCCCATCTGCGGGGATCGCCGGTAAGACTCATCGCTCCCGCGGTCGCGCCGTGATAGGAGCGATAGCGCGCGAGGATCTTGTGGCGTCCGGTAAAGAAGCGCGCAATCTTGATGGCGTTCTCGTTGGCCTCGGCACCGCCGTTGGTGAAGAAGAAAGTGTCGATATCGCCGGGAGTGATTTCGGCGAGCTTCGCGCCGAGGCGCGCGCGAACTTCCGTCGCCATGAAAGGATTTGCGTAGGCGAGCGTTGCCGCCTGCTCGCTGATGGCCTGAATGACGCGCGGGTCGCCGTGTCCGATGTTGACGGACATGAGCTGGCTGTTGAAGTCGATGAAGCGCTTGCCTTCCGGCGTGTAGAAGTAAATGCCCTTGGCGCTGGCGACCGGAATGGGATCGACCTTTGACTGGGCGGACCATTCGTAGAGCGTGTGCTTGCGGGAGAGATCGACGATTTCTTTGCCGGACATCGCGGGCGTTGCAACGGTGGTAGTCATAGATTCCTTCTTGAAAATCATTCACCACAGAGTCACAGAGACACAGAGAAAACCTTTTATAGAACTCTTCGGATGATTCCGCGCGTCAGTAAGGGCACGTTGAAGTTGATTAACAGACCGACTGTTTTGGCTGAAAGCTTTAGGTATGTGAGCAGTTGAGCCTCGTGGACTGGAAGAACCCTTTCGACGGCCTTCAGCTCAATGACTACTTCGTCGTTCACGATCAAGTCGATCTTGTATCCAGAATCGAGCTGCAGACCCTTGTATGAAACGGGCAGATCGACTTGGCATCTGAATGGCAATCCACGCAGATGCAGCTCGTGACAGAGGCATTGTTCGTAAGCAGATTCGAGCAATCCCGGACCGAGCTGACGATGTACTTCGATTGCTGCCCCAATGATTGGAGCGGTTCGGGAATCCTGCCCGTTTTCGATTTCTCTGTGTCTCTGTGACTCTGTGGTGAGAAGGTTCATTGTTTCTTCTCTGCTGCGGCCTAGAATTTGCGGCTGTGCTCCTTGGCCCAGCGTTCGACGACGACTTTCTTGTCGGTGTAGAACTCGATGGCGTCGCGGCCCTGGCCGTGGAGATCGCCGAAGAAGCTGTTCTTCCATCCGCTGAAGGGGAAATAGGCCATGGGCGCGGCTACGCCGATGTTGATGCCGACATTTCCCGCAGGAGCTTCGTAGCGAAAGCGGCGGGCGGCTGATCCGCTCGACGTGAACAGCGATGCCTGATTGCCGTAGGCGCTGCGCTCGAGGAAGGCGAGGGCTTCGTCCATGTTATCGGCGTGAACGAGGCTGAGGACCGGGCCGAAGATTTCGGTGTCGGCAAGATCGCTGGTCGCGGGAACGTTGTCGAGAATGGTGGGATTCACGAAATTGCCGGACTCGTATTTCGGGATCTTCGAGTTGCGTCCATCGAGCAGAACTTTCGCGCCCTGCTTTTCGCCAAGGCCGATCAGCGATTCCACGCGCTCTTTACTTTCCGGTGTGATCACCGGTCCCATCTGGACGTCTTTGTCTAGGCCG
The DNA here is from genome assembly GCA_035272245.1 of Candidatus Sulfotelmatobacter sp. Classification (GTDB taxonomy): domain Bacteria; phylum Acidobacteriota; class Terriglobia; order Terriglobales; family Acidobacteriaceae; genus Sulfotelmatobacter. Next base: position 14,791 of record DATEQW010000189.1, on the reverse strand, counting down.
TTGCCTACTTTGAGTTTGGAGGCGGCGTCGGCGATGGAATCACGGAATGTCTTCTGCGCTTCGCCAATCGTCACCGCGACGGAGACGGCGAGACAACGCTGGCCGGCGCATCCGAAAGCGCTGTCGCTGATGATCTGCGTGGCCATGGGCATGTCGGCGTCGGGAAGAACGATAACGTGATTCTTGGCGCCGCCCTGACACTGGCAGCGCTTCCCTTTTTCGCCGGAGCGGGCGTAGATGTAGCGCGCGACGGGTGTCGAGCCAACGAAGCTGATGGCGCGAACTTTAGGATGATCGATGAGCGCGTCAACAACGCCTTTGCCGCCGTTGACCAGGCTCACCACGCCTTTGGGCAAGCCGGTTTTCTCCAGCAGTTCGTAGACGTAGCGCATGGTGAGCGGGACGCGCTCGCTGGGTTTGAGGATGAAGGTGTTGCCGGTTGCGATAGCGTAGGGCAGGTACCAGAACGCGATCATGCCGGGGAAATTGAAAGGTACGATGGCAGCGGTGACGCCGAGGGGCTGGCGGATCATCATCTCATCAATGCCGCGAGCAACGTCTTCGAGATTGTAGCCTTGCATCATCATGGGAATGCCGCAGGCGACCTCGACGTTTTCAATCGCCCGCCGCATTTCAGCTTTGGCTTCGGTGAAGGTCTTGCCGTTTTCCTGCGTGATGATGCGAGCGATATCGTCGATGTGGTCTTCGAGCAGCATCTTCAACTTGAAGAGCGGCTGGATGCGGTCTTCGGGCGGAGTGCGGCGCCATTCCGGGAATGCGGCGGCGGCGGCCTCGACGGCTTGATTTACTTCAGCCGCTTCGGCGAGTGGAACCTGGGCGAGAATCTCCCCGGTCGCGGGGTTGACGACGTCGCGCCATTCGGAGGCGTGCGAGTCGGTCCAACGGCCGTTGATATAGTTGGTGAGCTTGATGACGGGGGGTGCTGCGACGGTCATAATGATGCCTCGGCTATCGCGAAGAATGTCGTGCGCTTATCGTGCTGCACCTATCAATGATACCAATGGTTATAGGGATCCTTCGACTGCGGCTGTGCTTCGCGCTTTGGCGCGAAGGACAATCCTCGCTCAGGATGACACATTCTGTTACACCAACTGCGCCACGGCGCCTTTCTTATCGCAGACCGCAGCCAGCGCGGATTCAAGCACGTTTAGGCCCTCGTCCATTTGCTCGTTGCTCGCGACCAGTGGGACGAGGACGCGGATCACATTGGAGAACGAACCGGCAGTGATCGTGATCAGGCCATGCTCGTAACAATACTGCGTGATCTGTTTGGTTTCGTCGGCAGCGGGAGTTTTCGTTTCCTGCGACTTCACCAGTTCGATGGCTTGCATGCCGCCGAGGCCGCGCACGTCACCAACGATCGTCCAGCGGCGCTGCCACTCGCGGGCCCGACGCTGGAAACGATCACCGAGTTCGTTGGCACGAACCAGCAAATTTTCTTTTTCAAACAGATCGAGCACAGCCAGTGCGGCGGCGCAGGAGAGCGGGTTGCCGGCAAAGGTGCCGCCGAGGCCGCCGGGAGCGGGCGCATCCATAATTTCTGCGCGTCCGGTGACAGCAGCGAGCGGCAAACCGCCGCCCAGCGATTTCGCGGTAACAAGAAGATCAGGCTCGATGCCATAGCGCTCGCTCGCGAAAAGTGCGCCCGTACGTCCGAAGCCGGATTGAACTTCGTCGGCAATAAACAGAATTCCGTGCTTGTGGCAGAGATCGATCAGCGTTTTGAAGTAATCAGGCGGCGGAGCAACGAATCCACCTTCTCCCAAGACCGGTTCGGCGATCACGGCGGCAACTTCTTCGTTGGCAACGACGCGTTTGAAGGTGTCTTCGAGATGGCGCGCGCAGTAAAGATCGCAGGAAGGATATTTCAGATTGTACGAGCAGCGATAACAGTAGGCGAACGGGACGCGGTACACCTCGCCGGGGAAAGGCGCGAAGCCAGCTTTATAGGGATGGGTCTTGCTGGTGAGGGCAAGAGTCATCATTGTGCGGCCATGGAAAGCGTCTTCGAAGGCGATGATGGCGGGGCGCTTGGTGTAGGCACGCGCGATCTTGACCGCGTTCTCTACAGCTTCCGCGCCACTGTTGACGAACAAAGTTTTCTTGGGAAACTTTCCCGGCGTTACTTGGTTCATGCGCTCGGCAAGCCGGATGTAGCCTTCGTAGGGCGTGACCTGAATGCAGGTGTGCAGGAATTTGTCGAGCTGGCCGCGGATGGCATCGACTACAGCTTCTTGTCGATGACCAGCGTTGGCACAGCCAATGCCGCCGGCAAAATCGATGTAGCGGTTGCCGTCGACGTCTTCGAGCCATGCATCTTCGGCTTTGGCTACATAGATGGGCGTACCGTGAGAGAGACCGCGGGGTACGGCTTGAGAGCGGCGCTCGGAGAGCGCTCTGGATTTTGGACCGGGAATTTGCGTGCGTACTTGAATTGTGGACATCGTAGGTTCTCAGTTGCCAGTGATCAGTGATCGGTGGCTAAATCAGTTTTACGAACCGGCCACTGGTCACCGACCACTGGCCACTTGTTTTCAGTACCAGCCGATCGGAGCTTCGTTCAGATTGATGTAGACCTGCTTGGTTTCGAGATATTCTTCAATACCCCAGGGGCCCAGTTCGCGGCCGAAGCCGGATTGCTTGTAGCCGCCCCAGGGTGCTTCCACATAGGTTGGTTGCATGTGATTGACCCAGACGATGCCTGCGCGCAGAGCTTTCACTGAGCGCATGGCCTTGAAAATATCGCGGGTCCAGACGGCGGCAGCAAGGCCGTAAGGCGAATCGTTCGCGATTTTGAGCGCGTCTTTTTCGTCGTCAAATGGAATCACCGCGGCGACAGGACCGAAAATCTCTTCGCGGGCAATGCGGGCAGAGTTTGAGACGTCGGAAAAAATCGTCGGCTGGACATAATAGCCCTTCCCGATCTTCTCGGGACGTCCACCGCCGGAGGCGAGCTTGGCTTCTTTCTTGCCAATCTCGATGTAGGAGTTGACGCGGTCGTATTGTTCTTTGCTGACCAGCGGGCCCATTTTCGTTTCGCGATCGAGCGGCGGCCCGAGCTTAATCTTCTTGGCCTTTTCCGTCATTGCCTCGACAAAGTTTTTGTAGATCGACTTCTGCACCAGGATGCGGCTTCCGGCGGAGCAGACTTCACCCTGGTTAATGAAGACACCGAAGAGCGCGCCATCGATGGCCGCTTCGAAGTCGGCGTCGGCAAAGAAAATGTTTGGCGACTTGCCGCCGAGTTCAAGGGTGACGCGCTTTACCGTGTCGGCAGCCTGTTTGACGATGATTTTGCCAACGGTGGCACTGCCGGTGAAAGCGATCTTGTTTACATCAGGATGCTGGACGAGTGGGGCGCCACAAGTTTCTCCGAAGCCCGTCACGATATTGACCACGCCCGGCGGCAGACCGCAGTCGGCAAAATAGTTTGCCAATTCAAGTGCCGTCAGCGGAGTTTGTTCAGCGGGTTTGAGGACGCAGGTGCAGCCGGCGGCGATCGCCGGCGCAAGCTTCCATGCGGCCATTAACAGCGGATAATTCCAGGGAATAATTTGTCCGGCGATGCCGACCGGCTCTTTTAGCGAAAGAGACATCGCATTGTCGGGAACGGGATTTACGTAGCCGACGACTTTGGTGGCGAGTCCGCCGTAGTACTCGAAACAGGTGGCGGCATCGTTGATATCGAATTCGGCTTCGACGATGGGCTTGCCGGTGTTGCGGCATTCGAGTTCAGCGAGCGCGGGAAGATTGGCGCGGATTTTTTCTGCGAGACGGAAGAGGATGCGGCCGCGCTCCTGGGCGGTTGACGTGGACCATGGCCCGGTTTCGAATGCGGCTTTCGCGGCGGCTACGGCGCGGTTCACATCATCGGCGCCAGCATCTGGAACTTGGGCGATGACCTCTTCGGTGGAGGGATCATAGACCGGAAAGGTCTTTGCAGACTTGCTAGTGACCCACTCTCCGTTGATGTACATCTGATATGTCTTCACGTCGGTTTTGACTCCGCCGGGCATTTGGTGGACCTCCTGTTTCCTCAGCAGCTAAAGCCGCTTTCATCCTCGACATCGATCGCAGCGCTCAAGCGCTGCGCCACCCAAAATCATTCGCCCCAAATTACTGGTCACCTAGCGGCACGACTAAAGTCGAGCCTTCCCTTACTTGCGAGCTTCGCTCGCTGGACAGCCGAGGGCGGCTGTCCCCACATCGACTGTTGCCCCATGAGGCTTGGGCGGCTTGTGTCGTCCGTAGACGAAAAAGAAAAAGGCGGCTAGTCCGATGAAGAACAGCGTGCCGCCGAACATCCACAGTTCATACGACCACAGCGATGTGATCTGCTGGGCTGGGAAAAATACCAGCGCGATGCCGAGCACTGTTGTGAGCAAACCGCTGGTGCCCGCAAGGAACATCGTGGCGCGGCTGTACTGGCCTTGCGGCGTGGTTTCCCTCACGGCGAATCGAATGAGCGCGCCGAACATATAGAGGAACGGAACGAGCTGCAGCACAACCGCAAGGGAAAGCAGTTTTTGAAACGTTTCCTGAACACCTGCGCCGGCAAAATTCAAAATAACGAGAACAGCAGACACGATACCCTGAACAATCAGCGCGGCGTAAGGCGTGGCATAGCGAGGATGAACTTTACCGAGCCACGAGGGCATGTAGGAATCAAGTCCGGCGACGAAAGGGATCCGGGCGGAGCCACCCATCCATGCGGAACCGATGCCGGCAATGGAGAAGCTGAGCATGAGTGCGAATGGGACGGTGATCCACGAAACGCCGACGCGGCCCGCCATTTGGCTGACCGCCTGAACGATCCCTTGCAGGACGTTAACATTTTTTCCGACGGCGATCAGAAGGGTGAGGGTGGCGCCGACATAGAGGGCGCCGGAAAGGACGCCGCCCCACGCTACTGCGCCGGGTAGCGTGCGAGCTGGATCTTTAATTTCGTCGCCCATGACGGAAGCGAGTTCGAGGCCCACAAGGCCGAAGCAGATTACGCCGAAAGAATTCAGGACGAAGCGTGGATTGGAAGGAATTTTGAAATCTGCGACCGTGATGGTGGTGCCAAAGCGCGACCACATTAATACGCCAAGACCGATCAAGACAGCGGCGGCAATAAAGGTGCCTATCGCACCGAGGTTGTTAATCCACTTGCCAACACCGAGGCCGACGATGTTCAGAATGGTGAGCAGAGCGAGCAAGAAAAGCGACGTGGTGGAGGCAAAAATTTTGTTATCCGCGAGACCGAGATGGCTTGGGCCAAGCACGTAGACGGAGACGCCGACGAAGTAGAGCATGACAGTCGGCACGTAGAGCATGTTGTTGGTCCAATAGCACCAGCCGGAGAGGAATCCGTGAAAGTCGCCGAAGACTTCTTTGGCCCAGAGATAGACTCCGCCTTCGCCGGGATAGCGGTGGGCGAGCTCGATGACTGCGATGCCTTGCGGCCAGAAAAATAAAACGAGGGACACGATCCAAAGCCAGATGGTGACGCCGCCGTTCGCGGCGATGGAGGGGACTACGTTGAGGTTGAACACGGCGACGACGAACAGGAGCACGAGATCGCGGCGTCCGAGGGCGCGGATCAGGTGAGGCTGGACGACGGGTTGGGTGGTGGTGGACACAAGTGTTTTAGCTGGCTACAAAACAGCAGGTTCCTCACCTGGCTTCGCTGGTTCGGAATGACAACAGTATCCTTACTCCTTAACTCAAGTCCTTAACTCACAGCAGGGACAGCCGAGGGCGGCTGTCCCCACATGAGCGTTCTAATCCCCACTTCTAGTGCGCGGCCAACACCGGCTGGCCAGCGCGTTCTTGCTGAGCTTTCGCGAGCGAGGCGGCGATGTCATCGAAGGCAGATAGATGCTTATCGATATCCGCATCGGTGTGCTGCACCGAGATCGTCCACTGCTCATCCCACCAGTAGGGCTGGGCCATCACGCCGCGGTTGACCATGGCGAACCAGTAGTGGCGCCAGAGATCGATATCGATCGTGGTCCAATCGCGGTAGTTGCGAATTTCCTTCGGATAAAACATAAGCGCGCCGTTGGCTCCGGCTTGCGCGATATAGGCTTGCAGGCCGACTTTCGCGATGGTCTTGCGATATCCGTCTGCGAGTTTCTTGCCGAGTTTATCGACGTGCGCGTAGTTCTCGCGGGTGAGGACTTCGCGGAAGGTGGCAAGGCCAGCGGCCATCGAGACCGGGTTCGTATTGTAAGTGCCGCCGTGGAAAACCTTGTGTTGCGAGATGAGGTCCATGACCGACTTGCTGGCACCGAAGGCGGCCAGCGGCAGGCCTCCGCCGATCGACTTGGCGAGGCAGATCATGTCGGGATGAACATCGAAGTATTCGCTGGCGCCGCCCCATCCTAGTTTGGCGCCGGTTTTTACTTCGTCGAAGATCAGGAGCGCGCCGTGTTTGGTGGCGAGGTCGCGGAGACCCTTCAGAAAGCCGGGTTGTGGCATGCAAAGGCCGACATTCATGAGGATGGGTTCGAGAATGATCGCGGCGATCTCGTCGGGATTTTCCCTAAAGCGGCGCTCGACGGTGGCGAGGTCGTTGAAGGTAGCGATTTTCACATTCGCTACGGCTGATTGCGGCACCCCTAAGCCGCCTGGAACGGCCGTGGGATTGTCGATGTCGCCGAATTCCGGCGCGTGCGGCTTGACGCTGACCAGAGCGGAATCGTGGAGGCCGTGGTAGGCGCCTTCAAATTTAATGATCTTGTCGCGGCCGGTAGCGGCGCGGGCCAAGCGAATCGCGTGCATGGTGGCTTCGGTGCCGCTGTTGCCGAATCGCACCATCTCAACCGGAAAACGCTTGCAGATTTCTTCGGCGAGTTCCCATTCCATGTCATGCGGCATGCCGAACATGGTTCCAGTGGAGAGACGTTTTTCGACGGCCTTCATGACGGCGGGATGGCAGTGCCCGGCCATGAGGGCGCCGAAGGTCAGGTTGTGATCGATGTATTCGTTGCCATCGAGGTCGCGGAACTTGCTGCCGCTGGCTTCCTTCACGAAAATGGGCCAAGGATCGTAGTGGCGATAGTTGCTGGCCACGCCGAGCGGAATGCGTTTGAGATTCTTTTTGTGGGCTTCGGCGGATTTGGGCGTGCGGCGCTCGAACGTGTCGAGTTCCTTCTGCAGATCGGGATACATCGAATTGCTCCGGGATAGCTCAGGCCGCGCCATTTCGGTGAGCGGGCCATTAGAATGCCGGGCGGCAGGCCGCCCGGGAAATACTTCATATAAGTCTAGTCCTTCAAGCTAAAAGAAATACTTCAATGCAAACTGCAACAGGCGCGGATCGCCGGCTGAGGTGATCTTGCCAAATTCTGTCGGCCCGTCGGAATATCCGCCGTCGGGGTTCGAGAAATTGGTCCGATTGAATACGTTGAAAATTTCGGCGCGGAACTGGAAATACCTGTTTTCACTAAAAGCAATCTTCTTGTGAACCGAAAAGTCCCAATCGGCGAGTCCGGGGCCGCAACAAATGGTACGTTGCGTGCCATTGTTGAACTGGCCCAGCGGCGGATCGGAGAACTGGTTGTAGTTGAGGTAAAAGCCTCCATTTTTCTTGGGATTCAAAATCTGCAATGGACCGTTCAAGCTGGGGGCTTCCGTACCCAGGAAAAACAAGCTGTTAATCAGTTCGTTGTCGTCCTCGGTGTTCAGGCGGATTGGAAAACCGCTCTGAAACTGGGTGATGCCCGATATCTCCCAGTCGTCAAGCACTCTGCCGGCAAAGCCCTGATACTTGGGAATGGGTAGCTCCCAGTCATAACTGATGACGAAGCGCTGCTTCGAATTGAAGATCGAGAGAGCACGGCTGGCGTTGAAGTTGAAGGGATTGAGAGTTTCTTCAAACGTGGAGCCGTCGTCGATTGACTTGCTGAAGGTATAGGCAGCCTGGAATTGCAATCCGTGAGAGAAGCGCTTCTGGAGCATCATCTCCAGCGCGTTGTAGGTCGAGTTCGCGATCGTGTCTTCAGCGAAAATGTCGGTGAAGACAGGAACGCCATCTACGGGGCAGCCGGTGCCCGGAGTAAACGCTGTCGTCAGCGGATTGCAATTTGGCGATGAATAGGGACGTAACCCGACGAGGTTGATCGTTTGGCCCGTGCCGTTGAGTATGGTGCCATTCGGCATGTGGAACGGGTAGCCCGACGGAATGGTTACGCTCCACTGAGTATCTTCCGCGGTCGGTCCGCAGGTTGCTTGGGCCCCGAACGAGTTGACGCTGGCCGCGTTCGCATTCGCGATGTTTATGATATCCAGACAGGTCTGGGGATTCGACGGATTGATGTCATGCGAAGCCAGCAGACGATGGCCCTCGGATCCGACGTAGCCAATCTGAAACATCAGGCTCTGGCTCAACTCGCGCTGGACCGTCAGGTTGTACTGACTGGTGTATTGCGAGCGCAGGTGAGGCTGAAATTCGCCGTAGAGAAGGATCGGGCGGAACAGAGACAAATCCGTAGGCTGCCCCTTCTTAGGCGTAATAATGCCGCCGAAAGGATTGGGCGTCTGGAAGTCTCCCTGATTCACGAAAGGAGTATTGAAGAAGACATCGGACAGAGAGGAGCTACCGCCGAACGGTGGTTCCGCTCCGAACTGCGCCAGAACCAATTCTTCGATTGGGTTGTAGAAAAGACCCCAACCGGTACGAATGCTGGTTTTGCCGTTGCTGCCGAACAGCTTTGCCAATGGGCCACTGCTGAAGTTAGGGCTATAGGCTATGCCGACGCGGGGAGCGAAAGCCTTGTAATAGGTTGAGGTCATCCCAGCAGGCACGCCAGGATCCCCGGGAACAACCAGACCGGTGGGCTCGGAGCCGGTATTGGCACAAGTGGGGTTGGGCACGGGATTCGGGGTAAGGGTCTGCCAGTAAGTAGTGCTGTTCGTGATTCCGCACGGATAGACGGTTGAATTCTGTCCGGGCCGGAAGGTTTCGACGTGACCGCTGATATCGGTCGGGGGAGGAGTGAATTCCCACCGGAATCCATAATTCAGCGTCACGTTGGGCTTAATCTTCCAACTGTCCTGGACAAATGGATAGACGGCGGTACTGCGAACATCTTCGCGCTGACCGGAGCCCTGAGTATAGCCATCGGCGAGGCCCAACAAGAATTCGGCGTATTGATCGCCGTCGCCAGGAACGATCGCATTGGGGCCGCTGTTGTCGAAGGTAAATTCCCCGTTGACATCGAAGTAGTAGTACTGGTCGAATCGGGCGCGGCGAATGTCCGCGCCGAACTTGAAGGTGTGGTTACCTTTCACCCAACTAAGTTCGTCGGTCCACTGAAAACTATTTCCCACCTGAGGCAGGAAACCCTCGAAATTATTGCCAAACGACGCGCCGCCCGAGATGTTCACGAAGGGAACACCGGTGAGATTTGCCGGCAGTCCCGGTGTTATACCCAGATTAGCGGCCGTCCCGAAATTGTTCTGGATGAACGAAGAATCGGAAGTACCAGTAAAGCAGAAAGTGGTGGCCGAACCCGTGCAGGATGCTGTGACCGCATTGGACGTTTGATTTTTCAAATATCCCAGCTCGCCCTCACGCATATAGGTGAAGTGGGCTTCGTTGACCAAAGCGTTGCTGATGGTCCAGGTATGGGTGAAGTTCCACTGCTGATCGCGAGCATTGTTGTAGCTTCCGAAGCCAGGAAGAGTGGCGCCAGCCGCTTCGAAGGTGTTGTAGGGATCGAGCTCACGGCCGTCGTTGAAATAGTAGTAGCCAGTGAAGCTTTGGTGATCATTGATCCGGTGGTCGAGGCGAACCGTAAACTGATCGGCGTTGATGGTGCCGACGGGGACGACTTGATACAGGCCGGGACCGCTATTGCCTCCCGGAACAAAACGCTGAAGCAGGTTGGCGGCAACGGGATCCTGGCATGCGGTGGGAATCACGCCACTTGGAAAAACCGAAGACCACGGAGCACCTGCCCAATTGTTGCCTCCGCCCATGGTATAGATCCCACCAGCGGGCAAATTCAAAGCGGCGTCGCATCCGGCGCGGCCATCAAGCACCTGCGCGACAAAGGGAGCAGTGATCGATCCACCATTTGCAAATCCGCCCACACCGGAGAAGTCTCCGCCAAACTGAGCGGTGGTCGGTACATTCAACAACTGGCCGGGAACACCGTCGCGGATCCTGCGACCTTCATAGGAGAGGAAAAAGAAGGTGCGATCCTTCTTGATGGGTCCGCCAAATGTTCCGCCGAATTGGTTCTGATTCAGCTGCGGCTTTGTGGTATCGGGATAGCCGCGCGCATCCAGAATTGTATTGCGGAAATATTCGTAAACGTTGCCATGGAAGGCATTGCCTCCGGACTTGGTGATGACGTTCACTACGGAGCCGGAGTTGCGTCCGTATTCGGCGTCGAAGGCATTGGTAATAACGCGAAACTCCTCAACCGAATCGGGAGTGGGCTGAATCGTGGGCGTATTTACGAACTGATCATTCGCGTCACCGCCGTTGACGCTGAAGTTGTTAGCGCGCGTACGGCCGCCATTCACCGAAACGGAGCCGGCATCACTGGTCCCGGCAAACAAGGCGCCGCTCGATCCAAGCTGGGCCTGGACTCCGGGCTGGAGCTGCAGGAACTGATAGGTATCGCGCGTGTTGAGCGGGAGCTCGTTCACGGAGCGGTCGTTGATTACGGCACCAAGCTGTGTGCTGCTGGTATCAACCTGCGGAGCTTCTGAAGTCACGTCGACCGTCTCTTGAGAGCCGCCAATTTGCAGGGTGGAGTTGAGGGTCACGACCTGATTGACGTCGACAATCACGCCTTTCTGAACGTTCTTCTTGAATCCGGTCAGCTCAAACTCAACGGTGTACGTGCCAGGAACGACGTTGACCAGGTTGTAATCGCCGCTCTCATTAGTGAGAGCGTCGCGGCTGATGCCAGTCGCCTCGTTGATCAGAGAAATTTTGGCGCCCGCGAGAACGGCACCGGTAGAGTCGGCGACGCGGCCTAAGATACGGCCATTGGCACCTTGGGCACTAAGCAGCGTGGGAATCAGGAGTAAGAACACAAGGCAAATCGTTCCCGGACACATCATGGTCCAGCGGGCTCGCGGTGACGGCATGGAACCTCCAGGCATCTTCTCCAGCATCTTGGGGAGTTGGTTTTTTTCTTGAAAACGACAGCTTGTGTCCAGCCACAACCTTGCTATAATCCCGCAAGGTTAGAGAAGAGGCACGCGTACTGTCAAGGATAAAAACGCGTTCTTTCGGATAGAAAACTTGAATGCCCTTTCCTGCGAGCCATGAACTCATCCAGCGCCAAAGCGTACTTGAAGATCGGAGATGTGGCGCGGCGCGTGGGAGTTTCGCCGTCGGTGATCCGGTCATGGGAGAGCCTGGGGCTGACGCGGCCCCGGCGCACGGAAAGCAAGTACCGGCTGTATACGGCCGACGACGTGAAGCTGCTGAAGCGGGCGCGTTTTCTGCGGAAAGTGCGCGGGTTGAATGCAGCGGCGATTGTGGAGTTGCTGCGCCGGGAGGGACGAGCGCGTCCAGCAGCAGACGGAGGCGCCGGAGCGATTGGCTCGCACTTGCGTCAATTGCGGGCGAAGAGGAAGCTGTCTCTCGCGCAGGTGGCTCGAGCGGTTGGCATCTCGGTGGGATTCCTGAGCGCGCTGGAGCGGTCGCAGATGAGCGGGTCGGTGGGAACGCTGCGCAAGCTGGCGCGATTTTATAAAACCAACATTTTGGATTTTTTTGATGCGACGGGGGCGAGCAGCCGGCAGGTGCAGCCGGGACAAAGAAAAGTGCTGGAAGCTGGTCCCGGCGTTCGCATGGAGTTGCTGGCTTGGGGGAATACCGTGATGGAGCCACATCTTTTTCGCGTGGCGCCGGATGCGGGCAGCGGCGATTCCTATACCCACGAGGGAGAAGAGTTCCTGTATGTATTGCAGGGCGAGTTGATGATCACGCTGGAAAAGGAAGAGTACCGGCTCAAGGCCGGAGACAGTTTTTATTTTGAGAGTGCGACGCCGCATCACTGGAAAAATCCTGGGCGGGCGGAAACCTGGGTGCTGTGGGTGAATACGCCGCCGACGTTCTGAACGGGCGATCGTTTACGGCCGCGGCTGGTGGCCGTCTTGAGGAGTGAAGGAGGGACAAGGAAGATGCGACGCTGGATAGTTCTGTCGTTCTTGCTGACGTTGGTAGTGTTCACCGGATCGTGCACCAAGAAGACGCCTTCGCTGAATCTACTGGTGTGGGAAGGCTATGCCGATCCTTCCTTCGTCAAGGCTTTCGAGGAACAGCATCATTGCAAAGTGTCGGCGTCGTACATGGGATCGAGCGACGAGCTGACGACCAAATTGAACGGCGGGGCCGCGTCAAATTATGACGTCATCTCTCCCTCCAGTGATGTGGCCACGGCGATTGCGATGAAGGGATTCGCCGCGCCGCTCGATCTTTCCAAGATTCCCGCGTACTCCCAACTTTCTCCGCAGCTGGTTTCTTTGCCGCTGGTGCGCCTGAATGGCCAGGTGTACGGCGTTCCGTTCATGTGGGGACCAGATCCCCTGCTCTATGACACCACGGTATTCGCACAGGCTCCCGAGAGCTGGAATGTGCTTTGGGATCCGAAATACCGCGGGAAAATTTCGGTGTGGGACGATCTGTCCACGGTCTACATGGCAGCGCAGGTGCTGGGCTACGACAAGCCCGATTCGTCGCAGCTTTACAACTTGAGCGATGAGCAACTGGAGGCCGTAAAGAAGAAGTTGCTGGAATTAAAACCGAATATCCGCAAGATGTGGTCGACCGGCGGGGAGTTGACGAATCTCTTTCAGAATCACGAGGTGGTGGCCGCGATGGGATGGCCGCTGATGACCAATCAACTGCGCAAAATCAACTTTCCGGTGGGAGAGACGATTCCGAAGGAAAACACCACGGGCTGGATCGATCACCTGATGATTACAGCGGGCAGCGAGAACAAAGAACTCGCCGAGGAATTTCTGGAGTACATGATTGAAGCACAGACACAGAAGAAGGTGACGGACGTTACGGGATACACGCCGGCGAATCCGCGAGCGGCGCAGTTCATGACGCCGGCAGAAATAAAGAGTTTGCACCTTGACGATGTGGACAACTACCAAATGCGGCTTTATTTCTGGCAGAATGTGCCGCGGCGCGCCAAGTATAACGAGATATGGAACGAAGTGAAGGCGGCGCAGTAAAGCTGGCTTCGGGTGAAATCTCCCTGAGCGAAGTCTAAAGGGCCGTCAGATTTCGGCTTTGTCAACAATCGGTGAGAACGTTGGGATTGATGATCACTTCTGAAACTGCTACGAGGTCTGTGGATACTCCAGCCCAACCGTCGCTACTCCGGATTCAGAATGTTGCCAAGAGCTTCGGCAAGAATGTCGTGCTGCGCGACATTTCTCTGGATGTGGCGGAAGGGGAATTTCTCACCATCCTCGGGGAAAGTGGATCTGGAAAGACCACGCTGCTGCGCATCATAGCGGGTTTTGAAAGCGCGAGCGCCGGCGAGGTGTGGATGGGCGATGAGCGATTGGACCACCAGCCTCCTTACCGGCGCCGCGTGAACACTGTGTTCCAGCACTATGCGTTGTTCCCGCACCTCACCGTAGAGCAGAACGTGGCGTATGGGTTGCGAGTGGCGAAGAGGCCTGAGGCAGAAATTGCCTCTCGGGTACAAGAAGCGCTGGAGAAAGTAAAGATGTCGGCGCACGCGAAGTCGAAGCCATCCAAAATCAGCGGAGGACAGCAGCAGCGGATCGCGCTGGCGCGGGCGTTGGTAAATCGTCCGCGACTCCTATTGCTGGATGAGCCGCTTTCGGCGCTGGACGCGAATCTGCGGCGGCAGATGCAGGTGGAATTGAAATCCCTGCAACGCGAAGTCGGCATCTCGTTCATCTTCGTGACTCATGATCAGGAAGAGGCAATGGTAATGTCAGACCGGATCGCGTTGCTGCGGTCAGGAGAACTGGAGCAGGTGGCGACTCCTCGCGAAATCTATAAGCGACCTGCTACCGCCTATACCGCGCAGTTTATTGGGCACACGAATCTTCTGAAAGCCAAAGTGCAAGGAGGTGTGGTGCGTTGCTCTTCTTTGACGTGGACGGCTGCGCTTCCGAATGGTCCGGCTCTGTTTTCATTGCGGCCGGAGAGTGTTCGATTGGCTTTGGGAAATGTGCTAGCGGCAGAAAGCGTACGCGTTCGTGGCAAGGTCCGGCATCGGGCATTTCATGGAGCGACGGAGTTGATTCGCGTGGAATGCGGCGACGGGCTGGTGCTAACGGTGCGAACTCCGGGCAGCAGCGGACGTCTTGACGATGTTGAGTTGGAGTTCTCCCCGGTTGATGCTGTGCTCGTACGCGAGTCTCCGGAAAGAATCTGATGTTCTCTCGAGCTTACAAAGCGGCAGTCACTCTGCCTCCACTGGTGTGGGTGACGGTCTTTCTGCTGATGCCGTATCTGTTGATGTTTTGTTACAGCTTCTGGTCGGTGTCAGCGTCGCAAACCATCGTGCACTCGTGGACACTTGATAACTACCGGCAACTGCTGCGAGTGGACGTTTACTGGCAGACTCTGCTGCGCTCCATGTGGATTGCGGCACGCGTAACCATCTTCTCTCTTCTACTCGGGTATCCACTGGCATATTTTCTTTCCTTCTATGCGGGAAAGCAAAAAGACTTGCTCTATCAGTTGGTGATTATTCCTCTGTGGGTCAGCTACCTGGTTCGGGCTTACGCGTGGAAGACGATCCTGGGCTCGGATGGCGTG
>DATEQW010000188.1:0-5272 GCA_035272245.1 Candidatus Sulfotelmatobacter sp. | reverse complement strand
AACAGGAACCGGTTCGTCCGCTTTCACGCCTGGCAATGCATATTTTTCAACGTAGCCTGGTGGATTCTGTGGTTTGGGCTGCGCATCGTGGCTCATCTCCCGTTGCTCGGGTTCTTCACGGTCTTGATGTGGCCGCTGGTCGGGCTTGGCGGTTTGATCGTGTGGATTATTCTGCTGATCAAGGCAAACCAGGGGCAAATGTATAAATTGCCGGTGATTGGGGATCTCGCTGAGAAGCAGGTGTGAAGGTCGCATCTGACAATTTGCAATTCGCCGCATGTGAAGATTTCACTGCCGCGGCCTTGACTTTCCTCCGCTAAGCTGTCATTCCTATTAGCTTTTACTTCGCGGCTGAATTGCGTTCATTTTGTGGGTGACGCGCGCGGCGGAAATTTTGGCGCAATTGGGGATCGGATTGAAAGTCAAGGTTTTCTACCATAACAAGTGTTTCGACGGAGCGTCTTCGGCTGCGCTTTTCTCCCGTTTCTACCGCGAGCGTATCCGCAGCGATGTGGATTTTGAATTCTCCGGCCTGCTGCATCGCGCTGGAGCTCTGTTCGACGAATCCCACTTCGATGGCGATGAGAATGCCATCGTCGACTTCAAGTATTCGAGCTCACCGAAGATCACGTGGTGGTTCGATCATCACGAGAGCGCGTTCCTTTCCGCGGCAGACGCCGCGCATTTTGAACGCGACGAGAGCAACCGGAAGTTCTACGATCCGGCCTTCAAGTCCTGCACCAGTTTTATTGCGATGATCGGGCAGCAGCGTTTCGGCTTCGATCCTGCGCCGGTGGCGGACCTTGTGCATTGGACGGATGTTATCGATGGCGCTCTTTACTCCGACGCCAAAACGGCAGTGGAGATGCAAGAGCCGGCGATGAAGCTGACCATGGTCATCGAATCGGCGCCGGATCAGGGATTCGTTCCGCACCTGATTCCTCTGCTCGCGTCGAAGCCGCTGGCGGCAATTCTGGAAGAGCCGTTTGTGGCTCCCCTTTTGCCGCCGTTGCTCAAGCGCCACGAAATCTCCATCGAAATCCTGAGGCAGCGTGCGGAGTGCACCGATGGCACGATCTTTTTCGATATCACGGATCAGGAACTGGAGGGCTACAACAAATTCGTTCCTTACTACCTCCATCCGGAGTCCATTTATAGCGTGGGACTCAGCAAGAGCAGCTTTCGCGTGAAGGTGTCGGTGGGATCGAATCCGTGGGCACCGGAAGAGCCGATGGTTAACCTGGCGAAAATTTGCGAGCGTTACGGCGGCGGAGGACACGCGCGCGTGGGGGCGATCTCGTTCAACGTGAATCAGCACGCCGCGGCCATTCGGGCGTCCCGCGAGATCGTGAATGAGCTACGCGCAGCGGTGCGTTCGAGCAAACGCTGAACTTTACTGGACGGGAGTGCCGCTGGCGAGGCAGGTGGCAGGATTGCCATCGGCCGAGTAGCGGATTACTCCGGATTGATCGGCGCAGAAAGCACGCCGTCCAAAGGTATTGCCTCCGGGCGTAGCGGCAAGCTGGAAACCAGTTGCCGGCCTCCCCGTGCATCCCGAGAGCGTAAATACGTAGCCGAATCTTTTTCCGCCGGCCAAGCCACTGGGGATCAGCATGGCTTGATGTTCATTCGGCTCGCCGCCTCCGAATCCATCTAAATCAGAAAGAGTGCAAGTGTAGCCAACCGCGCGATAGGTGGCGCTGTATGCGATCTCGGCGGTCAGGATGGAGCGCATCGCCGTTTGTATCGAGCTGTCAAAGCCGTGGTTCTGCGTCCCGGGTTGCCACTGAACAGGCTGGTTCTGGGTTACCTGAATCTGGGGCTGGACCGCCGGTGATGCGGTTCGTGATTTGATCCCATCGGTAATGCTTTTGAGGAAGTCAGGATCAGCCAATGGCAGGCGGATGCTGACGAGGATTTCGTTGAGCTTCCAGACCCCGGACTCCATTTTCATGGCAAAGGTAATGCGAGGCATGAAGGGAGTCTTCTGGATCTGCCTGTCCTTGTAAGTTCGAAATGTGAGGACGATGTTGTCGTCTTCGCCTTGCTGAGAGTCGCTTTCGACAATGACCTCGACTTTCTGGCTGGTTTTCGGATCGACCGAGGTGAGCAAGACAGGTCCAGTTTCAAAAGTTTCGAGCTGATTTCCGGTCGAATGCAATTGGCTGGTGAGCATGGAGTATTGCTGTAACGTGTTCAGAGCGCCCGCCTTCTCCAGGGCCGTGAGAGTGGCAGCGGGTAAGTGCTTCACGAATGTTCCCTGGCTCTTGAGAGAGAACATTTCCATCAGCGCTTGCCGCGCGGTTTGCGGAGCTGACGTCGCGGAAGATTGTGCGCGCGCCATCGGGGAATTGATCATTGCGAGTACCAGCAGCGTTGCGAACTTTCTCATAATGCCTTCCTTTGCCACTCCACGATCTTGTCATCAGAGAGCGATCCACTCCAGTTACGGAGGTAAGGAAAGAAAGAAGGAGGCCGTGGTACTCTGAGAATTGTTAGCGGCATGTCCTCGCCTGCAACGAAAACCGGTCTCCGTCCCGCACAGCGGCGTCTCCTGCGGTTAGTTGCTTCCTTCGAATTCACCAAAGGCATTTTCGTTTTGCTGATCGGAATGAGCGCGATCCTGCTGGTGCACAAGGACGCGTGGGTGATCGCAGAAAGCCTGCTCGCGCTTCTGCATATCAGTACCGACCGGCACTCAGCGCAGCTTTTTCTCGATTTTGCGGATGATCTGACCGATGCGCGCTTATGGGCGGCGGCGCGGCTGGCGTTCGCTTATTCCGCCCTTCGTTTTGCCGAAGCCTACGGACTGTGGAAGCAACGCAGGTGGGCGGAGTGGTTTGCCTTCGGCTCCGGAACTCTGCTGATACCCCTCGAAATTCGTGAACTGTGGCGCGGCGTTACGCCCCTCCGCTCCGCCGTATTCGTGGGCAATCTGATCATTGTTTTTTACATGCTTTATCTTTTGCGTGCAGGACGCCTGGGGTCTGGAGTTGCTGCTGCAGCTGACTCGCAGTCCAGCGTGGGAGGGGGCAAATAAGACGGACGCGCCATCTCTGGCTGGGTAATCAACAACGAGGGGATACCTATTTAGGTTTTGAAGGGCTGATGGGGTCATCGCCTACGCATATGATCAAGCATGTAACCCCGAGGGCGACGATTCCGGCGCCCTTTGCCCAGGCGCTATCCAGGAAGGCTCCGCCGCCGGCCGTTCCTTGGTTGGGTCTGACCGGTACTCCGCAGTGTTCGCTTCGAGTGGCTTGCTCACCTTCCCGCACGATTGTGCTGGACGACTCGCCTTTTGTTTTTCGCAGGGCTGACCCGTGTAATTCGATCCTGACGTCGTTCTTGTACGCCACCACTTTTACTTTTCCATCGATGTCGGTCACATCGAATTGCGTGCGGTCGTACGTTATGGGAATTACAGTGACGCAGCCGATCAACACTTTCATTTCCCGCGCGGTATCCAGCTGCAGGTGGCCATGATCAAGGGCTAGTTCCAGGCCCTGGAATTGCACCACGGTTTCAGGAGCTACCAGAACGGTCGATCCTTCCGCATCGATTCTGGCGCTGTAGCCTTTTTGTGTCTGGAGGAGGGAGTCGGGAAAAATCGCGGTGGACGGAGGCGCTGGACTCTCGTTCAGCCAGGTTCCCCCGTTGTTATGGAGCATGGCACGGCCATTGTCCTGCGCCATGAGAGAACTGGGCACAAGAACAATCATTACGCCGCAAACCAGGTTGCGCCATTCCAGCAAACGAAATCCCGCCTTTTCTCCCGCACAAACTGCTTGGCCAAGGATAACGTGCAGGATTTATCGGGGGTATTGGCTTGCGTGATGCCTTGAGGCGGGCGACTGGCGCGGGCTACGCCCTGGCGAAATCGATGAAGCCGTGTTGGACGTCGGTGCGAATCAGTTTGACGCGAAGCTGGTCTCCGACATCGAGCCCTTGTGCACCTTGCGCCAATAATCCTTCGACATGCGGCTGCAGGGCGCGAACAAAAGTTCCATTAGGGGTCACGCCGGTGACAATGGCGTCGAAGGTGGCACCGATTCGGTTTTGCATGGCGACGGCGGCGAGGCGCTTGGACATATCGCGTTCGACTTTACGAGCGGCATTTTCTTTCTCGGTGCAGTTGGCGGCGATGGCGGTGAGCTCGTCGTCGGAATAAGGGTTAGGCCGGCCCGCGAGCATCGCCTTGATCAGGCGCTGAGTCGCGATGTCTGGAAAGCGGCGGTTAGGGGCGGTGGAGTGGGTGTAATCCTGCACGGCAAGGCCGAAATGGCCGGCTGACGGATCGCCGGGGCGCTCGAGAACGTACTCTCCGGGGCCAATCAATTTGATGACGGCAAGCGAGAGCTCGGCGAAGTGGTCAGGGTCGGCAGCTTTGCGCCTCAGCAGGAAATCGTTGAGGGCTTTGGAATCTGGATCGGCAGGGAGCTTCTCGCCGTGTGTAGCGGCGAGCTGAACAATGCGGTCCCAACGCTCGGGCTGCTTCACGATTCGACGCAGAGAGGAAACTTTTTCCAGCATGCGCGCGACCACGCTGTTGGCGGCGATCATGAAGTCTTCGATCAGCTCGGTCGCGTGATTTTTCTGCTGCTTCACCATGTCGACTACCTGGCCATTGAAGAGCAGGGGCTGGAGTTCGTCGGTCTGAAGCGTGAGCGCTCCGTTTTCAAAGCGGTGGTTTTTCAGTCTCTGCGCGACTTCATCTTGCAGGTGAAGTTGAGCCCGCAGATCTGTTGAGGCGGCCACTTTGGCTGGCGCGGGCGCCGTTGCTCCCAGCCACGCTCCGACGGAGTTGTACTGGAGTTGTGCGTGGTTGCGAACCAGAGCGCGGTACACGTTGCTGGATGTGACGTGACCGCCAGAGTCGACCACGAATTCGACAACCACGCTCAGGCAATCCTGATTTTCCAGCAGGGAAGTTTTGCCCGTGGAAAGTTCTTCGGGAAGCATGGGGAAGTTGCGGACACCGGCGTAGACGGTGGTGGTTTCTCTGGCGGCGTGCTGATCAATGGCGGTGAGCTTGGGTACGAAGGCGTCGACGTCGGCGATGCCGACGAACACTTTGACGTCGCCGTTCGTCTGACGCTCTGCAGCTTCGATCTGGTCGAGATCGCGGGAGGTGTCGTTGTCGATCGACGACCAGAGAAGGCTTCGCAGATCACGGATGTCTTTTCCAGCGGCAATCTGCGGAGGATGGGCGCGCAGGTCTGAAAGTTGCTGTTGGATGGCGGGCGGGAAATCGGGATCAAATCCGCGCTGA
>DATEQW010000187.1:0-34776 GCA_035272245.1 Candidatus Sulfotelmatobacter sp. | reverse complement strand
TCTCGTAGTGGGTGGCATTGTGATCATGAACATTATGCTGGTCGCGGTGACGGAGCGGACCCGTGAAATCGGCATACGCAAGGCCCTTGGTGCCCGGCGTGAAGATGTGTTGCTGCAGTTTCTGATCGAGTCGGTCACGCTTGCCGTTACGGGCGGAGCTCTGGGAGTTCTATTAGGAGTGATTGTTGCAGAGACGTTTACATTGTTGATCGGGATGCCATCGGCCATCAAGCTTTGGGCAGTCGCGGCCGGGCTGGTCGTATCCGCCAGCGTAGGAGTGTTTTTTGGGGTCTACCCGGCGCGCAAGGCGGCGAAACTGGATCCCATCGTTGCGCTCAGGTTCGAAACGTAGCTCATGATCCGCAAGGACGAATTCGGTGAGATTGTGCAGATGGCGACGGACACCATCCGGGGCAACAAGCTGCGTTCGTCGCTGACGGTGCTGGGAATCGTGATTGGCGTTGCCATGGTGATTGGGGTCTCATCGATCGGGCGCGGACTCGACGACAATGTCCGCGATCTAGTCGCCAGCATCGGCTCCAACGTTATCTTTGCCTATCATCTTGAGCCCTTCACCCTGCGTTTGACGCAAGAGATGCGCACTCGCAAGAAGCTGACCTTCGAAGACGCGCAAGCCATGGCGCAGCTGCCGCACGTGAAAGCGGTAACGGCAGGTATACGTTTTTTTCGGCCAGAGCTAGGGGTCGGCACCTACGCGGTCAAATACCAGGATCGCAAGGTGAAGAACACGATCCTCGAAGGAGCGACCTCCTCCGCGAAAGATGTTTTCGACCTACATATCACGGAAGGCAGGTGGTTCGGCGAGAGCGACGATGAAAGGCACGCTCCGGTTATCGTTCTTTGCCACGACACGGCTGCGGAACTGTTCCCCAGTGGGAGTCCACTGGGACACGAAATCAACATTGACGGGCGATTGTTCACCGTGATCGGGGTGCTGGATAAGATCAAGTCCGTGTTTGGCGGAGGAAAGGATCCTAACGATAATCGTGTCTTTTTCCCACTGAGCACCTTCAAGACGCTGCATCCGGAATTGAAAGACCACTGGATCAGCGTAAAAGCTACGTCCCATGACGATATGCCGAAGGCCGTCGACGAAATGCGGGAACTGCTGCGGCGTCGGCGAAAAGTTCCGCCGGGCAAGCGGGACGACTTTTCAGTGTTTACCTCCGATTCACTTTCAGATTTTTGGAATCAACTCACCGGCATGCTTTTCGTCGGAATGTTTGCGATTTCAAGTGTGGGACTGATTGTTGGCGGCGTGGGTGTGATGAACATTATGCTGGTCAGCGTGACCGAGAGGACGCGCGAGATTGGTGTTCGCAAAGCCATCGGCGCCCGCAAACGGGACATACTTTTGCAGTTCACCTTGGAGGCAATTATTCTTACTGCAGTCGGAGGCCTGATCGGAGTCCTGCTGGGTGCGATCGTCGTCGGTATTATTCCGGCATTGTGGCCATCGCTGCCGGCGCACATGTCGATGTTTTGGACGATCTTTGGCTTCGCTTCCGCAGCAGGAGTCGGCCTCGTTTTCGGAATCTATCCTGCATGGAAGGCGGCGAATCTGGATCCCATTGAGGCGTTGCGCTACGAATAGCTGGGTCATGAATAACGTCGATCACACCTGCGCATAATGCATTCCATCCTCACCGCAGTTCAGATTGTCGCGGTTGTCGGCATCATATCCAGTTCGCTCTACTATCTTTTGTGCCTCTGGAGTGCTTTTCGATTTCTGTCCGGGCGCGGCAGAACCAGCGTTCATCCAACGCCGGTCCAGCTGCCGATCTCGATTCTTAAACCGCTGAAGGGAATCGATCCTGAAATCTATGAGAGTTTTCGCAGCCACTGCCTACAGGATTATCCGGAATACGAAATCATCTTCGGCGTTAATGAGCTAAAGGATCCTGCAGTTGCAAGCGTGAAAGCATTGCAGCAGGAGTTCCCCGATCGCAGAATTCAGATCGTCGTGAGCGCGAAAACCCTCGGCGCGAATGTGAAGGTTAGCAACCTGGCGCAAATGCTGAGGGAAGCGCATTACGAGTACCTGATCGTCAACGACAGCGATATTCGTGTCGAATCTGATTATCTGCGGCGGGTGACCGCTCCCCTTGCGGATTCAAAAGTAGGGATGGTTACGTGCCTTTACCGTGGAGTGGCAGGCGCAACGCTGGGCTCGCGCCTGGAGAGTCTCGGGATCAGTACAGACTTTTGCGCGGGAGTATTGGTAGCGCTTCAGCTTGAGGGCGGCATTCGTTTTGGACTTGGTTCCACACTCGCATTCCGCCGCGCGGACTTGAAGAAGATCGGCGGCTTCGACTCGATCGTGGACCATCTGGCGGATGATTACGAACTGGGAAAGCGCATTGCGGATCTGGGGCTGGATGTAAAGCTCTCGGACGTTGTAGTCGAGACCTACCTTCCACCTTACCCACTGCGGGATTTCCTGGCGCATCAACTTCGTTGGGCACGTGGAGTTCGCGACGCTCGCGCGGGCGGCTACTTGGGATTGATTTTCACGTTTGGGATCTTTTGGGCATCGCTGGTCGTCGTGGCGAGTAAGGGGGCACTCTGGTCTTGGAAGGCGCTAGCTTCCACCTTATTTCTACGTCTCGCGGTTGCACTGGTTGTGGGCTGCAGTGTTCTGCGCGACCGTCAAGTTCTGAAATATGCGTGGCTGATTCCACTCCGCGACCTGGTTGCGGTCATAGTCTGGATCATGAGCCTGGGAGGCCACACAGTGATCTGGCGCGGAGACCGATTCAGGTTGAAAGACGGGAAGCTCACTCGGATCGTGCCTTGACATATGTCTTCGATCTCCGCAAAAGCTATGCTGAAACAGTGTTCCGGCCGAGGTCGAGAACTGCGCGTATTTTCCCCGCCAGTTGTCTCAGCGTGAAGGGTTTCTCAAGGAAGTTACTTTCGCCATGGCCGACTTTGTGATCGATGACGGTCTGCCCGCTGTAGCCAGACACGAACAACACTTGCGTTTCTTCACGGACCGCGGCAAGTTCCTTTTCCAGTTGACCGCCGCTGACTCGAGGCATTACCACGTCGGTGACCGCCAAATGAATTCGTGATCTGTAATTGTTCGCAACGGCCATTGCGTCCTGACCGTCTCTCGCTTGTAACACGGTATAGCCCTGGAGGCTGAGAAACTCGGCCTCCGCCTGGCGTAATGCATCTTCGTCCTCGACTAGGAGGAGAGTCTCAGTGCCCCGCGATACGGCTTCCGTTTCAGTGTTTCCTTCATCAAGGACCGCATCGCGATCTCGCACACAGGGGAAATAGACCTTGAAAACCGTGCCCATTCCCAGTTCGCTGTAGGCCCACACAAATCCGTGATTTTGTTTGACGATGCCATATACTGTCGCGAGTCCCAATCCGGTGCCCTTTCCGGAAGGCTTCGTGGTGTAAAAGGGATCGAAAATGTGCGGAAGATGATCTGCCGATATGCCTGATCCAGTGTCGCTGATGGTCAGGGCGGTATAGCGTCCTTTCGGAATTACCGCCTTTTTCTGGCAGACATACTCTTCATCGAGGATCACATTCGAAGTCTCGATGGTGCACTGCCCTCCCTGCGGCATCGCGTCGCGAGCGTTAACCGCGAGATTCATGAGGATTTGCTCGATCTGCACGGGATCCAAACGAATTCTTCCCAACCCCGTGCCTGGGACAAACGTCAACTCGATATCCTCTCCGATTAGGCGATGCAAGGTTTTCACGATTCCACTGACCACCGGGTTGAGTTCTGCCACGCGCAACGCTTGCGGTTGATTGCGGCTGAAGGCGAGCAGTTGTCGGGTCAACTCCGCAGCTCGCCGTGCCGCGGAGAGGATCTCCTGGAGCCGGCCCATAGTGGAGCTTTCCGGAAGCACTGAGTCCATCGCTAACTCGGAATAACTGGTAATGATCGTAAGCAGATTATTGAAATCATGCGCCACGCCGCCGGCGAGGCGTCCGACCGCGTCCATTTTTTGCGCCTGCAGCAACTGCGCTTCCAGATGCAATCGCTTGGTGAGGTCACGGCCGTTAGAGACAAAATGCGTGATGCGGCCTGTATCGTCCCGGATCGCGCTGATGCTTTCGTCGACGTAATACAGCTCACCATTTTTCTTCCGGTTCACCCGGATATTGTGGCGCACATTCTCAACGCTGATTGTTTCCCATAACTCGCGATAAAGCGCCGGCGCCTGCTGGCCTGAAGTGAGAATGGCCGGAGTCTGACCCACGGCTTCTTTTGACGAATAGCCGGTCAGGGCTTCAAAAGCGGGATTTACGTACTCGATGATGCCGTCACTATTCGTAATCACGATAGTGTCGGCTGATTGTTCGACCGCGCAAGAGAGCTTGCGCAGAGAGTCTTCCGCAATCCGCCGTTTCTGCTGGGTTGCGTGCAGATTCACTGTCCATCGAATCGTGCGCAGAAGGTCGGCTCCGTTCAGAGGCGATTTTTCTACACAATCAGACGCGCCTGCCTCCACGATTGCCGCAACAGCTTGTTCGTCTGCTTGTTCAGTGAGCACGATGAAGGGTATGGCCCGCCCACTTTGATGAGCATCCGTGAGAAGCTTTGTGGCCACATCGTCTCCCGTTTCATGCTCGAAGAGAACCAGGTCGTATTGGCCCTGTTGCAACAACGCCTTAGCCTCTTCCGGGGAACCCGCATGATCGAGCTCTGCCGGCAAGACATTCCGGTGCCGCTCAAGGATCTCGCGGATGAGAAAGAAATCTTCTTCTTGGTTTCCTACCAGCAAAACATGTAATACGGCCGGTGAAGCCTCGAGTTGGACTGCGGTCGACACGGGGACACTGACTACTCTTTTCACATCGGAAACCGTGAGTGAAAGCATCCGTGCCCAGAACTTGAGACGGTGATCCGAGTTGGGAGGACGTTCCTAAGTGGGCTGAGCCCAGTTTGGGATACGCGCATCGATATCCGATGCTTGACCGCACTGAATCTGTCTTTTCCTTTGTTAACCAACTCTAACTTCGTGCGTCTAAATGGACAAAGTGTAGTGCCTGGGGCAAGGGGAGCCTCCAAAGGAATAAGGGAACACCTGCGGGACTTCTTTCGTATCGTCTAAAGAGTCAGTGTGCGGACGGGGTACTCGACCAGCCGCCGCAAATGCCGTCAGGGAGGGTTTATGGGGAGTCAGCCGTTCGAGACCAGGGCCGTTACCAGCAATGCCAATGGGCACGTACAGGAAGTGGTGCGCCAGGCTCACGAGGAATTACGTCAACTTTTGCAACAGCGGGCCGAAGTGATGCGCCGCATCGGCACTATAAAACAAACCATCGCTGGCCTCGCTAACCTGTTTGGGGATGCAGTGTTAAGTGATGAATTGCTGGAATTGGTCGATCGCAAGAGCAATGGACGGCAGCCTGGTTTCACCAAAGCCTGCCGCATGATCCTGATGGACGCGAACCGCGCCCTGAGTGCGCGCGACGTGTGTGACAGGATTCAGGAAAGAATGCCGCCCATGCTGGAGCGGCATAAAGACCCTATGGCCTCCGTCACTACTGTACTGAATCGCCTGGTCGCCTACGGCGAAGCGCGGGCTGTCGCTCTCGACAACGGTCGCCGCGCTTGGAGATGGGTTGCCGACGTAGAACATGAATCGGCGGCGGTGCTAACGGCCCCAGTTCACGGTGAATCGAACTAACCGGGTGGCAGGAGCATCCCCTTCTCAAGGTGCCGGGTGATGTGCGCGTAAGAGGCTGCGTGCGGATCATGGGTCACCATCACGATCGTTTTGTGAAAATCTTCATTTAACCGTTTTAAGATTTCAAGAACCTCGGTTGCGGAATGACTGTCCAAATCGCCGGTAGGTTCATCCGCCAGTAACAGCGTCGGATCGCTCACTATGGCGCGAGCAATCGCGACGCGCTGCTCCTGACCGCCGGAGAGCTGCTTCGGAAGGTGGTTGACCCTTTCCTCGAGCCCCACAAGTTTCAACGCGGTCATCACGTGGTCGCGTCTTTGCTGCGGGTTGAGCTTGGTCAACAGCAGGGGCAGCTCCACATTTTCAAAGGCAGTCAGCACCGGGATGAGATTGAAAGTCTGGAAGACGTAACCGATATGCTCGTTGCGCCAGTGAGCTGCTTGCGAGTCATTGAAGCGGAAAATATTCTGATTCTGCACCAGCAACTCGCCGGCTGTCGGCCGGTCGATCGCTGCGATCATGTTCAGCAGCGTAGTTTTGCCCGATCCCGAGGGCCCCATCAGGGCGAGAAATTCGCCGGTCGCAATGTCAATCGAGACATCGTCGAGAGCCTTCACTTCAAAGGCCTCGCGTTTGAAGACCTTGCTCACGTTGCGGGCTTGAACTACTTTCGTTCCGGTCGCGACTCTGGTTTCAGCAACAGTGCTCATGAAATTTACCCCTTCACCTTAATTGTGTCGCCGTCCTTCAATTCTTGCGGTGCCTTCGTGATCACGCTTTCGCCGCCTACCAATCCGTCGACGAGAAATCCGTCAGTGCGTTGGCTCAGCACGTGAACCTCACGCATGTGAGCCTTGCTATCGAAGGCCAGGAACACAATCTTTTTGCCGTCGTGATCCCGGAGGGCAGCGGCGGGTACAAACGCTCCCGACGGTTGAGTACTGGTGGCCCTCGGCTGGTCCGCGAGAAACTTGACGGTGGCGTTCATCTCCGGCCGCAGAAACACGTCTGGATATTTGGCCGGATTCAATACCTGTACTTTCACTTGCACCGTGGCTTTCTGCCGATTGGCCTCGGGAGAAATTTGCGCAATTTCGCCGTCGTAGGTCTTGTCGGGATAAGTATCCGTGGTGACGATACCCTTTTGTTTGGGACTCAGCCGGGCAAAATCCGCCTGCGCGATGTCGAGCTCAACCTGGAGATCGTTCAAATCCGCCAGCGACACTACCGATCCCTGTGGTCCGCCGGCCGCTGCGCTGGCAAACTGCGCCGTAATTAACTCGCCCTTTTCCGCGGTGCGATCAAGAATCGTGCCCGTGACAGGCGCGCGGATCACCGTTGCGTCGAGCTGCGATTTGGCATAGTCAGCCAGCCCTTGCGCCTGGGCGACCGATCCGCGGGCGCGCGCAATCTCTTCCAGCCGAGGCCCAATCTTCATCAGCTGAAATGCTTTCTCCAGCGAATTCACCCGCTGTTGATCGGAATCGAACTTCGCGGTTGCGTCGTCCAGGGCCTGACGGGAAACGACGCCTCCCGCCGAGAGTTCCTTGGTGCGGTCCAGCGTCAGTTTGTCATTCACCAGCGTCGCGCGAGCTTCATCAAGATTGTGTTGCGCCTGCTGAATTTCCTCCGGACGGGAGCCGTGCTCCAATTCGTCGAGATAAGCGCGAGCATTTTCCAATGCGCCTTTTGCCTGTTCGTAGGAGGCGCGGAATTCTTCGTCCTCCAATCGCACCAGGACCTGTCCCTCTTTCACCTTGTCGCCTTTTTCGACACCGATCCACGCGAGGCGTCCGGTCACCTTGGAATTTACATTAATGGTGTGATGGGCAACGATGTAGCCCGTGGCCGAAAGCACGGTGCCACCGACGTCGCTGCTTTCGGCAGCCGCACGCACGACTTCGACCTCGGGCGCATCGCGGAACATGACCCGATAAGCCAGTGCGGACAAGCTCAATACGCCCACGACCACGATCCCAATCACGATGTAACGGCGCGCCCACGTGGGCGGTTCACCGTTGCTGGTGCCGCGCTCAGTGCGGTCGATTCGCAAGCTCTGCAGGTCTTCGTGTTTCGCGTCAATCGGCATAAATCACAAATATGGGTACGGATAACCGGGGAAGCTAGTTTCCCAAAACCTCAAATCAACCTCGTAGCGCTGTGAGGATATTTTGCCGCGCAGCGTGCCACGCGGGGAACAGCCCGCCGAACAGTCCCATAGCCAGCGCGAACAGAATTGCATATCCGGCCACTAGCGGTGTGATTTGCAGACTGAACACCACTTCGCTGAATGTCACCGCATTCGATGTTCCGGTTTGCAGGCCGTTAAAGGGCAGCATCAGTAAAATCCCTGCTACCGCTCCGAGCGTCGCCAACAACAAGGATTCCAAAACAAATGAAGTCAAAATGGAAGGACGAGAAAATCCCAGCACCCGCAAAGTTGCGATCTCCCGCCCGCGATAGGCTACGGCCGCGTACATAGTATTCATCGCGGCAAAACTCGATCCGATGGCCATGATGATCGCGACCACGATGCCGATGTATTTAATGGGAGCGCCCGAGCTAGTCTGCTTCGCGTAATAATCTGTCTCCAACATTCCTTCGAGTTTGAGCCGCTGATCATCGCTGACGCGATTCTTCAGCGCATCGGCGGCGATCGGATCGGTGGCGCGCAAGTAGGCCGACGAAAACCCGCCCTGCCGGTCAAAATCAGAGGCCATCTGATTTACGTCGGACCAGATCTCGGATTCATAGGCCGAACCGCCAGCGTCAAACACGCCCACCACTTTCCACGAGCCTTTGCCGAAATCCATGGTGTCGCCAATGTTTGCATGCGAAAACCGCGAGCGAATCGACTTGCTCACCACCACTTCTCGTTGACCGGTCTGAAACCAGCGTCCCTCGATCAGCTTTGCGCCGGGACGAAGCTCCAATCCATCCGGCATCATGCCGCGCACGGTAACATTCACTTCGCCGGTGCCATCTTTGCGGGGAAGCACGATCACCACCACCCATTCGCCGGAGACCATCGGTTCCCCGTGACTATCTTTCGCGATGCCGGGCAGAACCTTCAGAGTGGGAAACAGAGACGCGTCAAAACCTCCTGACAATTCCGCCTCTGATCCTTTGCGTAGCACCAGCACGTTCAGAGAATTACCACTCGAAACAAAGGCCTTTTGCAGCCCCGCCAGCAGCGCCATTAGAAAGATTGCAGTGGTCACGGTGAGCGCGATGCCCAGCGCCGTCATGACGGTGAGACCTTTTCGGAGCTTCAAATTGCGGACGTTATAGCTGATCGGTATCGCCATAATTTAACTCTCAACTCAACCGGATGTGCTCAGCCGGACTGCTCAACCGATGTGGCGAAGGCCCTCCACAATATTGGTGCGCGATGCGTTATATGCCGGCAGGCAGCCACTGATGAATCCCACAATCGCGGCCACAAACAATGAAACGAACATCGTGGGCAGTGTAACTTTCATCTCCGCCGGAATCCCAATCGCAACTGGCGAGTGCGTCAACCAGCGTATAAGCAGGGTTGCTCCCAATACTCCGAGCGTTCCGCCCGCCACTGACAACGCTATGGCTTCGCTGACGAACATGGACAGCACACGCTGGCGCGTGAAACCCAATGTCTTAAGCACCGCAACCTCACGTGTCCGAGCGCGAATCGACATAGCCATGGTATTCGCTGAGACCAGAAGAATCGCAAAAACTACCGCTCCGCAAATAGTAAGAATGAACGCCTTCACATTTCCCAGAGACGATACGAAAGAAAGTCGGAAGGCTTGCTGACTCTCGGTCTTGGTATGCTGCGGGGCGTTGCGGAACATTTCATCGATCGCTTTGGAGACTGGTGCTACGTCACCGGGCGTCGCAACCTGCGTGATATACCATCCCGCCTGTCCCTTAAACCAGTCTACCGATTCTTCTAAGTACTTAGTGTTAAAATACAGCGCCCGAACCGGTGGATCGATGGTGTAGATGGCGCGGATCGTAACCTCGGGATGCACCGGGAAATAAGGACTCTGCAGGACCAGATGGTCACCGATCTTCCATCCAAACTTTTTTGCCAGTTCGATATCTACCATCGCTCCCGTGCGGTCATGCTGCCAGGCAAGTAACTGGTCCGGAGGAACGATCTTGTCCGGCGCAACCTTCGGGTATTCGTCCGGATCGGTAACCACCTGGGCAAAGGAGTTCGTCGACCGGTCATCTTTATATACGTTTCCGAAGTAAGTCATCGGAGCAACGGCTACTACGCCAGGGATGGTGCGAATCTTGTCGCGATAATACGCCGGCAGAAAAAAAGCGAGCGAAACCCGGTCGCGGGTGATGATAGTCTTCATTGCATTCGGCGGCCCTTGGTCGATATAAAAGGTGCGCCAGATTGACATCATCATCGTAAGCAACAGCAGCGAAAAACTGATACTCAGCATCGTCAGCAAGCTCCGCCGCTTGTTACGAAACGCATTGCGCACCACAAAACCACCTAACGTCATAATGTCAACTCGATCTCATCCGATATGCCGCAACCCGTCCACAATATTCACCTGCGAAGCGTGATAGGAGGGAATCAGCGAACTGACCAGCCCCACCAATCCCGAGATGAACAGAGCTGCTGCCCACATGCTCGGTGTCACCTTCATGTTATAGAAGCTCATGTAAGGCGAGTGGCTGACTGCGTAAATCAATAGGTATGCCAGGCCCACACCAATTACTCCACCGGCTGCGGCTAGCGCGACGGCTTCGCTTATGAACAAACCCAGCACACTCTGCCGCGTAAATCCCAGAGTCTTCAATACAGCCACTTCCCGGGTTCGCTCGCGAATGGACATCGCCATCGTGTTCGCGGAAACTAACAAGGTTGCAAACACCACGGCCGAACAGATCATCAGGATGAACGCCTTCACGTTGCCTAGCATGGCCACAAATTCCAGACCGAAAGCCTTTTCGCTCTCCGATTTTGTGGGCTGGGGCGAGTTGCGAAACATATCATCCACGGCGCTTGCGATCTTGCTGACATCTCCGGGAGAAGCCGCAAGAATACTGAAGGTCCCCGCCTGGCCCTTGAAAAAAGAAACCGCTTCCTCCACATACTTGGAGTTGAAATAGACCGCCTTGTCGTCGGGATAAGAATTGAAAATCCCTCGAACGTACAGCTCGAGATCAACAGGATAAATTGTGCCTTTCAAAACGATCCGGTCACCAAGCTTCCAGCCATATTTCTTGGCCAGTGTGTCATCGACAATCACGCCCTGCCGATCTCGCTGCCACGCGATCCGTTGCTCTTCGGGCATTTGTATATCCCGATAAACTTTGAAGAACTCCTCAGGATCGGTGCCAAACTGCGCAAAGAAGTTTTCCGGCTTATCGTCCTTATAGAGTCCGCCGAACCATGACACCGGAACTACGGCAACCACTCCCGGAACCGCACGGATTTTCTCGCGGTAGAAGCCAGGTAAACTGAACGTCAAGGAAACCCGGTGCCGCACCACCAGCCTTTCGGCCGACTCCGCGCTTCCTTCATCGAGATAGAAAGCCCGCCAGATGGTCATCATGAGCGTCAGCAGGAGCAAAGAAAAAGCGATGCTAAGGACCGTAAGAATGCTGCGGCGCTTGTTGCGGAAGGCGTTCTTCGTAACAAATCGGGTCAGAGTCATAGCTGAACCCCGGGATCGAAGCGGCATGCTGGACGGCGGACCACCTTAGTCCATGCAGGCCACAAGGATAAACGAAGGATAGCGCCGCCTACAACCAGCCGAGCCCGAGGACAGCCTGCGCCACCGCACTGCTTTACGTCTTCGAACATATATTCGCCCTCCAAGTCGTATGTCGCCAGTGGAGATCGTCACCCGGCCTGCATGACAATTGTCATCCCGTGATTCACTTCACCAAAGTTAAACGTTCCAGGCAAAAAAAGGTCACGGCTGGCATCGGCGATATCCCTTTGGATGCTCGTCCTTCAGATCAAGGGTCAGACTCTACTTCACCTCGTCTTTTCAGTACTTTGGTAACTCGAAGCCTTCTCTCGTGAGCGCTATCCTAGCCATAACCTGCCCCGGGTTCTGATGCCCACGCAGCTTCTTAATGGAAACTGCGCGGCTGTTTTCTGGGATGAGGCATGGAGCAAATGTCCACAAAAATCGGCCACTTCGAAATTCTGAGTGAACTGTCAAAGTCTGCTACTGGTGCAGTCTACAAGGCGAATGATCCGCAAACCGGCCAAACCGTGGCGCTGAAGGCGATCCAGTTATCGGCCTTCGGCGAACGGGCCGCTGATCTGGAGAAATGCCTTCTCGAAGAGGCCGAAACCACCAAGGTCTTGAGCCATTCGAACCTCACGCCCGTTTACGGCGCTGGAGAAATCGAAGGTCAGTTCTGCGCTGCCATGGAGTACATACAGGGCAACAGCGTGGCGACCATGCTGACGCGCAAAGAAGGATTTTCCATATGGGACCTGCTAGATATCGGCAGGCAGGTTTGCAGTGGCCTCGATCACGCCCACTCCCACAAAGCTTTTCACTATAGCCTCGAGCCCGCCAAGATTATGTGCGGGTGGGATGGCACGGTAAGAGTTCTAGGATACGGCCTCTCCAGCGTCGGCAAGTTCACCGCGCAAATGCCGGAGGTTCCTTCCATCCTTCATTACATGTCCCCGGAACAGATTCGCGGCGAAGATATCGATGCGCGGTCGAATCTCTTCAGCCTTGGAGCACTGTTCTACGAAATGGTGACCGACCGGAAAGCCTTTGATCGCGAGGATTCCGAATCTCTGCGCCAGAGCATCCTTGAAAGCATGCCGGTGCCGCCGATGCACGTGAACCCCAAGCTTCACCCACTGCTCAGCGATCTCATCATGAAAGCTCTTGCCAAGGATCCAGGCGAGCGCTATCAGAGCGGAAGAGAGCTGCTGGACGATCTGGAGAAATGCAAGGAATCCAAACCGCAAGCAGCAAAAGCTGCAGCAGCACCGGCGAAGGCCCCAGCGGTCGCGCCTCCTGTGAAAGCGGCAGCTCAAACCAAGTTCGCCTCCGAGCCGTCGGCGCCGGCAGCGAAGAAACCTGTGGTTCCGCAGTCTCCAGTTGTATCGAAACCTTTAGCATCTGCGGTTGCGAAGCAGGAAGCCGCTCCTAAGGCCGCGGCCGCGGCAGCGGGCTGGGGAAGCACCGAAGCTGCATCCTCCACACCCGAATTCGGTGTGCACCACACACCGCACTCGCAGGAGCCCATCGAAGACTCGCTGCCAACCGCGCCCATGTCTTCCGCCGTCCTCGATGAGCCCGTGGTCGAAGTTCCCGAGCACCCAAAAATTGCTGTCGATCCCATGATGGCGGAAGGCGGTCCATCCCGCGGCGGCGTCAGTTTCTCGGAGATGACCGAACTGCCCCCGCTGAAGGAAATCTACATCGCACCACCTCCGCCACCGCCAGCTTACGAGCAGCCAGCAGCTGTCGCACCGAATTTCAGGTCGAGTTCCGAGCCGGAGAAGCCGAAGGTTCAGCCTCGCGAAGTTGCGGAAAAGGCAATGAAGGAAATCAAGAATGTTCCGCCCAGCCTGATGGTTTACTCCATCGCAGGTGCGGCCGTCGTAATTCTTATCATCGCCATCGTTCTCGTTTTGCACATCAACCATTTGAATAGCGACGACGATTTGGCTCACTCTGCTGGCGCTTCATCCGCCAGCCAGCCCGTTGATACCCAATCTGCCGCCCCCACCCAGAGCGTGCCGCCGCAAGCCGCGCAGCCCGCCGTACCGGCTGAGCCTCAGGCCTCTGAACCGGTGGCCGAAGCTGAACCGGCCCCCGCTCACGCCGCTGGTGCAGTCGCGAGGGGGAGAAATGGCAAGCGGAAGGCAGCCGCACCCGCCACTTCCGTAATCGTACCCGGGCAGGTGGCCATCGATTCCACGCCGCAGGGAGCTCAAGTCCAGCTCGATGGAAAAACTGACCCCTCATGGGTTACACCTTTCACTCTTTCCGGCCTCCAACCCGGCCAGCACACGGTTACCGTCAGCAAGGCAGGGTACTCCACCGATACTCGCAACGTCGAAGTCCCTTCTGGAGGGAAGTCGTTTGTTGTGAGCCATCTCAGCCAGCTGATGGCGACACTTTCCGTCACCAGCACGCCCCCCGGCGCCAATGTTTACATCGACGGCAGAGATACGGGTAAGCTCACGCCTGCCCAAGTCTCAGTCGATAAAGGTCAGCACGTTGTCCTCGTACGCAAGTCGGGATACATCGACGAGACCACCAGCGCGCAATTCGTTCTCGCCCAGACGGTCAGCCTCTCTCCGACGCTGCGCTCTCTCGGCAATGTCGACGACATCAAGACCGTCAGCAAAATGGGCAAGTTGTTTGGCGGCAAGGCAGCTCAGGGCATGGCGACGGTCAGCGTGAAGACCCAGCCCAAAGGCGCCCAGGTAGCCGTCAACCAGCACATGCTCGACAAAGGTTCGCCTGTTGATGTCATGCTTGACCCCGGTAATTACGTTGTAGACATTACCCTTACCGGCTACGCGCCTATTCACAAGGTTGTCTCCGTGGATAAGGGCGGTAAAGCTGTAATAGACGAGGTCATGCAGCGCGAGCAGTAGAAGGAGGAACGCCGCGTCGAGCTATTCTGGGAGGGGGATTTCCTCGATCTCCCCCTAGTGCAAAATTCACCTGCCATTTACATTTGTCATTCCCCACCTTGTTAGACTTCGTCTTCGCAGCAGCTCTGTCGCTTTTCCCAGCGTTTTATTCCGCGGAATGAATCATGCGTTATGATTGTCTTGCCAGATTATTAATGTTTGCGTTCTGCCTGATCGGACCAGTTTTTCTGCTTACTGCCAGTTCTCAGGCGCAGGCCAAATCGGACGACGTTTGCTTCCGGGGAGCTTTAGGCAGCGCGGTGCCTGAACCGGAAGACCTGCGCAGTAAGAATGGCGAGCTGAGAGTCGAGCTTGCTTTCCGCAGCTCCGTGGATTCTCAGGGACAGACGCGATACTGCTACATCGACAAGGCTGGCAACCAGTCGCCGACACTGCGAGTCAGACCCGGCGATCGCTTGACTTTAGTGCTTCGCAATGAGCTTCCCGCTTCGTCTGATGCCCCAGCCCACAAGATGACGGGACACGCTAGCCTGGCTGCACACGATTGCGCGGGCGGCCAAATGACGGCGGCTTCAACCAACCTGCACTTCCACGGACTTGTCATTCCACCGGTTTGTCACCAGGACGACACCCTCAAAACACTGGTGCAGCCCTACTCTCCGCCCTTCGAATACAGTTTTCAGATTCCGGCGAACCAGCCCGCGGGCCTGTATTGGTACCATCCCCACGTTCACGGTTTCAGCAAACCGCAAGTGCTGGGCGGAGCTTCCGGCGCGCTGGTTGTCGAGGGGATCGAAACCGTCAACCACGAGGTGTCGGGCTTGCCGGAGCGTGTGCTGGTCATTCGAGACCAGGAGCTGGTCAATCCCGATGCCGCGCCGGTACAAACGGATTCCATGCCTGCGCCGCAAGTCTTGCGAGATGCCGAGGGAGACATTCTTAACAACGGGACGGGCACAGGAAAGCCGGCCAAGGATCTCTCCATCAATTTCGTTCCGGTTCCTTATCCCCAGTATCCGCCGGCGCTCATCTCGATGAAGCCGTTGGAAAAACAACTATGGAGAGTATTGAACGCCTCGGCAATCACTTATTTGGACTTGCAGGTTCTGGTTAATGACACGGCGCAACTGGTGGGGGTGGTCGCCCTGGACGGGGTCCCGGTGAATGAGAACGGGAACCAGGATCAACAAGCTGTGATGAAGAGACACATTTTGATTCCGCCCGCCGGCCGGGCGGAGTTTATCGTGAGGGGTCCCAAAGAAGGCATGCGAGCCAGTTTGGTGACCAGAACTGTCGACAGCGGTCCCGCAGGCGAGAACGATCCTACCCGCCCCTTGGCCACTATCGTGAGCAGTGCCGTCGCGCCGGAACTGAGTTCGCACCTGCCATCCTCCCCCGCAACCTTGACTCCGCCGCGCAGAGTGCCACTGAAACAAGTTACACCCATACGCGAACGCAGGCTTTACTTCTCTGAGAAGCCGCAAGACCCGAAGAATCCGAACAGCCCAACCGTGTTTTTCCTTACCGTCGAGGGCAAAACTCCAGCGCCGTTCGATCCTAACGCGCCGGATCCCGACATCATCGCGAAGCAAGGCGACGTGGAAGATTGGATTATCGAGAACCGATCGCAAGAGTTACACGATTTCCACATCCATCAATTACATTTTCAGTTGCTGGAATGGAACGGCGTGCCGGTCGACGAGCCCTACCTCCGGGACACAATCAATGTGGCGTACTGGGATGGTCGCAGTCCAGTTTACCCTAGCGTCAAGCTGCGTATGGACTTCCGCGATCCCAACATCGTCGGGACCTTCGCGTATCACTGTCATCTGCTGGAACACCAGGATGGCGGAATGATGGGAACCATCCGGGTGGATGCTCCAGAGGCGAAGGCCCAATCGGCCGCGAAATCCACAGCTACCCATGTCTCGCCATAAAGTGTTTACAAGAATTTTACTTTTCAGTCATCTCTGCGTAAGACTCGCCGCGTAAGTTCTTCCAACATTGTGTCCTTGGGGTTCATTTGCAGGTGAGCGTGGGCGTGCGTCAATCCCTGACCACGAAGCTGAGTCTCAACAATCGAGGAGGATCACCGATGATCGGTAAGCATTTTCGCAGCATCGCGACGGCTCTGTGCGCCGTATGCATGACTATTAACCCCTTCGTTGACGCGTGGGCGGCCAATGAGCCGAATCCCGCAGAGAGTTATCACACAACCACTCCCATCAAACACCTGGTGGTGATCTTTGGGGAGAACATTTCGTTTGACCACTACTTCGCCACGTATCCGAACGCCACAAATCCCCCGAGTGAGCCCCCGTTTACCGCGCTCCCGAATACGCCGCGCGTGAACAACTTGTTGAGCGGCGGGTTGCTTACAGAAAATCCCAACTCGGTGCAACCGTTTCGCCTCGACCGAAGCCAGGCTGTGACCTGCGACCAGAATCATAGTTACACCCCCGAACAACAGGCTTTCGACATGGGCGCGATGGATATGTTTCCGCAGTTCACCGGCACGGGCGGCAGCACCTGCGACTACGGCCACGGCACCGGCTTGGTCATGGGCTATTACGACGGCAACACTGTAACCGCCTTGTGGAATTACGCTCAGCACTACGCCCTGAGCGACAACTCCTACGACACGCAGTTCGGTCCTTCATCGCCGGGCGCGATTAACGTGATCAGCGGTAACACAGCCAATGTGCAGTATGTCAGCGGCGGCTCTACCGTAGGCGTGATCGCTGGCGGCGGCACCTCAGGTGCCCTTCTCGGCGACGGCCGGCCTGCCGGCGACGATTGCAATCCCGCCGGAAAAACCTACGTCAGCTTCCCCGCTGGCACCACCAATATCGGCGATCTGCTGAACAACGCTGCCTTCACGTGGGGATGGTTCCAGGGCGGTTTCGGGGCCACCAGTTTCAGCGGTGGAATCGCCACTTGCGCCGCAGCCAGTGTAGGTCTAGCAGGTACAACCGCAGATTACGTCGCGCATCACGAACCCTTCCAGTACTACCCCGAAACGGCCAATCTCCACCACCTACCCCCTAGCTCCAGTGCGGCAATCGGCGCCACGGACCAGGCCAACCACCAATACGATCTGTCGGCCTTCTTCACTGCTCTCGCTGCCGGCCAGTTGCCCGCAGTGACCTACCTCAAAGCGAAGGCGGTGTACGACGGTCATCCCGGCTACTCTGACCCGCTTGACGAACAGACCTTCATCGTCAACACCATCAATGCCATCCAGGCCAACCCGTACTGGAAGGATACCGCCATTGTCATCGCCTACGACGATTCCGATGGTTGGTACGATCACCAGATGGATCCATTGGTTAACCAGTCGCAGAGCGCTACCGACGATCAATTGACGGGCGCGGGTCTCTGCGGCAGCAATACGGCGGCCACCACGCAGGGGCGTTGCGGATATGGCCCGCGGACGCCGCTTCTGGTGATCTCGCCGTACGCACGGCAGAACTATGTAGATCATCAGATTACCGACCAGTCGTCGATCGTCCAATTCATTGAGACGAATTGGAATCTGCCCTCGATTGGTAACGGGTCATCGGATGTTAAGGCGGGTTCGCTGAACGGCATGTTTGACTTCACCAGCGGCAAGAAAGCGCCGAAGCTGAAGCTTGACCCAACGACAGGTGAGATCGACTAGGCACAACTCACTGCCACGTCCAGCTTCCTGGGTTGTATTGAAGAACGGGCCACGCTGATGGAAGGCGTGGTCCCGTTCTTTTGTGGAACCTTCCAATTGCCCGATGCGCATTTTCTCCTTTATCCGATAATCCTCGGCTCGGCCCAACCCGGCCCAAGCTCGTGCGCATCCTATGAAATTGTCTCCACGCCTCAAGCAAGCGAAAATCGGTTTACAATTGGCTACCCACTTTCAAGCCTGAATTCTGAAGTTTGGCTTAGCAGAATTGTGTGTAAACGAATTTGTCGTCGGACGATTAAAGGAATGGTGCCCATGGGACTGGTCAGAACTCTGCTCCGCCGCGTGCCGCGGAATCGCGTTGCGTTCTCTCTGTTGTCGGTCGTGCTGTGTTCTTTTCCGTTGTTCGCTCAAACCACAATTTCTACCGGCAGCATTCAGGGTCTGGTCACTGACCCTTCGGGCGCCGTGGTGAGCGGAGCAAAGATATCCATCAGCAATAAGGCGACGGGCCGCGTAATTATCGCCAGATCCACGTCTGCGGGAGCCTACACCTCCGGTGCGTTGACTCCGGGCGATTACACGCTGCGAGTGGAAGCCGAAGGCTTCAAGACCTCGGAGATTGCCGTGACCGTGCAAGTGGGCGTGACGGCGTCCGGGAATATCAAAATGCAAGTCGGCCAAGCTACCCAGGTCGTTGAGGTGCAGGGTACCGAGATCGCAGTCAACACGCAGCAGGCAACCGTGCAAGGTGTGCTGACCACCGAGCAGATTGAGAACCTTCCCATTAATGGCCGCAACTTCCTCGACCTCGCGCAACTGGAGCCGGGAGTGCAGATCCAAGATGGCGGAAATTTTGATCCCACCAAGAACGGCTTCTCGTCCATTTCATTCGGCGGCCGTTTTGGCCGAACCGCCCGCATCGAAGTCGATGGACTCGACATCAGCGATGAAACCGTAGGCACGACCACGCAAAATGTTCCTGCCAGCGGCATTCAGGAATTTCAGCTTCAGCAATCCTCGCTCGATCTTTCTACCGAACTCACTTCTTCCGGTTCAGTAAACGTGACCACCAAATCGGGGACGAACAAATACCACGGCGAGGGATATTACGCCTTCCGCGATCAGACGCTCGATGCCAATCTGCCGGGTGGCAGCGACAATTACTTTCAGCGCAATCAATACGGTGGGAACTTTGGCGGCCCCATCCTGAAGGACAAATTATTTTTCTTCCTGGATATCGAGCGGACCAAACAGGATCTGCTCAATCCGGTGCTGTCCAGCGGCCCGTTTTCCGCGATCGTCGGCAGTTATAGCTCGCCCTTCCGCGAAGTGGAAGGCCTCGGGCGCATCGACTGGCAGATCGACAATAATTACAAGTTTTTCTACCGCTTCTCCTACGACCAGAACCACAGCGTGCTGGCGATTATCCCGAATAGTTTCCAGCCCTTCGGCAACGTCAATCACACGCCTGTCCATGCCATTGGACTGGATTTCAACACTGGGCCGTACACTCACAGTATTCGCTTCGGCTACACAAAATTCCGCAATGCAATCGTGGACGCCACTGCTGGAAGCAACATCTTCAACCCGCTTCCTAACATTGAGTTGGCAATCGGTAGCGATCCCCTTTGCCTGACCTCAGGAGCAGATTCGTTCTGTTCCGGTCCCAGCTACCTGGCTCCGCAGCAAACCTACCAGTCCGACCACCAGATCAAATATGACGGTAGCCGGGCCCTCGGTGCACACATCATTCGCTACGGCGGAGGTTTTAACCACATCTTCGGCGGAGGTTTTGCGAGCTTCCTCGCCCTGGCCCCGGCAGTTGGAGCGCCGCTGAACAGCACAACCCAGGCGTTCGCCGGTAGTTCTTGCGGAGCGAATACTCCATGTTTTCCGGGCGGCGCAGCCAATCCACTGAATTATCCGGTTACCAGTGTCTCTCTGGGTAATGGCCAGGGCTTCGACTCGGAAATTTCGGCCTTTGGATTCCCCGCGGGCGGGAGCGGCCCGGATAATCGGATTTCGTTCTACATTGGGGATGCTTGGAAATTGAGACCGAACTTCACTCTCACCTACGGCTTGCGTTACGTGCGCGATTCCGGACGCACCGACAGCGACTTGGGGCCGATCTCAGCGTTGAACCAGTTCGATAATCAGTATTACTCGTTCTTGGGGAATCGTGTGCACCAGCCTAACGCTAACTTTGCGCCACAAGTAGGTTTGGCTTGGGATCCCTCGGGCAAAGGCAAAACCGTGTTCCGTGCCGGAGCCGGCCTCTTCTATGAGAATTCGATCTGGAATAACATTCAATTCGACCGTCCAGCGCGTTTGCAGAAGGGGCTGTTCCTGGCGGATACGACGGTTTGCT
This sequence comes from Candidatus Sulfotelmatobacter sp., assembly GCA_035272245.1. Lineage (GTDB taxonomy): Bacteria > Acidobacteriota > Terriglobia > Terriglobales > Acidobacteriaceae > Sulfotelmatobacter. The sequence continues at coordinate 14,470 of DATEQW010000187.1, read as the reverse complement.
CTAGCGGCGGCCCGGTGCCGCTGACCTTGCCGACTGGAACGACGGTTACCCCAACATTTTGTGGCCAGCCGATTGGAAGTGCAGCGAGCCAAATCGCTGCTCTTCAGGCGCAGTATCAAGCCTCAACGCTGGCAGCGGGTCCAGCGAGTAACCCCTCATTCATCGGTACAACGTTGTCGGACGGAATGGACGTCACGGGTACGGATCTGTTAGCTCCGAACTACGTCAGCCCACGCTCTGTGCAAATCAATGCTGGCTTGCAGCATGAGATACGGCCGGGGACAGTGCTTACAATGGATTATCTGCGCAACATTGAGACCCACACGCTGCTTGCGATTGATACGGATCATGTGGGCGATGCGCGCTTCTTTAATTTGGCGAACGCTGAGGCAGCAATTGTGGCGACAAATTTGCCACTCGGTTGCCCGGGATTTGATCCAGCCTCCATCAACTGTGCCATCGGCAAAGGCGCGACTATGGCTAGTTACGCCGCGAACGGGCTCGATTCCGGTTATTCCCTCTGCGGAGGATTCCCATGCCCAACAGCTGCGTTCCCCGGTATTAACCAGAACCTCGGCGCCAACCAGATGCTGTTTCCTATCGGCTACGCGAAGAATAGCGCGTTACAGATATCACTCAAGCAGCACCTGGATCACCCGTTTAGCATGGTAAGAAATTTTGACTTGCAAGCGTCCTATCAACTGGAACGCTATATCGCGTCGGCGACCGACAATGACTTCGTCACCATCGCGACAGACTTCAACAGCCCGCAGCATTTCTTAGGGCCGAACGGGCTCGACCGCAAGCATCAGATCTCATTCGGCGGCACCATGGACTTTCCCTATCACTTCCGCCTGGGCATGATTGGCCATTTTTACAGCCCTCTGCCAGTCACGCTCACGTTGAGTCCGTCCGGAAATGCTGGCGGCATCTTCCAGACCGATGTCACAGGCGATGGCACTGGCGATGGCAGCTTTGCTTCCAACGGTTCCCTCGGCGATGTGCTTCCCGGCACCAACGTTGGTTCCTTCGGCCACGGAGTTAGCGCCAGCAACATCAACAATGTGATTACCAACTACAATCACAATTTTGCCGGCCAGCCAACTCCTGCAGGGCAAACACTAATCAATAGTGGCTTGTTCACGCTCGGACAATTGCAGTCCTTGCAGGGAGTGCAACAGGTTATTCCTGCGGCTCCCTACGACGAGGCTGGTATGGGCTGGTTGCGAGCCTTCGACGTGAGTCTGAACTGGATCTACAAATTTAAGGAGAGATTCCAGGTGGAACCGGGGGTTTCGTTCTTCAACGTGATGAATCTTTCGAATTTTGATGGACCAAATAATCCGCTCAGCGGTGTTTTAAATGGATCGCCTGGGTCGGTGAATGGGACCTCCGGAGAGCAGCCCAGCAGCAATCGGCTGGGACTGGGGTCCGGCGTTTTCGCGCTGGGATCTCCGCGCGTGATCGAATTCTCGTTGAAACTGAGTTTTTGATCCGAAGGAGCGCGCTCGCGTACTAGCGCGGCAGTTTGAAGCTCACCGTAATCTGCGTCTGCATCTCCACCGGAGAACCATCGAGCAGGTAAGGCTTGTATTTCCACTGCTTCACGGCATCTACGGCAGCGTGCGCCAGATTAGCGTCTCCGCTGAGAACCTTTACCGCAGAAATGTCGCCCGTTTTGGAGATCGTTGCCAGCAATTGCACCGGCCCTTCAATGCGCATGCGCAAAGCGTTGGCCGGGTAGGAAGGAGCGGCCTTCTTGATCAGAAGCCCCTGCGAAACTCCCTGCGAAACGTTCACTGTCTGCAGCACTGGAGCCGGACCGCTGTTCGCGCCGCCCATCAGATTTGGGAGCGGCCCGCCGTTTCCCGCTGGAGCAATCGCAGCAATACTCGGCGCTGGCGCATCACTCGATGGTGCAGCTTTTTCAGCCACCGGTTGCGAACCGCCATTCTTGATGACAATGGGCTGCGCCGCTACCACGGGAACTGGCGCTTTGCTCGTCGCTACGAGCGACGCCGCAGGTTTGGACGAGCCCGATCCAGAGTTGGCCTTACTGGGACGATCCTGCTTGTTCACCTTGCTAGGAGCTGCCTCTACAGGGGAGGAATCGTCTGCGGTCTCGGTTGTTGGTTCAGCGACCCCAGCGCCCGGATTTGCGGGTGCTCCTGAAGCGGGAGCGGATGTGGCAGAAGATTCAGTGCCAGGCTGCGGGACCGGCGTGCTTGGCGCTGGTTGAGGAACGGCCGGAGTAGCAGTTGCCGGGCGGGTAGCTACTGCCGTAGAAGGACTCGCGGATCCTTTTGAATTGCCCCACTGTGTCCACGCGAAATATCCACCACCAGCTATTACTGCAATCAAAGCTACAACCAGTAGAATCTTCTTGCTTCCCGTGCCTTCAGATTTCTCTCCGCTTTGGACTGCACCGCCAAAAGTAAACGAAGGCGCAGGTGAAGCGACTTCCCCGGTTTGGATACTGTTGGCGCTTGCGGCGATTGTTTCAACCGGTTTTTCGGGCTCGGAAATTGTGGTCGAAAGCGTCTCTTTCGCAAGAACGAGCGGTTTCGCTTCTCGCGCCGGAGCCGCCGCGCTGGCAGAACCCGCGGAGGTTGTTACTGAAAATGGCGCACTCGGAGCCGCGGCTGTTTCCGGCTTGCCGAAAATCATCTCCGGCTCAGGCTCATGGGCGGCAGGAGGCACGATCTTTGCCGCTGCTGGCGCCGGCGTCTTGGAGGCGGTAATCGAAGGCAATGGAGCTTGCTTTGGTGCCGGAAGGGCTGATTCTGCCGATTCCCCGGCTTCGGTAATCTCGCTGGAAGCGGACGCGACAAAGCTTGGCTGTGGCGTCTGCCTCGGTTTCGGGACGGGTGCCGGCACCGGCGGGATCCCGACCGGGCGCGGAGTTGCAGCGCTCGGAGTTGCCTGCACGGGTCTTGCTGGTGTTGTTGCGGCCGTCGGCGGTTTAACCGGTACAGCTGTCGCGGCTGTGGGCGGTTTTGCTGCATCGCCCTTGCGCAGCAGGCCTCGGGCGACTCGCAATGTGCCCTTCGCCTGCTCTACGTTAATAGGCTTGGTGAGAACCAGGTTTGCGCCGATACGGAAAGCCTTCGCTACCCCCGCTTGTCCCTCGACCACGGCGACAGCCAACGCCGACTGATTGTTGGGCGAATTGCGCGCACTCTTGAAGAGCAATGTAGCGTTCTGCTCGTTGTCGCAGTCCACTACTACTGCATCAAAGCGCTCGCCCATCAACTTTTTCACCGCGGCAAAAGGTTCGGTACAGGGAACCACGGCGAAGTCCAACTCGCTCAGAACCTGCGTCACGGTGCGAGCCGTCTTCTCATCGGGACAAAAGAGGAGTGCTTGGTAACCCATATTAGGTTCATCGTAGGTACACCCGTAAGCCGCATCAAGTTACGGTGGTAATTCCGGTTAGGCCGCTTTGGCCTTGCCAGACGCGAGTTTTAGGCCTTGTACCACCAGGTTATTTCAACGCTTAAAATGCAGTGGAATGCGCATCCCACTCTGGCTCAAGGTTGCCTGGACTGCTTGTGTGATCCTGTGGATACCTCTGTACTGGCGGCAGTACGGTTTGCAGAATTTTCTCTTCTTCTGCGATCTCGGCAATCTCTTGATTGCTGCAGGTCTTTGGCTGGAAAGTCCGCTGATATTTTCCTGGCAAGCCAGCGGCCTGCTGTTGTTCCAGACCTTGTTCACCGTCGATCTTGCCGGAGCTCTGGTAAGCCGGCGTCACCTGATCGGTGGTACGGAATATATGTTCGATTCGCACATTCCGTTGGCCATTCGCTTGCTGAGTCTGTTTCACGTAGTCACGCCGCCATTGCTGTTGTGGGCGATTTGGCGCGTGGGTTATGACCCGCGAGGTTGGAAATACCAGACGCTGACTGCGTGGATCGTGATTCCGATTAATTACTTCTGGCGGCCGCAATATGACGTCAACTGGGCCCGTGGGCCTTTCTTTCATGAACAGCACGTCGTTCCAGGGCTCTTGTATCTGTTGGCTTACCTGACGATCGTTCCCGCCGCCGTGTATTTTCCGACGCACCGTTTTCTTCTTTGGTTGACGCGGCGCGCAAAGCCCTAACCTTCTTCTCCGACTTCTTCTGTTACTCTCGCTTCTCGTCGCGCGGGTTCGCGGAATCTGGCTGTTCGCCTTGGCCTGAGCCGCTCATTCGTTTGAGGGCAGCCTTAGTCTTGTCTTTGTCGGAGCCCGAATCCTGGCTCAAATAGAGTGTTTGCGAAGGAGACGCGAGGCTGGCTCCGGAATCTTCCACCAGATTCATGATGTGCAGCAGGACATCTTCCCGAACAGCGGCAAATTCCTCGAAGTCCCGCGTCAGTATGTAACAGACCAGTTCCACATTAAGTGCGGTGGCGCCGAGCTCAATCAGTCGCACGCGAACCGTGTTTTTTTCGATTTTCGCGTTGCTGCTCAGCACGCGACGGATTTCGGCAATCACAGAGCGAAGGCGATCGGCTGACGTATCGAGGTGAAGGCCCAACACTGCTTTGAAGAGCATCTTATCGCGCCGGCTCAGATTCTCGACGTTGATAGTCGCCACTGTGCCATTGGGAATCGCCAACAGCGTCCGCTCTTCCGTACGCACGCGAGTGGAGCGCAGGCCGATGTCCTCGACTGTTCCTGTGCGGTCGCCGAACTTGCAAACGTCCCCGACACGAATGACTTCATCACCCAGTACGGAGACACCGCCGAACAGGTTCGCGATCGTCTGTTGTGCGCCAAAGCCAACGGCCAGGGTCCCAATGCCGACCCCTGCCAGCGCTGTGCTCAGATTGAAGCCCAGCACACCTAGCACGAGGAAAATGGCCATGACAACGACTACCGCTTTGATGATCCGCTCGCCGAGCAACATCAGGGATCCTGTGCCGGAGTGGCCACGGGCCAGAGCTCGGTTGCGTACGCGCTGCAAGAACCAGCGAATCACGCGCCAAAGAATCCAGTTGGCGCCGATAATGCTCGCGACCTCGATGAACTGGTAGTAATAGTGCCGTTGCAGTAGCGGCATCCCTAGGTAGCGTTCCAGTATCCGGTGAATCGCGGTACCGACGAGCAACCATGCCGGCCCGGAAACTGAGCGTGATTCCAGTTCAGTGTGGCCGTGTCTCCGTGCCCACCAGCGCACGGGGATTTGCAGCACCACGAGAAGCAGCCACCCCGCACCCGCTGCCACGGGAATCATCAGCAGCAAAGCCAGCCATTGCCACACCGGCATGCCCGCTAGATCATGCTTCACCAGCCATTGCGGTAAACGCGTCTCTACCTGCCGCGCCTGAACCTGGTCGTAGAGTTCGGGGATCTTTGCCAGAGTGTCAGAGGAAATGAGCCAGATCTTGCCAGCGCTGGGATCAGTAACCCGGACGAGCTCAAGGTCTGTCTCAACATCGCCAGACGATATCGTTCCATATTTCTGGCGACCCGGGGGAACGCCTTCCTGCAGTGTGCCTTCGGGCTGGGTGCTCAAATTTTTCAGGCTGCCGGAATACGCCCGGTCCATCACCTCTTTCAGATCCTGCGCAACGGTTTCGCCTTCGGTCTGGCGTCGCGAGGAACTCATCTGCAGGTATTGCGCTGCGATGCTGTAGTTGCCCGCTTGCGCCGCCTGCAAGAATCCGAAAACCGTTCCATAGGGCGTGTCGCGGCCCAGCGGGTCCGCCGGAGTCTTGGAGGAATTGCTCGCCGGCGCAGGCGATTGCAGGAGTTGGCTGAGCGCGCTCTGAGCCGTGACGGGTAAACATGCCGTGAGGCTAACGACGAAAAAGACAATTCCTCTAAAGAAATTCGACATGGGTTTCTTTCGCGCCCGGATCGGTGCGGGCAGCCGAGTGCGACGGATGCGCAACTTCGGCAAGTGAGATTTTATTGTAGCGGAACTGGCTCGCCGCCAATCGCGTAGCGTGGCGTTTTTCGCCGACGCGGAAACTCAGAGGCAGCAGGCGCTTCGTTCGCGATCGAAATCTGGATTATCCGCGCTTCGGCCGGTACACATCGGTGCTGGTGCCGTAGAAGACCTCCGCGGAATTCATCACGGTCTCTGAAAGCGTGGGGTGGGGATGAATTGTCATGGCGACGTCGCTGGCCAGGGCACACATCTCGATGGCGAGAACGCCCTCGGCGATCAGTTCGCCAGCGCCAACGCCGACAATGCCTACGCCCAGCACGCGCTCCGTCTGCGGATCGACGATTAGCTTCGTCATTCCCTCGGGACGGTCGAGCGTGATGGCGCGGCCCGACGCGCCCCAGGGAAATTTCGCAACCTTGATTTCGCGCTTTTCTTTCTCTGCCTGAGTTTCGGTGAGACCGCACCAGGCAACTTCCGGATCGGTGAAAACCACCGCCGGAATTGCATTGGGCTCGAAGGCGACCTTTTGTCCGGCGATGGCTTCTGCGGTAACGCGGCCTTCATGCATCGCTTTGTGCGCCAGCATGGGCTCGCCCACCACGTCGCCGATGGCAAAGACGGACGGGTCAGTGGTCTGTAGCTGTTTGTTCACTTCGATAAATCCTCGCGCGTTTACCTGCACCTGCGTCTTTTCAAGCCCAGGTATTTCTGAATTCGGCTTGCGCCCCACCGATACAAGAACGCGATCAAAAAGCTTTTCGCGATCTTTCTCTTGTATGGAGGCGCCCTCAAACGTAGCACGGATTCCAGCGCCCTCCTCTTTAAGTGAAGCGACAGTCGTGTTTAGCAGAATTGCCTCGAACATCTTTTCCAAACGCTTGTGCAAGGGAAGAACCAAATCGCGATCCGCCCCGGGAAGCAAGCCAGGCAGCATTTCTACTACCGTTACGCGCGTACCCAGCGCGGCATAGACCGAACCAAGTTCCAATCCGATATATCCGCCGCCTACCACCAGAAGACTGGCCGGGATATCTTCCAGATTGAGCGCTCCGGTAGAGTCCATCATTCGCGGAGAATCCAATTTAAGAGCCGGAATAATGGCTGGGCGCGAACCCGTAGCGATAATGATGCGGTCAAAGCTGAGGGCCGCCTCGGTAGAATCCGCTTTGCGGACTCTCAGTGTGGTGGAATTCTCAAACGCTGCACGGCCCTGGATGTATTCCACGTGACGCTGCTTGGAGAGCTGCCCGAGTCCGCCGGTGAGCCTCTTCACAATGCCTTCCTTCCAGGCGCGCAGCCGTCCCAGGTCAACCTTTGCGGGAGGAAATTCGATGCCCCAATTCTTGGACTGCTGCGATTCCTCGATTAACTTGGCGACATGAAGAAGCGCTTTCGAAGGGATGCAGCCGCGGTAAAGGCAGACTCCGCCTGGATTAACCTCGGGATCGATCAGCGTGACCTGCATGCCGAGATCAGCGGCGAGGAACGCCGCGGCGTATCCACCCGGTCCTCCGCCGACTACGGCGATTCGAAGCTTCTGATTCACTTCCGGTGTTCCTGCGTGATCTTGATGGAGAGTTTCGTTCATGAAATGACTTTCGTTAGGATTTCCGCTCGCGCACTGCCCGTTATCCTTGAACGGAAAGCAGGAAGGGTTGCTCGAAGGCCTCCGCGACCCAGCGCAGAAAACGCGCCGCGTCCGCGCCATCAATCAGACGATGATCGTAGGAGAGCGAGAGCGGCAGGATCAGCCGCGGCTCGAACTTTCCTCCAATCCATTCCGGTTCCATGCGCGACCGTGAAAGGCCAAGAATAGCGACTTCAGGATGATTGACGATCGGGGTAAACGCCGTACCGCCGATTCCGCCCAGGTTGGTGATGGTAAACGTCCCGCCTTCCATGTCGGCGACCGTGATCTTCTTGTCGCGCGCTTTCTGTGAGAGTTGTGACAGCTCAACAGCCAGTTCGACGATATTTTTCTTGTCCACGTCGCGAATGACAGGCACCAGCAGGCCGCGATCGGTATCGGCGGCGACCCCAATATGGATGTACTGCTTGTAAATGATTTCTTCCCTCTCCATATCAATGGTGGCGTTGAACTGTGGAAATACTTTAAGCGCTGCGGCGCAGACTTTCAGAGCAATCGCAGTCACGGTCATCTTGCCGCCGGCTTGTTCGGCCTTGGGAGCGAACCGTGCCCTTAGATGTTCAAGTTCGGTGATATCGGCGCGGTCGTGCTGCGTGACATGGGGAATTGTGTTCCACGATTCCGCGACATGTTCAGCAGTCTTGCGGCGCACTCCGCGCATGGACACGCGCTCAATCTTTCCCCACTTGGCGAAGTCGGGCAACTTGGGCGCAATGAAATGTCCGGCGCGGGCCGGGGCTTGTGCGGCAGTTGCCATCGCCACGAGCGCAGCCTTGGCGTGCGCCTTTACATCGTCTTCGCTGATCCGTCCGCCGGGGCCCGTTCCCTTGACCTCGTAAATATCAACACCGAGTTCCCGCGCGAGACGGCGCGTGTGCGGAGCCGCAGGAACGGCTTCCCGATGTTCAGTTCCAGCGACCTTGCCTAGCTGGATCGGCATGGAGAAGGCCGCGGGACGCGGCATCGGCTGGTCGGGAGGCAGCGCCTGCTCTTCGGTCTTGCCCTCCGCGCGAATTGCGGCCTGGAATGCGAGCCGCGCGCCATGCTGCCCGGAGACGTGCTCAACCGGTAGGCGCCGGGGGCGAGTGATCTCCGCTGGCGAAGTGGGCGCACCTTGCAGTGTGAAAATCACCTGGCCAACTTTAATCTTTTCGCCCTCTTTCACTTTGACTTCGTTCACAACGCCGGTGACTGACGATGGAACCTCGACGACCGCTTTGTCCGTTTCAAGCTCCATCACCGGTTGGCCTTCGGAAACTTTGGCGCCGGGAGCAATCATCAACCGCACCAGATCGCCCTGCGAAATATTTTCCCCTAGTTCCTGCAGGCGAAACTCGCTGGCCGGAGGAGCGTCGGTCGATCGTGTTCGTTGCGGTGCTGGCCGATGGTCAGGTGCTGTTCGAGCCGGTGGTTGCGGCTTTTCGACTGCGGCCGCAGATTCGGCAGGGTGCGGATTTTCAGCGACTGGAGCAGCGGCCCCGTTGCTGTCCGCAGTGAAAACCAATTGGCCAACTTTTATCTTCTCGCCTTCTTTAACCAGAATTTCCTTTACTGTTCCGCTTACCGACGAAGGCACTTCCACGACCGCCTTATCGGTTTCGAGTTCCATCACCGCCTGGCCCTCGCTCACCGCCGCTCCGGGCGTGATCATCAGGCGCACCAGGTCACCCTGTTCAATATTTTCACCGAGTGCGGGGAGTTTGAATTCGATCACTGATTCCATTCCTTAATTCTTCGACGGTATCCGCGACATTTGCCTAGCTTGTAGCCGGATTTGGCTTTTCGGAATTGATACCTAGGTCCCCGATCGCCTTCTTCAGCACTTCCGCCCCGATTTTCTTTTCCCGAGCCAGCGCGCCCAGCGTTGCCAGCACAATGTGCTTGGCATCCACTTCGAAGAAATCGCGCAGAGCCACACGGTTCTCACTACGGCCAAAGCCATCGGTTCCGAGCGAAACGAGTTGCCCTGGCACCCACTTTGCCAGGGATTCCGGAAGCACCTTCATGTAATCAGATGCAGCGATGAACGGCCCGGGCGCATCCTTCAGAACCTGAGTTACGAAGGGCACTCTCGCCGCGTCGCCAGGATGCAACATGTTCCAGCGCTCGCAATCGTTCGCGTCGCGATACAGTTCCTTGTAGCTGGTCACACTCCAAACATCGGCAGCTACTCCATACTGTTCCTTGAGGATGGTCTGCGCCTTCAATACCTCATACATGATGGTTCCGCTGCCTAGAAGTTGGGCACGCAGCTTGGCATCGGGTGTGTCCGCTGTCTTGAAGCGGTAAAGCCCGCGTAATACGCCTTCGCGGACGTTCCCATCTTTCGGCATCTCGGGCATGGGCAGCGGCTCGTTGGTCACGGTGAGGTAATAGAAAATCGATTCCTGATCCACGTACATCCGCTTGATGCCATCCTGAATAATAATGGCGATCTCGTATGCGAACGCTGGATCGTAAGCCAGCAGATTGGGAACCGGCAGAGCCAGAACGTGGCTGTGGCCGTCTTGATGCTGCAGACCCTCGCCGGCCAGCGTGGTTCGTCCCGCCGTGCCTCCAACCAGAAATCCGCGGCAGCGCATATCAGCCGCAGCCCAGATCAGATCCCCGATGCGTTGGAATCCGAACATCGAATAATAGATAAAGAAGGGAATCGTATTGATGCCGTGGTTGGCATAGGCCGTGCCCGCGGCGATGAACGAGCACATGGAGCCGGCTTCGGTTATTCCTTCTTCCAGAATCTGCCCGTTCTTCGCTTCCTTGTAATAAAGGAGCGTGTCCATATCGACGGGTTCGTAGAGTTGTCCCACGCTGGAGTAGATCCCCACCTGGCGGAACAAAGCCTCCATTCCAAAGGTGCGAGCTTCGTCGGGAATAATCGGCACGATCAGTTTGCCTACCTCCGGATCGCGCAGCAGTTTCCCCAGCAGTCGGACGAAAACCATCGTGGTTGAGGCTTCGCGTCCGTCCGTGCCTTTGTAGAATTCTTCGAAATACGAATCAGGCACCGGCTTGAGCGGTGTGGCACGCACTTTGCGCGTCGGCATGTAGCCGCCGAGTTGTTGCCGCCGTGCCTGCATATACTTGATTTCAGCGCTGTCGTCGGAGGGACGGTAGAACGGTGCGTGCTGCAGTTCTTCGTCCGGAATCGGAATTCCAAAGCGCGACCGAAACATCTCCAGCTCTTCTTCATTCAGTTTTTTCTGCTGGTGAGTAATGTTCTTGCCTTCGCCCGCTTCGCCGAGCCCGTACCCCTTAATGGTCTTGGCCAGAATGATTGTCGGAGAGCCCTCGTGGTCGACCGCCGCACGGTATGCCGCGTGTACCTTGATGGGATCGTGGCCGCCCAGGCGCATCCGCGCCAATTGCTCGTCAGATAGGTGCTCCACCATTTTGAGCAACCGCGGATCAGTGCCAAACAAGTTCTGCCGAAAGTAGGCTCCGCTTTCTACAAAATATTTCTGATATTGTCCGTCGCTGATTTCTCCCAGACGTCTCACGAGCAGTCCGTCGCGATCCGCGCGAATCAGGCTGTCCCAATCCGATCCCCATATGCATTTGATGACGTTCCATCCGGCACCGCGGAAAATAGCCTCAAGCTCTTGAATAATTTTCCCGTTGCCGCGCACCGGGCCGTCCAGGCGCTGCAAGTTACAGTTCACTACGAAAATCAAGTTGTCCAGATTTTCGCGAGAAGCGAGTGTGATCGAGCCAAGCGCTTCCGGCTCGTCCATTTCGCCGTCGCCCATGAATGCCCATACTTTGCCGCCAGTAGCCTGCTTCAGTCCGCGATTCTCCAGATACCGGATGAAACGTGCCTGATAGATCGCCTGGATCGGGCCCAACCCCATCGAGACCGTGGGAAACTCCCAGAAAGTCGGCATTAACCATGGGTGAGGATAAGAACTCAACCCGCCGCCAGGCTTCAGTTCGCGGCGGAAGTTTTCCAGCTTCTCTTTCGGAATGCGGCCTTCGAGATAAGCGCGCGAGTAAATCCCCGGCGCGGCGTGACCTTGAAAATAAACGATGTCGCGATCGCCGCTCTCAGTCTGGGCCTGGAAAAAATGATTGAAGGCGACTTCGTACAAAGTTGCCGCCGAAGCGAACGTCGAAATGTGCCCGCCAATGCCCTCCTGAATCTTGTTGGCGCGCACCACCATGGCCAGAGCATTCCAGCGGACCAGGCTCTTGATGCGGCGCTCCATCTCCTGACTCCCGGGGAAGGGCGCTTGCTGCTGAGACGGAATTGTGTTCTGGTAAGGCGTGGTCGCCGAGAAAGGAAGATTCACCCCAGCGGCACGCCGAGCGTGCAGCGCGAGCTGCTGGAGTAATCTTCCCGCGCGCACCGGGCCTCCTTTGGACAGCACATAGTCCAGTGAGTCAACCCACTCGCGGGTTTCCAATACCTCTTGACCGTCCGTTTCCGTCTGAGCCACGTCTGAACTCTCCGTCTGATTTTGCTGAATTATCTATGATATGCAATTATCCGAAATCTTGCTGGACCAAGGTCGGAGCTCCAAACGTTCTAGAATGCTCAACGTCATGAGGAGGCCTTAATGGTGAAGATTCTGCTTCCCGCACTAATCGTGATCGTCGTGGCCGCTATATTCTTTCTTCCGCGCCTCTTGTCGAGTTCTCGCGCCACTCCAGCCCCGGGAAGCATCGCCCCCGACTTCACCCTATTCTCGCAGGAAGGGAAGTCGGTCAACCTGAAAGACTACCGCGGCAGATGGGTGGTCCTCTATTTTTACCCCAAGGATCAGACTCCCGGATGTACGCGCGAGGCCCACAACTTCCAGGTGGATCAATCGAAGTACGATGAACGCAACTCCGTGGTCTTGGGCGTGAGCGTCGATAGCGTGGATTCGCACAAGAAGTTTTGCACGAAGGAAGGTTTGAACTTTAAGCTGTTGGCCGACAGCGATGGCAAAGTGAGCAAGGAGTATGGTTCACTCACCAATCTGGGGGTGGCAAAGTTCGCAGCGCGGCATACTTTTCTGATCGACCCAAGAGGAAGAGTTGCAAGAGCCTATACCAGTGTGGATTCCGGCCGGCACAGCGAAGATGTTCTGGCAGCGCTTGATCTATTGCAGAAATAGAAAATAGAGTTGAGCCCGTTCGTGGAACTGTGATGCTGGCAGGGTAAACTATTGCAATGGCGACAGCGGTGGGCCGAGTTGGGGCGGGCAGTTCTCAGAAGCAAGGTAACTACCGCTTTCCGCCCGGTTTCCAGCGCAATCTTCTGTGGTTCGCGTTGCGTAAGTTTCGTCCCGCAAATCCCATTTTTCTCTTCCAGCATCTCGCCAGGACCTATGGCGACATTGCGCACTACAAGATCGGCCCTCACCACATTGTCTTTCTGAACCATCCGGAGTACATCCGCGAAGTCTTGGTGGTGCAGAACGATAATTTCATCAAGGAACGCACGGTGCAACGTACCAAGATGCTGCTTGGGGAAGGCATGATCACCAGCGAAGGGGCTGCTCACCGCGCCCAGCGTTTGGCCGCGCACCCGGCATTCCACCGGCAACGCATCGGCGAATACGCCGCCACCATAGTCGAAGAGGCCGCACACATCCGCGATTCATGGCGTGTGGGGGAACGGCGTGATATCGCTGCCGACATGATGCGTCTCACGCTCAACGTTGTGGCGCGCACCTTGTTTGCAACTGATTTGCGCCAGGAAGTCTATGAGCTGGCGGCCGCAATCAACCGCATCATGGGCCTCTACAATTTTCTGGTGATGCTGCCAGCAGCGGAGTGGCTGGTGCACTTGCGGCCACCGGGCCTGGCCGCATTCGTGAGGGCGCGCAAGCGAATCGACGCCGTGGTCTATCGAATGATCGATGCTCGCATAATCGACGCCCATCAGCGAAGCGGTCTTGATCGAGGAAGCCTGCTGGATCTCATGCTTGCGGCCTTGCCCGCCAACGACGAGGCGTCGCGACAGTCGTTGCGCGATCAGGTGATCACCATCTTTCTCGCAGGCTACGAGACCGTTGCCAATGCGCTGTCGTGGACGTGGTACATGCTATCGCAGAATCCAGAGTGCGAAGCGAAGTTTCACAATGAAGTGGGTGAGGTACTCAAAGGCAGGCTTCCCGTTGTTGAAGATGTTCCGAGCCTGCGCTACACAGAAAACGTGATGGCAGAGTCGCTGCGTCTTTATCCGCCGGCGTGGGCCATGGGCCGTTACGCTCGCAACGATTTCGCTCTGGGGGATTATTTTCTGCCCGCGCGAACTACCGTGCTGATCAGCCAGTTCATTACGCATCGCGATCCAAGGTTTTTCCCGGATCCTCTAATTTTCAATCCAGATCGATTTTCGCCGGAAGGCAAAGCGCGGCGCACAAAATTTACCTATTTTCCATTTGGAGCCGGCGCTCGCCAATGCATCGGAGAATCCTTCGCTTGGATGGAAGGCGTGCTGATTCTGGCCACACTCGCGCAAAAATGGAAACTGCGGTTGGTCGCGGGGCATCGCGTGGAGCCTCAGCCGCTCATTACGCTCCGCCCAAAACACGGAATGCAAATGGAAGTCGAGCTACGTTGAGCGATTTCATTTTTGTTCCGTTGAGTTCTTCGCTTCGGCTAGGTATATCTCAGCCACGTGCTGCGCGATTTCCCCCGGTCTAGCCCCCGCCAGATTCGCCAGTACCACGACCGTAAGCCGATCATCCACGTAGCGGTCGATTGCAGTCTTGAATCCCTGCCATGCGCCGTCGTGCCCGATCACCCGGTGTCCGTGGCGCTCGCTGATGAACCAGCCAAACCCATAGCCGTCTTTGTTAGGTTGGCCGTTGTTCAATTTTGCCGGTGTCCACATCTGGTCGAGGCTGGAAGCCTTCAGGAGTTTCTCCGTATACAAGGCTGCATCCCATTTCGCCAAATCGAGGATGGAAAAATATAAGCTGCCATCCGCAGTGGTGTTGATCGCGGG
>DATEQW010000186.1:0-9597 GCA_035272245.1 Candidatus Sulfotelmatobacter sp. | reverse complement strand
CCGCAAACATCTGTTCTTGAAGTCGTCCGTGATCGGCGGTAAGATTGCGTGCTCGACAGTTGCGCGAGCGATTAAGTCGCGCGAGGCGCCCGATGCCGCAAAATTACGTCCCAATCTTCATCTTCATCGCAGTGATAGTAGCGACTCTCCCGCCAACCCTGTGGTTATTCAAGCTCGTCCGGCCAGAGAATCCGAGCAAGACTAAGTTGATGCCTTACGAATGCGGCATCGATCCCATCGACAATGCGCGCGGCCGTTATACGGTGCGCTACTACATTATCGCGATCCTGTTCGTGGTCTTCGATGTGGAAACCATTTTCTTGTTTCCCTGGGCGGTAAAATTCAAGGCCCTCGGAGTCTTCGGATTCGTCGAGATCCTCATCTTCCTCGTTATCTTGATCGTCGGTTACATCTGGGTCTGGCAAAAAGGTGCGCTGGAATGGGTGTAACTCCTCCCGCGCCTGATACTGAGTCATTGGCCGAGACCTTTACCGCCAGCCGCTGGACTCAGGGTAATTTTCTTTTTCCCACTCGCCTGGTCGTCAGTCCGCTGCGCGTGAGCCGTGTAAAGTCGCGCTGGTTTGGCAGCAACGACGAGAGCATTGCCATGTCGAAAATTGCTTCGGTTCACATTTCCACTGGCGTACTTTGGGCAGAGATTCGGATTGAATCCACCGGCGGCACCGATCCCATCACCAGTCACGGCCATCGCAAGAAGGACGCGCAACGCATCCGCGACTTGATCGAGTCTTATCAGGCGAAATCGCGCGCGTAGCAGGCAAGATCGGCGTTTGTGGAAAAAGCAGCGGACCATTTTTTGTGACCCGCGTCGTTGACACCGCATGCTCAAGCTGATAAAAATTATCGTTCTCTCCGAAACCCTGCGAGCTTGAGGTTTGCGCCTTCGCCGCTAATGCCGGACGAAATCAAATCGCCCTCTACACCGCCGCCGGAAGGTGATCCGAAGCCGACGGCGGACAAACCAGCCGTTCCCGGCGGCGTGAAAGCAACTGCTTCCGGCTCCGTTCAACCCGACACCAAGACTTCTACTGAAATTCCAGCCGCACCTCCAACACCCTCAATTCCAGCAAAACCTGCAGCTGCAGCGCCTGGATCGACTCCGGCAGCCAAGCCCGCGGCGGCTGCGAAGGCAGCGGCCCCCGCTCCGGTTCCCTGGGATTCGCCGATGATTGCGAAGTTCAAGGGGATGTACGGGTCTGGCATCGAGGCGCTAACCTACGCCGGGCAGAACTACATGGTGGTCGATCGCTCGCTGATTCCCGAGATTCTGCAGGTTCTGCGCAACGAAGAGCAATTCGACTACTGCGTTGACATCACGGCAGTGCATTACCCAAAGCGCGAAAAACAGTTCGACCTCGTCTGGGTGCTGTATTCCTTTGCGCGCAACGAGCGCATTCGGGTGACCGCGCGAATTTTAGATGGGGAGAGCTTGCCCAGTTCCGTTCCCATCTGGCCGACCGCCAATTGGCTGGAGCGCGAAGTGTTCGACATGTTCGGTATCAAGTTTGATGGGCATCCCGACTTGAAGCGCATTCTGCTGCCCGACGGATGGAAGGGATATCCTCTGCGCAAGGATTACGGCATCCTGCAGCAGGATAACGAGTGGGTGCAGATCAACCTTGGGATTGAAAGCGGCCAGTGAAAACAGAATGACCGACCGGAACACTTCGCTCTCGAATCTCGATCTCGAAACTCCCGAGAAGCCGTTTCTTGATGCGAACGAACTGGTCATCAATATGGGCCCGCAGCATCCCGCCACGCACGGCGTGCTGCGAGTGATCTTGCGCCTCGACGGAGAAAAGGTTCTCGGTCTGGAATGTGTGATCGGCTATCTCCACCGCGGCGTCGAGAAGATAGGCGAGCATCGCACGTATACGATGTTCAATCCGTACGTCGATCGCATGGATTACGTGGCTGCGGTTTCGAACGGGCTTGGCTATTGTGAAACTGTCGAGAAGCTGCTCAATGTCGAGGCGCCACCGCGAGCGCAATATGTTCGCGTAATTCTGACCGAACTCAACCGCATCGCCAGCCACCAGCTCTGGCTGGGCACGCATGCTCTCGATATCGGCGCCATCACGCCGCTGTTCTACACCTTCCGCGATCGAGAAGAGATCCTCAAGATCTACGAGAAATATTGTGGCGCGCGCCTGACTACGCATGCCTTCCGCATCGGCGGCCTGCAGTATGAAACCTACGCCGGCTTCGAAAAGGACGTGAAGAATTTCCTCAATTTCTTTCGGCCCAAGATCGACGAATACGAGGAACTGCTCACTACGAATCGAATCTGGGTTGAGCGTACCAAGAATGTCGGGAAAATTTCGGGAGCAGATTGCATCGCGCTCGGCGTTACTGGACCCGTGCTGCGTGCCAGCGGCGTGAAGTGGGATTTGCGTAAGGCGCAGCCCTACGCCAACTACAAGAATTTCGATTTCGACATTCCGACCGGGCAGAACGGCGACACCTACGATCGATATCTGGTCCGTATGGTCGAGATGCGGCAATCGGTACGCATCATCGAGCAAGCCATTGATGCAATTCCCGAAGGCCCGATTATCGCTAAAGTTCCTAAGGTCATGAAACCGGCAGTGGGCGAGGTCTATCACTCCATCGAAGCGCCGAAAGGGGAGCTGGGGTACTTCATCGTCAGCGATGGTTCCACTCAGCCCTATCGTGTGCGTGTGCGTCCGCCCTCGTTCGTGAATCTACAGGCTCTCGATCTGATGTGCCGCGGACAACTTGTGGCCGACGTGATCGCCGTGATCGGCACGCTCGACATCGTTCTCGGCGAGGTGGATCGCTGATGGGGCAGGTCGTCCAATACATCCAGTCCTACCTCACCAGCAGCCAGACGCCGGGAGCTGCGGGCAACATGTTCTGGGTGCTGGTCTATATCCTGCTGGTTTTCGTCGGGCTCTCGGTCGCTGTCATCGCGATGAATTGGCTCGAGCGAAAAATCCTGGCTCACATGCAGGTGCGTCTCGGTCCTATGAGAGTGGGTCCGCACGGCTTGATGCAGCCTATCGCAGACGCCCTCAAACTCCTGCTTAAAGAAGACATCATGCCCGCCGAGGCCGATGGGCTTATTTTCTGGGTGGCCCCGTTCATCGTGGTGCTCGCGGCCTTTACCGTGTTTGTGGTGGTCCCGTTTGGGCCCACGCATGCTATTACAGACATGAACATTGGCATCCTCTTTATGCTCGGTGTTTCTTCGCTGAGCGTGTTGGGGATCGTGATGGCGGGCTGGGCTTCCAACTCGCACTATCCGCTGATCGGCGCGCTGCGCTCCAGCGCCCAGATGGTGTCGTATGAAGTTGCCATGGGACTGGCCGTGGTTTCGGCCATTTTGATGACCAGCCTCAACGCCGAGGGAACCGGAACGCTCAGCATGATTGGCATCGTTCAGGCTCAGCAGGCGCAAGGCGAGTGGTTCATCTTCAAATTCTTTCCCTTGGGACTGATCGCCTTTTTCATTTTTGCGGTTGCTATGGTCGCCGAGACCAATCGCGCACCCTTTGATCTGGCCGAGGCCGAATCCGAATTAACCGCCGGCTTCCATACCGAATACAGCGGCTTCCGCTGGTCATTATTCTTCCTGGCCGAATACTCCGCCATGATCGCCGTCTCTTCTATCGCAGTCACACTCTGGCTTGGTGGTTGGCTGCGACCGTTCCCGAATATGCTTAGCGGCCACATTTGGGATCAGGTCTTCGCTCTCTTTCCGGGCATCACGTTTCTACTCTTCGCGGCGATGTGTTTTTACAACACGGTCCGGATGCCGAAGCACCCGCTTTTTCGAGTGCAAACCATCGGCCTCGCGGGATTTGGCGTCGTCCTCGGCTTGATTGGTCTGATTCTGTTTATTCCGGTTGTGAGCACCCGCATTCAGGACATTTTCTGGTTCTCGGCGAAAGTTGCCGGATTCATGTACCTCTATATCTGGTATCGTGGCACGTTCCCGCGATATCGCTTCGACCAGCTCATGCGGATGGGATGGAAGGTCCTTCTGCCGCTGGGCTTGGGCGTTCTGATTCTGACGGCCAGTGTAGCGCTGCTTCAAGAAAAGATATGGCACCCGTAGCCACACCATTTTTCTTTTACTTGCTCTCCGGGATCATGCTCATCGGGGGCATCCTGGTGATTACGCGCAAGAACCCGGTGCATTCGGCGCTGGCGCTGATTGTGACGCTGCTGGCGCAGGCTTCGATTTACCTGATGCTCTATGCGCCGTTCGTCGCTGGCGTGCAAATCATTCTGTATGCCGGCGGAATTATGGTGCTTTTCCTGTTCGTCATCATGCTGGTCAGCATCGACCGCTCGATGAAGGAGCGGCAATTCAATAGCCAGTGGGTAGTCGGGATCGTTGCGGCCACGGCTCTCGGCGGATTGTTTATCGCCGTTTACACGAAAGGGAAGGACATCTTTCCGGAGCACGCGCTGCCGATGGTGGAAAACGATAACACCCAGCAGATAGCAACGATGTTGTACGGACAGTACATGTTCGCCTTCGAGATCGCCTCACTACTCCTGCTGGTGGCGATCATCGGAGCGGTGGTGATGGCGAAGAAGAGAATCTGAAAAACCGCTTCTAGCTCCTAGCTTTTAGCTAGAGGCAAGAAGCTAGAAGCTGGAAGCTGCTATGGAATCGATGCTGCACATTACGACGCTACATTATTTGGTCCTCGGCGCTGCCTTGTTCCTGCTCGGCGTTATCGGCGTGCTGACCCGCCGCAATGTGGTCATTGTTTTGATGTCCATCGAATTGATACTGAACGCCGTGAACTTGAACCTGGTCGCCTTCTCGCGCCTATGGGGAGGATTGCACGGCCAGGTGTTTGCCATTTTTGTAATCACCGATGCTGCCGCGGAAGCTGCGGTCGGACTCGGCATTCTGATCGCCTTCTTCCGCAACAAGGAGACGGTGAACATCGACGAAGTGAATTTGCTCAAGTGGTAGGAAGGAAGCTGCTAGCTTCTAGCCACTGGCTCAGATCTTGAGGGCTGAAGTTTAGCTAGGAGCCAGAAGCTAGAAGCTGATTTCGAGAGCTGAATGCTATTTCTAAAATACATCTGGCTGATCCCGCTGCTTCCCGCCTTCGGCGCCACAGTAATGTTCTTCTTCGGCCGAAGGCTGCAAAAGGCCACGGTCAGCGCTGTTTGCGTGGGGACCATTGTGCTCGCGTTCGTGATGGCTTGCGGCGCGGTCCGGCAGTATTCAACCTGGTCGTCCGCGCCAGAGAATTACCATCAGCCTTATCAGACGATTCTCTACACCTGGCTCGGCACCGACACGGGCCACATGAACTACACAACCCACGATGGCTCTCCGGCCGCGTTTCAGGCGGACGCTGGTTTTCTGCTCGATCCGCTTTCCAGCGTCTGGCTGCTGTTCGTTACCGGCGTGGGGATGCTGATTCATATTTACTCGATCGGCTACATGGCGCATGAAGGCGGCTACTACCGCTTTTTCGGATACCTCAACCTCTTCATGTTTTCCATGCTGACGCTGATCCTGGCCAACAACTATGTGCTGCTGTTCGTAGGCTGGGAGGGCGTGGGGCTGTGCTCGTATCTGCTGATCGGTTTCTACTTCCATCGCAAGTCCGCAAGCGATGCCGCCGCGAAAGCATTCATCGTGAACCGCATCGGCGATGCCGGATTTTTGCTGGGCATGTTTTTCATCGCCTGGTACTTCGGCTCGCTGCGCTTTACCGAAGTCACGCAGATGGCGCATAGTGGCCGGTTCGTAATCGGCGATCCCATCATCACGGCCGCTACGTTGCTCCTGTTCGTGGGAGCCTGCGGCAAATCGGCGCAGCTTCCACTCTACGTCTGGCTGCCCGATGCCATGGAAGGCCCCACGCCCGTTTCCGCACTCATCCATGCGGCGACCATGGTCACGGCGGGCGTCTACATGGTGGCTCGCTCGAACGCTTTGTTTGTGCTGGCGCCCAGCTCAATGAAGACGGTTGCCATCGTCGGTGCATTGACCGCGATCTTCGCCGCTTCCATCGGCCTCGTCCAAAATGACATCAAGCGGGTGTTGGCTTACTCCACCATCTCGCAGCTTGGCTACATGTTTCTCGCGCTCGGGGTTGGAGCCTTCGCCGCCGGCGTCTTCCACGTATTCACGCATGCGTTCTTCAAGGCGCTGCTTTTCCTCGGCGCCGGCTCAGTGATTCACTCGATGAGCGGCGAGCAGGACATGCGCAACATGGGCGACCTTGGCCATAGCATTCCGGTCACGCACCGCACCATGTTTATCGCCACGTTGGCCATCGCGGGAATATTTCCTTTCGCTGGATTTTTCTCGAAAGACGCCATCCTTTGGGAAGCTTGGTCGCGGGAAGGTGGCGCGTATCGCCTACTCTGGGGCGTAGGTTATGTCACCGCTTTGATGACTGCGTTTTACATGTTCCGCTTGATGTACCTGACTTTTAATGGCCGCCCGCGCATGAGCCATGAGGTTGAGCATCATATTCATGAGTCTCCTGTATCGATGACAGCACCACTGGTCGCGCTCGCGGTCTGCGCCGTCTTCGCGGGATTCTTGGGCTGGCCCCACAGCCTCGGCGGTTCTGACCGGTTCACGGCCTTCCTTGAACCCGTGTTCGCTCCCGAGGCTCGGGTCCTTCAGGTGGAAGGCAGAACAGGTCAGCTGGTCCAAGGTGTGGAAGAAGAAAAGAATACCAGCACGGAGTGGCTGCTAATGGCGCTATCTCTAGGAGCTGCGGGCCTCGGCTGGGGCATGGCCTGGAGAAGCTATCACAATGCTGACAAGGGTTACACCGAGCCCATCGCCGCCGCCTCTCCGCGCGGCTACAATCTCCTCCTCCATAAGTATTACGTGGATGAGGGCTACGACTACGTCTTCACCGGCCGCCGCAAGCTGGGAGACGTTCGTCTCGGTGTGATGGGACTGGGCGAAGCATCCTCGTGGTTCGATACCCACGTGATTGATGGAGCCGTTAACGCCGCAGGCTGGATTACGCGTCTGACCGCGACCATTTCCAGTTGGTGGGATAAATGGATCATCGACGGCATCGGCGTCAACGGTCCAGCTATTTTGGCGCGCATGCTTTCTTATCCGGCACGGCTGCTGGAATGGGGTCTGGTCCAGTGGTATGCGCTGGTGATGACCGCGGGATTAGTAGGGTTTGTGTTTTATTACGTGTACCACTAAAGCTTCTAGCTGCTAGCTCCTGGCTTCTAGCAAATCGCGAACAGCCAGGCAGGAGGAGCTAGGAGCCAGAAGCTAGAAGCTGAACTTCATGCAAAATCACATACTGTCCATCATTCTCTTCACGCCGCTCCTGGGCGCGCTTGTGCTCTTGTTTGTTCCCAAGGAGAACAAGAGCGCCGTCCGCTGGATCGCTAATTTTTTCTCGCTGGGCGGCTTCCTGATCTCGCTGCCGCTGGTGCCGATGTTCTGGGCGCAGCGCTTCGAGCCCGGCTTCAAGTTCATCGAAGGCACGCCCAACAACTGGATCCCCTCCATCGGCGCCGGCTACGTGATCGGCATCGACGGAATCTCATTCCTGCTCATCATGCTCACCACGCTGCTGGGCTGGATCTCGATCCTCTCCTCCTGGACTGCCATCGATAACCGCGTCAAGGAATACTACATCTGGTTCCTGATTCTGCAGACCGGAATGCTCGGCGTCTTTATGGCGCTCGATTTCTTCCTCTTCTTCGTCTTCTGGGAGGCCATGCTGGTTCCGATGTATTTGCTGATCGGCATCTGGGGTGGTCCGCGCAAGCTCTACGCCGCCATTAAATTCTTCCTCTATACGCTGGCTGGCTCAGTGCTGATGTTGCTCGGAATCCTGTTCCTCTATTTCCACCATCACGCGCTGACCGGAATTTATACTTTCAGCCTCACCGCACTCTACGAGACCGCGCCGAAGATTTATTCTGATCCGGCCTACGGCCCGACCATCGCAACTTTACTTTTCTTTGCCTTCTTCTTCGCCTTCGCGATCAAGGTGCCGATGTTCCCCTTCCACACCTGGCTGCCGGATGCCCACGTGGAAGCGCCCACCGCCGGTTCCGTTATCCTGGCCGGCGTTCTGCTGAAGATGGGAACGTACGGCTTCATTCGCTTCTCGTTGCCGTTCTTTCCCGACGTGCTGATGCACACCAAAGTCCGCGGCTGGATGATTACTCTCTCGATTATCGCCATCATCTACGGCGCGCTCGTCTCGCTGATGCAGAAGGACATGAAGAAGCTGGTGGCTTATTCCTCTGTCAGCCATCTCGGCTTCTGCACGCTGGGAATCTTCGCGCTGAACTCCGCGGGCTTGAGTGGATCGGTGTTGCAGCAGATCAATCATGGCATCTCGACCGGCGCACTGTTCTTGATCGTCGGCATCCTCTACGAACGACGCCACACCCGCGAAATCTCCGAATACGGTGGCATCTCGAACGTCATGCCGGTCTATGCCACCATCACCATGATCATGTTTCTCTCCTCGATGGGACTGCCGCTGCTGAACGGATTTGTCGGCGAGTTCACCATTCTGCAAGGCACGTTCATGGAGAACTGGCGGTGGGGCGCATGGGCAGTGCCCGGCGTGGTTCTCGCAGCTGCGTATCTGCTGTGGCTTTACCAGCGCGTCTTCTTCGGCACAGTGACGAATCCGAAAAACGAAAAGTTGCACGACCTTACCCCGCGCGAAGTGCTGACCTTTGCTCCGCTACTCATCATGGCGTTTTGGATCGGCCTCTATCCCAAGCCGTTTTTCCAGATTCTCGAACAACCGGTAAATCAGATCGTGGCAAATGTGCATGCGCAGCGGCCTAGCGACGCGGTGAATGCGGCCATCCAGCATGAAATGACGACCACGCCGGTTGCGGCCACGACCGTCATGATCAGTCCGCGCACCGTGCCGGCGGAGAAAGGGAAGAAATAGTGGGCGTTCTTTCCCAATTCAACGCAAACGACCCCTTGCTGGTCCTGCCCATCACTCTGCTGACGTTATTCGCTCTGGGCATTCTGCTCATCGACCTGATGCTCTCCGCCGAGGAGAAGTGGGTGAACCCGCTCCTGGCTTTTGTGGGAGTGCTGTTTGCCGTCAAAGGCGTATGGAACATTCAGCATTGGATGCAGCTGAATCGATCGTTTTCCGCGGGTTCTCTTGGCATGATGGACACCCTGCTGGTGGACCGCTGCGCGATTTATTTCTGGTATCTGTTTCTGGCCGCCACAGCGGTTTCGATTCTCATCTCGGCGAAGTATATGAAGACCGAGCATGAAAACCACGGCGAATATTATGCCCTGATGTTGCTCTCGGTGGTGGGCATGATGTGCATGGCGGCAGGGTTTGACATCGTACTCATCTTCATTGGCCTGGAGTTGATGGCGATTTCCACCTACGTTCTCGTGGGTTTTTTGCGACGCGATCGCCGGTCGAACGAAGCCGCGCTGAAATATCTGCTACTCGGCGCATTTTCTTCAGGAATTTTCGCTTATGGTTTGTCCTTGCTGTACGGACTTACGGGGAGCACGAACCTGGGCGACATTGGCCAGCGGCTGGGCCGGATTGTTGCCAGAGATCCGCACAATCCAATCGCGAT
>DATEQW010000185.1:0-8569 GCA_035272245.1 Candidatus Sulfotelmatobacter sp. | reverse complement strand
GCTTCCTCTTCCTCGACCAGCAACACCCGGCCTTGGATGGCGCCTTCGCGTTTTGGTGGAGCTACCGGGATCACTTCCTGCACGACTCCGACCGGCGCCGCGATCGGCAGCCTTACTTCCACCACTGCGCCGCCTTCGGCAGCGTTATGCGCCGTGATGTCGCCACCGTGTTCCTTCACGATTCCGTAGCAGATGCTCAAGCCCAGCCCGGTTCCCTTCCCGACATTTTTGGTGGTGTAGAAGGGATCGAAGATTCTCTTGGGATCCTTGATTCCGGGACCGTCATCGGCAAACTGTGCGGCCACGAAGCCACCGGCGCAGGAGACGTTAATCTTCAGCTTCCCGGAGCGTCCGGTTTCCAAGATGGCGTCCACGGCGTTGTTGATGATGTTCAGGAAGACTTGCTCGATCTGGTGGGGATCGGCGACCACTATCGCGGCCTCGGCTCCCAAATCTTTTTCCACGACGATGTGGTTGACTTTGAGATCGTAGTCGCGAAGGGCCAGAGTCTCCTCCAGCACCTTCCGGATGTCGACTTCCGAACGCTCGGGCTTTCGCTGCCGGGCGAAGGAAAGCAGATTCTGCACGACCCGATGGGTGCGTTGCGCCTGTTTGAACATTTTGCCCACGTAGTCTTGAGCGCGCTCGTTCAAGCCTTCGCTCTCCAGTAGCTGCGCGTAACCCAAAATCGCGGTCAAGGGATTGTTCAGTTCGTGCGCGACGCCCGCGATCAGTTGGCCTACGGCCGACATCTTCTCGCTCTGCAAAAGCTGTTCCTGCGTGCGCCGCAGGTCCTCGTAAGCCTTGCAGGTTTCTTCGTACAATCGAACTTTTTCGATGGTGGTAGCCAACTGGCGGCTAATGGCCACGAGCAGATTTTCTTCGCCGCTGGAATATTCATACTCCACGTGGCTGCGCAGTCCCATCATGCCAATGGGGCTGTCCTTGCCCCAGAACAGCACCCAACTCCACGCGCCGTCGCTGCTGGAACGGATGAAGTCCGCGACCGCTCCGGTGAGGTGAGGTAGATATTCGGCGGTGATTACTTCGGCCCGCGAACGCATAACCAGATCGCCAAATCCATCGGCAAAGTTAATTTCTGCCGGGCGCGATTTATCGCGGCTGCGCGGCCCCCAGGCGGCGCGACGGCGATAGGTTGGAGCGTCGGAGTCGGAAAGATAGATGGCTCCGCTCTCCGCGCCAAAGAGTGAAACGACCTGCCGCAACGTCAGGTTGAGGATTTCATCGAGATCGAAGGATTGCGTTGCCACGACCGCCATCGCGTTCAGCGCATTGAGTTCGCGGTTACGGCGGCGCATTTCGTCTTCGGCGCGACGCTTCTCCGTGACATCCAGAACAAAACCTTGATAACGCTCGATATTTCCTGCCGCATCGCGAGTGGCGAAGCTGCTTTCGGAGGCCAGCAGCAACGTGCCATTCTGCCGGCGCATGGTCACGTCGAAGTTGCGAACGTAGTTCTGCTGGTCGATGGCCTTACGAAACGCATCCCGCTGCGCGGCGTCTACCCTGATGTCTTGATCGAGGTTCAGGTTCAGCAGATCTTCCCGGCGCTGATATCCCAGCATGTTCACAAAGGCGTCGTTGCAATCGAGCAAACGACCACCAGGCATCGCCACGTAAACGCCTTCCTGCACCTGGTCGAACAGGAGACGATACTTTTCTTCCGCCGAGCGCCGTTCTGTGATGTCGCGGACGATGTGGATGGTACCTTTTTGTTTGCTGCCCTGCTCGCTGTAGGAGGAAGTGGAGACCAGCGAGAAGCCGCCGAAGCAGGGGTCGGCCCCTTCGGTAATTTCTTCGCCACCGCGTGCGCAGTAGGGACAGCCCGTCCACTCTCCTAAGCCGTGCGGCAGTACCGATTCACAGGTGCTGCCAATCACGTCGGCGGACGATTGTTCCAACTGTTCGAGCAAAATCTGATTGGCTTTGATGATCCGGAACTCGGCATCGTGCGCCAGGATGATGTCGTGAACCGAATCAAAGGTGTTCCTCCACTGCCGCTGCGAACGCAGCACCTGTTCGAGCAAGCGGAAGTTTTCTACTGCGATTCCCAACTGGCGGCCGCAGGTTTCGAGGAAGTCGAGTTCCTCGGCGGTCAGTTTCCTCTCGCGATCGCTGGCTAGAATCAGCAATCCGATAGGCGCCTTTTTGCCGAGGACGGGAACCATCAACAGACGCCGGATTTTCTCCGTCTTGAGCAGTTGCTCATCTTCGGGGTTCGCACCATTTTTTCGCGCGATCTCAGGTTTACCCCGTTCCAGCGTCTGGGAAACGTCCGCGGTTATTTCGGCGATTCCTATTTCGCGCAGGAACTCCGGCGAAACTCCCACCGCGTGTGTGGCTACGAGATGCCCGCCCTCGATTAGCCGGAACCACGCTGCTTTGCACTTGGTCAACCGCTGCAGTTCCTCGAGGGCCTTATCCATCATGCCGCCCTGCTGTTGCGCGAGGACGATGCTCTCAGTCAAAGCGCGCAGCACACTCAATCGTTGGTTACGCGCGCGGGCTTCCTGAAACACGATTAGCAAGATGCTCAGCCCCAGGGCGACATCGAGCGTCGTAAAGATTCCGGCTGGGAGCTGGTCGGTGAAGGGCGACCAATGCAGACGCTGGGCGACGAGGAACGCAGCGAGCATCCATGACGCCATCTCACGGCGGCCGCGGCGGGCGTTTAGCAAGGCAATCGCAGCCGTCAGGAGGATAATTCGATAAGAGACTTCGAGAGCGACCCGCAGAGGTAACGAATTGGGCCAAAGAAGAACGCGGGCAACGGCAAAACCTGCAGTGCTCACGGTAACTGCAACCAGCGGCGCGAGCAGATTCCGTTCCTTTATATAAACGAAGATCGCCCCGGCGAACAGGCCCATTGCAATCACGAAGGCGGCTTGTTCGACCGCAGGAACATAGCGCTGCGGGATTTGCATTCCCGCGCCGTGAGCCTCCACCAGACGAGAAGTGACGAGCAGAGTCCAAGCGGCTGTCCAGACCGCAAGATGGCGTTCGCGGAATACCGACAATACGAGTACTGACGCCGCCAGGACAATCAGCAGCGCAAACTCGCCGGGCTTCAACCGGGAAACGGCTGGTTGTACCACGGTGTTCCAAACGGACCAAAGGGAAGCGATCATATTGGTGGATCACGTAGGAGTGAACGCCCGCGTTTCGGACGTGACACTGCCTGGCTTCTGAATATCATGCTTTGGGCTGATCTCGATGGTCTTTCCGGACCTGGATGGTTACTTTCGGCATCTCAACTCTAGGGTAGAATCGCCGATAGTATCCCTGAGACAACCATGCCCGACCGCATTCTGGTAGTGGACGACGAAGAAGCAATCCGCGAGATTGTCTGCGCCATCCTTATCGCCGCTGGTTTCTCGTGTAAACAAGCGGCTTCCGGCATGGAAGCTCTGGCCCTGCTGAATTCCGGCGATGTGTTTGAGTTGATGCTTTCCGACTTGATGATGGCGGATCTGGACGGGATTGGATTGCTCGAACGCACGAAGGAAAAATTTCCCGACATGCCGGTGGTGATGGTTACCGCGGTGCACGATATTTCAGTGGCGCTGGCCGCCATCCGTAATGGCGCCTACGACTATCTTCTCAAACCATTCGAACGCGAGCAGTTGCTGAACGCGGTAAAGCGGGCACTGGAAAACCGGCGGCTCAAAGTAGAGAATCGCATCTATCAAACGAACTTGGAGTCTCTGGTCGAAGCGCGCACCGATCAACTGCAAAAGGCGATGGCGGACCTGGAGCGCTCCTATGACATCACTCTTGAAACCTTAGGCGACGCACTCGATCTTAGAGACCGCGAAACCGAAGGCCATTCCAGGCGAGTGACGGCCTTCACCATGGCAATCGCGAAAGCGATGGGAGTACCACGCGAGCAAATTGATATGATCGCCCGCGGCGCCTTCCTTCACGACATCGGCAAGATTGCCATCCCCGACCGCATTCTGCTGAAACCCGGAAAGCTGGACGACGCCGAAAAAGAAGTGATGCGCGAGCATTGCTATCACGGCTACCAGATGCTCAAGAAGATTCCCTTTCTCGCCGAGGCTTGCGAGATCGTTTACTCCCATCAAGAACACTTTGACGGTTCCGGCTATCCTCGAGGCCTGAAAGGCAATGACATTCCTCTCGGCGCTCGCATATTCTCGGTTGCCGATACGCTCGATGCCATCATCTCTGATCGCCCCTATCGTGCCGCCAGATCTCTTTCAGAGGCTCGGGCAGAGATCAAGGCCTGGTCCGGAAGACAGTTTGATCCTGAGGTTGTCAAGATCTTTTTGGGGATGCCGGACGATATCTTCGAATATGTCCGCCGCGAAATCAACGGCCAGACCTCTCCTTCATTTGCATCCTCGGCTAGCGCCAAGGGCGCATCGTAGTTCCCGATTCTTTTACGGAGCGATATTCACTTGGAAGCAGAACAGGTGCTCCGGCGCGATCCCTATGGCGTGGCCTTCGCCATCGCAATGCGAGTTGCGTCCACGGTAATCGGACGCTGAATCTCCATCTCGATCGATGTTCCTACATCCAGCTTCACGTCAGGGCCGCGCTTTAGAAGCGCCCAGGCAACGCCGGCTGCCGCACCAACCCCCGCTCCCACCCGCGCTCCGTTCAATCCGCCGGTGGCCAGTCCGCCGGCCGTAGCGCCACCGAGGGTTCCGTACACGCCATTCTTGGCCGCATCCTCAACTTTTTTTCCCGTGTCGCTGTCCTGCTGGATCGTTCCTTCCGAGTCCTTCACCGATTTGTTATCCGCACCTGGCGTGTTCTCGACCGAACCCGGCAACATCACGGTGTATCCGGTGGGATAAATAATCGACGTAAAGTGCATCAGGATTTCCGCGCGCCCCTTGCCGTGCCCGGCGCGCTCTACGTGCGCAATCTTGCCCTGAACATAGGAGCCCGCAGGCACGACCACGCGGTCAGCGACCACAAAGGGAAACGCCGTTTCCGCGTAAACCGCGTCCCCTTCACGCGCATTCTTGGTGGAAATCGCCTGCTTGAGCGATAAAGGAATCCTAGTGCCGGCGGGAATCGTAATCGCATTTGGATCGTGAGCGGGCGCAGGGTTTGTCGCTAGAGTTGCCGGTGGCGAATTTGGCGCGGAATTTTCCGGCTTCGCGGTATCCGCCGTTTGCCCCAATGCCATGCCCGATAGCAGCAAGATAGTCCACGCGAAGCGCATTTACGACCTCCAGTTCCGCAGTTCAGCCCGAGGATAGCACGCTCAAGCCCTACGATGCGGACTTCTCCGTTTCGGGTTATCCGCAGCAAGAGACGGTCATTTCGTCCAGAAGGGGCGGAGCGGGTCGTGCTTCAGAATCTCGTTCACCTCTGCTCCACCCGTAAGGTCGCTATTCCTGACGCGGGGAGCCAGGGCAAATACGTACTTGCGGTTGCGCCCAAGTTCAGCGGGCCCCACAGACGCTACACTCACAGAGAGGTTGCCGTGCTCAATTGAGTCCCACTGCGCGACCGTGAATATCATGATAGGAATATCCTGACGAGGCTTCTCTTTCGTCCAGTCAGGATGCCGGATAGAGATCACGGCACCGTGTTCGACGCTACCTTTTTCCGGATCCCCACTTTCCCACTTATCCGTGAGAATCGTGTAGCCCTTCCAAGTTTCAGGCAATGAGAAACTAAAACCGTACCTCGTATTCTTATACAAAATGGACTGTGCTGATGAGTCTGCAGAAGATGCTTCTTGTATCTGCTGCGCAGAAGAAGTGGAGTTTTCCTGCTGGCCGCTCGCAGCTACCGGCGAGGTCACGACCGCTGTTATGAGCAGAACAAGCATTCCCAGAGTCAATTTCATTCTTTGTACAGCTCCCCAGATAGGCCAACCGAACTACTTGTAGATCAAATATTTTTGCCGAACCAGCTGGAATTTGTCCAACCCATCCTGCCAATCCTGCGCGATCCGACGCGGATCCTCACCTGCTACCAGCGCATCGTAAGTTGCCTGATTTACCAACAACTCCGTCATCCGCTCCATCTTAAAGTCCGCCGGATAGAGCTTCTTCAACGCGGCCGCCAATTCGATTCCTAACTCTGGTCCATCGAGGGCATTTCGTTCGGTGAGAACTACATTCACGCCCTCGCACTTCTGTGCCGCGTAATTGCTGGTGGAAGGCGTGAAAGTTACGGGAACAAACCTTACGCCCGCGATCCCGCGCGCGTTCAAATACGCGGCCAGTTCCCGGCTCTTGATCCACGGGGCGCCGACTAGTTCAAACGGCGTATCCGTTCCGCGTCCCACAGACACGTTGGTTCCTTCGATCAGTCCCACGCCAGGATACAATCCCGCTTCAGTCACGCTGCGCAGGTTCGGTGAGGGATTCACCCACGCGAGTCCGGTCGAATCAAACCAGTCGCCGCGCTGCCAGCCCTCCATCGGCACCACGGTCAACTTGGCATTGATATTCCGTTCCGCATTGAACATCTTCGCCAGTTCGCCCATGGTCATGCCATGACGCACAGGCACCGTCCAATAGTTGGTAAAGTTTTCGCGTCCGGCATCCGATATCGGGCCCTGCACAAACGCTCCTGTAATCGGGTCAGGACGGTCCAGCACGATCACTTCAATTCCCGCCTGGCTGGCAGCCTCCAGAAAATATCCGAGCGTAGTCTCGTAGGTGTAGAAGCGCACACCGGCGTCCTGAATATCGATGACCACCGCATCCAGATCCTTCATCAGGTCGAGCGATGGCCGACGGGCCGCGTCCTTCGCGCCATACACGCTGTAGACCGGAGTTCCAGTTGCCGCATCTTTGGAGTTGTTAACGTCCGTCGTATCGAGCGTTCCCGTGACTCCGTGCTCGGGGCTGAAGATAGCGTCCAGCGAAACGCCCGGTGCGTGCGCCAGCACGTCAATCGTGCGGCGACCGTCCGCATCCACACCCGTCTGATTGGTTAGCAGACCAATGCGCTTCTTGCGTCCCGCCGCCTGCAAAACCTCGAAGCCGTGATCCTCGAGGACGTCGATGCCAGTCTTGACGTTGCCATTGCGTGCGCTCGTATGGCGCGCAGCGCTTTGCGCCTCGTTGTAGCCGGTAATACTTTGCCAGCGCAGTGATTCTTTCTCGCTGATGGTCAGAGGCAGCGCCGCAGCTACCGCGGTCGCCACTTTGGAGCGCAGGGCCATCGCATTTTCTTTTCCCCGCGGATGCACGGCGTTCGTCAGCAAAATGATGTAGCTCTGGGTGGTTGGATCGATCCACATCGATGTTCCGGTGAACCCAGTATGGCCGTACCCTCCCACCGGCAGCAGAGCTCCGCGGTTGGTCGAGAACGGAGAGTCGATGTCCCAGCCAAACCCCCGCAACACAGGCGCGTTTGGAGGCTGCTCCGGACGCGTCATCTTCTCCACCGAAAGTGGCGAAAGAATTCCTCCGCCGCCATTCAGCATCGCTTGCGCAAACTTAGCCAAATCGTCCGCGGTTGAGAACAGCCCCGCTTGTCCGGCCACGCCACCCATCCTTCGCGCGGTGGGATCATGGACCACGCCGCGCAGCATGTGTTCATTCTCGTCGTACTGGGTGGGGGCGATTTTCGCCCGCCAGGCGGCCGGAGGCACGAAGCGCGTATGTGTCATCTTCAGCGGCATGAAAATATGGCGTGACGCATACTCATCCAACGGCTCGCCCGAAATCCGCTCTACCAGCGCGCCCAGCACGATGAAATTAATATCGCTATAAGAGAAACGTGAGCCGGGCGGATCCTGTGGCGTGGCCGCAAACGCCATCCGATAGGCCGTCTCCTTGCCTTCCCACATCGTCTTCAAATCCAGATCCGGCTCCAGCCCGGAATAGTGCGTCAGTAACTGCCGCAGCGTGATGTCTTCTTTTCCGTTCTGTCCAAACTCGGGCAGATATTTTGCTATCGGGTCATTCAGACGTATCTTGCCCTGTTCGGCGAGTTGCATCACCGCCGGCGCTGTAACGATCACCTTGGTCAGCGACGCCAAATCGAAAATCGTATCCAATGTCATGACTTCGCGGCGCGGCTCCAAAGCACGCCAACCATAGGCCTTCCGGTAAATTACATGGCCGTCATGACCCACTAGCAGAACCGCTCCCGGGATTTGCTGATCATGAATGGCTTGCTGGACAACCGCGTCCACTTCGCCCATACGCACCGCGGCTGCCGGCCTCTTGGCGTCCACTGTGGGCGAGGCTGTCAGTGCAGTCGCGACCATGACGCTGTAGCTCATGGCAAATAAAATCATCCTGAATGCCGTGCCTTTCCGCGTCCTTTGCGGAGTAGAGGGCTGGTGCAACGGAGCTTCCAACGAGTT
This sequence comes from Candidatus Sulfotelmatobacter sp., assembly GCA_035272245.1. GTDB lineage: Bacteria > Acidobacteriota > Terriglobia > Terriglobales > Acidobacteriaceae > Sulfotelmatobacter. Next base: position 237 of record DATEQW010000185.1, on the reverse strand, counting down.
TGCTTGAATAGGAAGGATGCTCTGACTCTACACAACCTCCACGGCAGGACTCAAGAAACTCAAGTAAGGGGGTGCCGCGTATGCCATATCATGGAATTCTCAATGACCGTACCAGATCGCGCATTCCCGCTGATCGAAAGCTTCGAACACCAGGACGACGATTTCGCCTCCGCCTTCACGATTCTGCAAGAAGCTATCTCTCGGCGCTCGTTTCCCGCCGCTTCTGTCGCCATCACA
>DATEQW010000184.1:0-4325 GCA_035272245.1 Candidatus Sulfotelmatobacter sp. | reverse complement strand
AAGTCATGCTGTGGGCCAACGTGCTGCAACTGAGATGACGGCGAATCACTACAACGTTCTGTTCCTCTGCACCGGCAACTCTGCCCGTTCGATCATGGCGGAAGGCATCATGAATGCGAGGGGCAAACCTCGGTTCACTGCTTACAGCGCTGGGAGCCATCCCGCGGGTGCTGTGCGATCGGAAGCACTGAGGGAACTCGAAGCGGCTCACATCGAAACGGCTGGATTCAGGAGTAAATCGTGGGATGAGTTTGCGGGAGCGGAGGCTCCGAGAATCGACTTCGTCTTTACCGTCTGTGACAGCGCAGCAAAAGAAGTATGCCCAATATGGCCGGGGCATCCGATGACTGCACATTGGGGAATTCCTGACCCGGCTGCGGTTCAAGGAAGCGAAGAGGAAATTCAAAGAGCTTTCCGAGATGCATTCCTGCGGCTTGACCGACGCATCATGCTGCTCCTGGCTCTGCCTCTCGCGTCCATCGACCAGCTTTCTCTCAAGAAAGAACTCAACCACATCGGGCGCCAATGAAATTCACCCTCGGCGCTCGACTCACGGCGGAGTTCCTCGGCACAGCCTTTCTCGTCGCCGCCGTCGTCGGCTCCGGCGTAATGGGCGAGAAGTTAGCTGGCGGAAATGTCGCCATCGCTCTGCTGGCAAATACGCTTGCGACGGGAGCCGCACTTGTCGCTCTGATAGCGGCGTTCGGAACAATCTCAGGAGCACACTTCAATCCGGTCGTTACGTTGGCGGACGCAGCGGATGGCGGTCTGCCCTGGAAGGATGCAGGAGCTTACACTGTCGTCCAGATTGTAGGAGGAATCTTCGGGGCTGCGGTCGCGCATCTTATGTTTGGGCTTTCTGTGATTTCAGTATCCCTGCACCCTCGTCATGGGTCAGCACTCGTTCTGAGCGAGTTTGTTGCGACCTTTGGTCTGCTTTTGGTGATTTTGGGATGTTCTCGGCTAAAACCGTCAATGGTCCCGGTCGCAGTTGGAGCGTACATCACCGCGGCTTACTGGTTCACCGCATCGACATCCTTCGCAAATCCAGCGGTGACGATCGCCCGGTCACTCTCCAACACATTTTCCGGGATTCGACCGGCTGACGTTCCATTCTTCCTGATTGCACAGGTTGCCGGCAGTTTGGCAGCGACGCTCATCTTCAGCCGCATCGGTGTCCGCCGAGCGCAGGCGTGAGTTAACGGGCGTTTCCAATCGCCTTGCGAAGGCGACACCTTGTTTTGCCTCATTTGAGATTGCAGTTTCTTGAATTGGTCGGGACGGGCAGATTTGAACTGCCGACCCCTCGCACCCCAAGCGAGTGCTCTACCAGGCTGAGCCACGTCCCGACGAGGAAGGAACCCGCTGCATCGCATCCGCAGCAGATGGGGTTTACTCAAGGATTTTAACACCTGCAGGGAAGTTTGGTTCGTCCGCGCTCGATTTTGGCGCTCGATTTTGTCTAGGGATGGCAGGGCCACGGAAAAGGGTTCAGGTGGGGAGCGAACTGGAAATCCGGCGGAGTCGTGAACTCCACGCGCAGCTTGATGCGAGTGAGTGCACCCTTCGAATCCGTCTTGTAAGAAGAGATGGTGACTCGGAGCCATCCTTTGTTCGCGTCGTCGATTGCGTTCGTGTAGTCGGCGAGCGCTTTATCCGGGTCCGAGGTCTGATAAGACCGCAGAACATTGCCGATCAGGCTGAAAACCCGATCGTAGTCGCGTCGGTTCAGCAGGAAATACATTTCATGCGGATGAGCTAAGGAGGACTTGACGGTTTCGCCGAATCCGGGGCCAAAGGTCTGGTTCCCGTTGAACCGCAACGGCAGGTTTACAGGGTAGATGTAGTCCTTCGTATTCTCTTCTGCTGGAACAATGTCGAGGAACCAGCTTGAATCTTTCTGGCTCCTTACCCGAAACAGCAACCCGCCTCCCAGCTCGCGTTCGAAGTTGTCACCGGCATTGAGATGCACTTTAAACGAAACGAATTGGCATGCGGGAGCAGATTGCGCCCGCACATCGCGTGCGCGAGCATCGTTTGGGCAAACATGGGTCGCCGCGATCAGGCACACCAGCAGCAAGACGGCCTGCAGCCTCTCGCGACCATTCCGTATCGACATAAATTCTTGCCTAACTCTTCTTTCGCTTGCGCTTGGGGAGCGGTTTCTCCTCCAGAATGGCGAACTGGATTTTCTTCTCCACGGGGTCGATGCGGTCGACCAGCACGCGAATTCGTTGTCCCAGACTGTAAGTCTTGCGCGAGCGCTGGCCGATGATCTGGCGCGTGTTCTCGTGGTAGGTGTAGTAATCGTCGGTGAGCGTGTTCAGCGGGACCAGGCCTTCGACGAACAACTCGGTGAGTTCGGCGAAGAAGCCGAACTTGGTGACGCTGGTGATGAGGCCGTCGAAGTCCTCGCCAACGCGGTCCTCCATGAACTTGACCTTCTTCCATTCCATCAACTCGCGCTCGGCTTCTTCGGCGCGGCGCTCGGACTGGCTCGACTCCTCCGCGATGGTATGGAGTTCGTCGAGCGGGATCGGACCGCCCAACGGTTCCAGCGCTTCGCGATGCGCGGCATGGTCGCGGCGCTTCGACCAGGGCGAAGGCGCGCCGTCGTCGTGCGCGGCTGACACAGCGCCGGACAACTTTTCTTTCTTGCTGGCGGCGGGGAAGACTCCAACCGGAATCTCGCCGTCATGAGTCTCGGCTGAGTCGCGCAGGACTCCTTTCAAAATTCTGTGCACGATCAGATCCGGATAGCGGCGTATCGGCGAGGTGAAGTGGGTATAACTCGGCGCCGCGAGCGCGAAGTGGCCTACGTTCTCTTCCGAATAGCGCGCCTGCTTAAGCGAGCGCAGCATCAGGTAGCTGACGATGCGCTCTTCCGGCTTCCCTGCGATTTTTGCAGCCAGCTTCTGGTACATGCGGGGTGTGATGTGAACATCTTTCGGAACATCAATGGTGCGCGCTTGCTTGCCGGTACCGCGCGCAGCGCGGCGGTCGCTTTTGAACTGCACGCGCTGAATGGGCAGCGCACCCACGCCCAGGGAATATCCGAAAGTGGCGGCGATCACTTCGAAATCGTAGACGCGCTTGGCGTCGGGTTTCTCGTGGATGCGATAGAGAGACGCGATGCGTTTCGATTCGAGATATTGCGCGACGCACTCGTTAGCCGAGAGCATGAACTCTTCGATCAGGCGATGGGCGACGTTGCGCTCGGAACGCGTGATGCTCTTCATCAGTCCGAATTCGTCGAACTCGATGACGGGCTCGGGCAAGTCGAAGTCGATCGATCCGCGGCGCTGGCGCTTGTGGTTGAGAATCAGGGCGAGATCGCGCATCAGTTCGAATGTGGGGACAAGCGGCGCGTAACGCGTGCGCGCGGCGGCATCGCCCTCGAGCACGTCGTTGACGGCGGTATACGTCATGCGCTCGGCGGAGCGGATCACGCCTTCGCACAACTCGTAGCTGACAATTTCCCCGTGAGGGTCAATGTGCATCACGCAGGAAAGCACCAGCCGGTCAAGATGCGGACGCAGGCTGCAGATATCAGTGGAAAGTTCGAGCGGCAGCATGGGCACAGCCCGGTCGGGAAAATAGACACTGGTGCCGCGCAGCCGAGCTTCCTGGTCGAGCGCCGAATCAGGAGTGACGTACTGCGCCACATCGGCGATGTGGACCTGCAATTCAAAATTTCCGTTGGGAAGGTTGCGTACCGTAACGGCATCGTCGAAGTCGCGGGCGGTTTCGCCGTCGATGGTGACGATGGGCAGCGAGCGGAAATCACGGCGATGGCGAAGTTGCTGCGCTGGAATCACGGCGGAGATGGCTTGCGCCTCTTCAAGCGTCGCCGCGGGAAAGTGGTGCGGCAGGTGAAATTTACGGATGGTGATTTCCACGTCGACGCCGAAATCGTCCTGACGGCCGAGAATTTCGAAGACGCGGCCGCGCGGATTCTGCGTGGGCGTGGGCCAGTCGGTGATTTCGACATCGACCACTACGCCTTCGAGATCGTTCCAGTCCGAATGTCGCGCGGCCTCTTTCCCGAGCACGCGATCTGGCGATTTCTTCTTGCCCGGAGCCGGTGATTCACGGCTGCCGCTATGATCGGGAATTTCCATCCCCGGCGGAATCACGATCTCCTGCGTGATTTTGCTGTCGATGGGCTTCACATAGTTGTGGCGGCTGCCGTAGTGAAAAATTCCCACCACCGTGGGATGGCTGCGCACGACCGAGCGCACGATGCGCCCTTCGGCGCGGCCATCCGGGCGAGTGGCGACGATATCGACCAGCACCCGGTCCCCGTGCATGGCATTGCCGATGGC
>DATEQW010000183.1:0-13929 GCA_035272245.1 Candidatus Sulfotelmatobacter sp. | reverse complement strand
GAAAAAGTGGAAGGGCTGCTGCCGAGACCGCTGCACATCGCCAGCGAAGCCTCAGGCAAAGTAATTTTTACGAACCACCCTTAGCGGCGCGCGATGACTGGAACTACGGGCTTAGCCGTCGGCAGAGAATAGCCTGACTTCACGGCATCTCTCCGGAACATCTGCACCGTTTCCTGCGAAAACTCGTGCAGGTCTTTCCCAATGAGGGGAAGCTTCTTCAAAATGTCCGTAGTAGCTGTAATCACGTGGCATCCAATTTCGTCCGCCTGGAAAACGTTGAGGAGTTCGCGTGGGCTGGCCCACATGAGTTGCGCGTTCGCGTCGTTCACCATGGCCACGGCTTCGCGCATCAGCGGTACCGGATCGCGGCCAGTGTCGGCGATGCGGCCGGCAAAGACGGAAACGTAGGCGGGAGCGTCCCCCGTTAATGCTGCACAGACCTTCCGCACCTGCTCCAGGGTGAGCAGCGCGGTCACGTTTAACTGAATTCCGTCACCGGAAAGGGAGCGGACAAGATCGTAGGTCGGCTTTCCTTTCGTATTCATCACCGGAACCTTGACGAACACGTTCTTGCCCCAGTCCGCTATGTGCCGAGCCTGCTCCTCCATCTCGTCTTCTTCGTCGGCGAATACCTCAAACGAAACGGGCCGGTCCTGAATGGTCTCCAGAAGATCCAGGGCGAAGCCGCGATAATCCTTTACTCCCGTGGCGCGCATCAGCGTGGGATTGGTGGTGAAACCTTTGATGTGCGGTTGGCGATGTAGTTCAAGAATGCTGGCCTTGTCGGCCCCGTCCGCGAAGATTTGTATGCTCAGGTCGGACACAGACTTCATGCGGGATGCGCTCCTTTGGGCGTGGAACGGATGATCCAGTCAGCCGCTTCGCGGAGTGATCCTACGCGCAAGTCGGGAACACGGTCTGGAGGCCTCTCCGAGTAGCCGTAATCGATAAGAATAGTCTTACACCCAGCATTATAACCGGCCTCGATGTCTCGCCAACGGTCGCCGACCATGAAACTTGCTGAGAGATCGATATTATGCTTCCGCGCCGCTTCCAGAAGCATTCCAGGCAAGGGTTTGCGGCAATCACAGTTGTCCTGATCGGTGTGGCAGCAAACCAGAATATCGTCGAGTGGAAGGCTTTTTAATAACGACTGATGGATTGCATCCAGCGCCTGCCGAGATTGCTTTCCCCGCCCGACATCGGGCTGGTTGGTCACTACCAGCAGAGCATAGCCGTGGGATTTCAGGTCATGCAACGCTTCCGGAACGCCAGGAAGTATTTCCAATTCATGCTGCGTTGGCGGCGGGAATGGCTTGCCATCGCGAACAAAAGCCCGGTTAATAACACCGTCACGGTCAAGGAAAACAGCACGCCGTTTTCCACTCGACGCCATCGATTCCCATTTGGTCGCTTCCATCTTTACCGCTGGATGAGATACGAGCAGATGCCAGACCACCGCCTGGAAGGCTTCCGTGTGCGGCGTGACATGGATTGGGTTCACCGTGGGAATCAGAACGCAGGCATCGGCGACCGTAGCCGTGTAACCGCCATCGCGGCCTACGACGCCGATGATCTTCGCGCCAACCAACTTCGCATATTTCAGCGCGGCGACCAGATTTGGGCTTACATTTTGCTCGAGGTTCCCACCACCAACCGAGAAAATCAGCAGCAGATCTTCGGTGCGCAGACGACTGGTGCGCAGCCAACTATCGAAGATCGAACTCCAACCTTCATCGTTGGCGCGCGCTGTAAGTTCCGAAACATTGTCGGTGGGAGCGTAAGCCTCAATGCCTGCGATCTTGCGAAAGTCGTTGACGGCATGCGAAGCATTGGCGGCACTACCACCCACGCCGAGAACGAACAAGCGTCCACCTGCAACGCGAGTGTCGGCGATCAGGCTCGCAGCTTTTTCGATGCTGGCCAAATCCAGCTTCGCGATGACCTCGGTTGCCTCGGCGAGAAAACTCTCGGCAAAGCTTTCCTTATGCAAGCTGCTGCTCATTTCAGCAGAGCTCCTCGTTACCCAAGAAATCTGTCATCTCCTTCAATCCTGCGGGCGAACCTATTTCATAAAAGCGCTCACGCACCTCTACGGCCGCCAATTCTCCGCGATCGAGAAGCTCTGCATAAACATCCGCCAGGTCCGTTGCTTGTGTTCCAGCGAAAGCTTCTGCGCGGAAGACTCCCAGGCCGTAATCGATGTAGTTCATGCGCGCTGTGCGATTCTTTTTGCTGTACGCCGTTATGTGCCCCGCTTCAAATTCCACGTTGCTGGCGTCCCACTGCCCATCGTTACGGAATACCGTCATCAGCCCCAACTTACCGCACTGCAAGAATTCGTGTTCGATCGCGCCGTAATCGCAAGGCAGGTAGGAGTCGCCATAGAGGACAAAAAAACGTTCTCCAAGCTTTGGTAAAGCAGAGCGAATGGCCCCACCTGTGCCCAAGCGTATGGCCCCATCATAGGAGTACTCGACCTTCACTCCATAGGAGCCGCCGTCGCCGACGGCGTCTTCAATCATCTCACCCAGATGACCGACGCACAGGATTACTTGTTGGATGCCGCCGGCTTGCAGGAGCCGGAGCTGGTGCGCCACGAACGGTTCACCGACGATTTGGATCAGTGACTTCGGGACTTTCTCTGTCAGCGCTCCTAAACGCGTCGCCAAACCACCGGCAAGTATAGCCACAGGTAGCATCGGTCCCCTAGGAATGCGCCAGAACGGAAGTTCCGCTGAAATCGAACTGCAAGCGAACCTCGCGGAGCCCGGCCCGTCGCATGGCAGAGCGGACTCGGATTTTGTCTTCCGTGTAGAGGAGCAGAAATCCTCCGCCGCCGGCGCCGATGAGTTTGCCACCGAGCGCTCCGTGCGAGCGCGCCAACTCGTACATCTCGTCGATAAAACCGCTGCTCATCCCCGGCGAACGTTTTTTCTTGTGCTCCCAATGAACATGCATCAGGTCGGCAAACTTGCGCAGATCGCCGGCCAGCAGAGCGTCTCGGCTTTCGTGCCCCAGTTGTTTAGTGAAGTGCAGATTCTCCAGCATCTCGGGAGCATTCTCCCGGGTCCGCGTATCTTGATCGCGCAGAACTTCGCCCGCAGAACGCGACGCTCCGGTAAAGAACATGAGCAAACTGTCTTCGAGATTGGCCAGAGTTTCGGGAGCAATTTTCAGGGGTTCTGCGATGACATGGTCATCGGGCATAAATTCGAAACAGGTGATGCCACCGAAGGCCGCAATGTACTGATCCTGCTTGCCGACCGGTTCTTTTAATAAGTCGATTTCAATGTGGCAGGCCTGTTCGGCCAGTTCCTGCGGAGGCACGAAATTCCGCTTTACGGTGTGCAGCGCGCGCAGCAGCGCGGTCGTAAAACTCCCGGACGAGCCCAATCCCGTGCCGGCGGGGATGTCAGATAGGCTGACGATTTCGAGGTAGGGTCCCATTACCCCGGTCAACTGCAGCGCCTCCCGAATGATGGGATGCTGAATATCCTCCCACCGCTCCACATCTTCCAGCTTGGAGTACTTCAAGATGATCCGCGGACGAAACGCTTCGTTGATGGTGATGTAAACGTATCGGTTAATCGCAGCGGATAATACGAAGCCGCCGTGCTTGCGGTAATACGACGGAAGGTCGGTACCTCCTCCACCCAGCGAAATTCTCAGCGGACTTCGAGTGATGATCAAACGATAGGTTCCCTTACAGGCGGGTAAGTATAACGCACCTAAAACTCGGCGCTTATAGTTCAGCTCTCAGTGCCGCGGCGTCCGCGCTGACGAATTTAATCGTTGCCAGGACCGCTTCTTTTATGGTGAGTCGCGGCCTCCAACCCAGAGCGCGGATACGCGAGCAGTCCAGCAGAATGAACGGACTATCTCCGACCCAGCCTCGCTCTCCGCCCGAGTAAGTCAGCTTCGGGTGCAGGCCGAGATGTTCACAAATCCATCCGATGGAATCATTGACCTCGCAATATTCGTCCGTGCCGAGATTGAAAATGTTTACTCGATTGTCCGCTTTGTTGATGGCGGTAAGAATCGCATCAATGCAGTCCTGCACGTACAAATACGATTTTTTCTGAAGGCCGTTACCCAGCACGTGGAGACGTTCAGGATGATCCACGAGCTGGTGATAAAAATCGAAGACGTGCCCATGCGTGTAGCGCTCGCCCAGGATCGAGACGAATCGAAAGATGTAGCCTTGCATCCCGAAGCCTTCGCAATAGGCTTGAATTAAGCCCTCCGCAGCGAGCTTGGATGCGCCGTAAAGTGAAGTCTGAATCGGAAAGGGACAGGTTTCTGGAGTAGGGAAAATGTCTGGCTCGCCATAAACCGATCCGGTCGAGGAGAACACGATGCGCTTGCAGCCTTGCTCACGCATGGCCTCCAATACATTCCAAGTCGCAATCGTATTTTGATCGAGATCCTTGCGGGGATGATCGGTGCCAAAGCGAACGTCTGCATTGGCGGCGAAATGAATCACAAGCTCCGCGCCCGCCATTGCTCGCGCCAGCATTTTGAGGTCAAGCATGTCGGCCTGATGAAAGGTAAATTCGGGACGAAGGAAGGCACCATGCAGAAAGCGCTGCTGTCCCGTAGACATATTGTCGAACCCAACGACACTGTGCCCATCAGAAAGGAGTCGATCAACTATGTTGCTGCCGATAAACCCAGCCGCTCCGGTGACGAAAACCCGCAATCCAACCTCCCACTGAACAAGAAAACAGATTTTCAAATGTTGAAAGAAGGTCCGCTAGCTTCGGTTCGAAGATGACTGGCGAAGGGCAATTCGCGTTCCCTTCAATTCGAAACGGCTGTCCCGCCACACATAGCGGAGCTTCAAATAACTGGCAAACCATACCGCAAAGCCGAGCAAATCCCGTAGCGGATAAAGCCACGGCGCGCGCCGTATCTCCAGATCTCGAACTACTGTCCAGCCTACAAGCCAGGCCTCGGTCAGGCGGTTTAGTAGCGCTATTCCCAGGAGGATTGCGCCCATTTTCCAGTGTCCCAGGAATCCCGCAGCGAGGAACCCAAGCAGGCCGTAGGGGATCGCGAAGACTAGCCCGCTTCCCAAGTGGCCCCAAGGGCGTGAATAACGGGTCGTTTGCGCCCAGCGCAACTGATTCTGCCACATGTGTTGAAACGATTTCTGATTCACCACATGATCGATGATGTGGCCCGACAGCACAACCCGATAGCCCGCCTTCGCGATCAGGTTGCCGATTGCGAAATCGTAAGCAATGTAGTCCCGCAGGGCTGTGTAACCGCCGATACTTGCCAGCGAATCCTTGCGCACCACGGTCGAGGGACCTAAGCCGAACTTCATTCCCTCGAGCAGATTCGCCACCAGCACTCCCGCCGTCATTTCCACCGACATGCCAATCGCGGTGAGTCCGGAGAAAAATCCAGCGGCATTCTTGCCGCGATAGACGCAGGTGACCATCCCTACTTGCGGGTCGAGCAGGGGCGGAACGATCTCCCGTAGATAACTTGGACTAACCTCCACATCGCTATCGGTGGTGACCAGTATTTCGTGCGCCGCCGCTTCCGCCATGCAGTGAAACGCATAGACAACGGGATTCGGCCATGGCGTGCCGGTTACCAGAACGCGGGTCGGGATATGCGGGTAGAGCGCGCATACTTCCCTTACCACTTCCAGCGCCGGATCGTCGGCTTCATCGGCAGCAAACAAGATCTCGTAGTCTGGATAATCCTGGCGGAAAAAACTCTCGATATTCTCTTTTAGCCGCGCTTCCAGACCATGCACCGGCTTGAGCACGGAGACCGGTGGCAGCTGCTTATCGGCAGGAACAGAGTGTAGTTGCCGGCGAGCCTCGCGGTGAAATCGAAGAACTCCCAATAGCACCAGGCCAAGGAACACCGTGGAAGACAACACTCCAACTACGGCCACAGCTAAAACGAAATAGATCGGCCACATCAAATTTGCAGTGTCCTCACTGAATCGCCGCGTCTAAGAGCGCAATCTTTTATTTCAACATTTACTTCGACAGCCCGGCAAGAGCCTCCCGGAACAAGGCATCGAACGATCCACGATTGCCGTTCTTGAGGATAGGTGCCAGCACTTTTTCCGCAGCGGCGCGTTGATAGCCTAGGTTCACGAGCGCGGATAAGACATCTTCTTCCACGGCGCTGATCACCGGCATACGAGAAGCCGCAACGTCCACTGTCTCGGGTAATTTGTCGCGCAACTCCAGCACCATGCGCTCCGCAGTCTTCCTGCCGATGCCTGGAATCTTGGTGAGCCGCGCCAGATCGTTTCCGCGGATCGCGCCCGCCATCTCGCTCGCCGCCATGCCGCTCAAGATGGTGATGGCGAGTTTCGGCCCAATGCCGCTCACGGTGATCAACTTCTCAAACAATTGCTTCTCCGCGGGACGGAGAAATCCGTAAAGCGCGATTAAGTCCTCCCGCACATGGGTATAGATGTGGAGCGCTACTTCTACCCCGTTCGCAGGGAGTTCCGAGAACGTGGGTACGCTGATGTTGATTTCGTAGCCGACGCCGGCCGTTTCCACCACAACCTGGTTCGGATGCTTGGACAACAACGTTCCGCGCAGATGGGCAATCATGTTCCAGCCATTGTAGCCGTCGGGGTTTCGCTCGTTTCGAGCGGACAGGAAAAACGGCAGGGCCGACCCCCTGCCGTTTTCGTGACAAATTTCTCGGTCCTACTTCTTGTTTACGGCTTTTTTCAGTTCGGCCCCAGGGGAAAACTTCGCGACCTTACGGGCAGCGATTTTAATAGTGGCGCCAGTCTGTGGATTGCGCCCGTTCCGCGCCTTTCTCTGCGATATCGAGAAAGTGCCGAAACCTATCAAAGCCACCCGATCCCCTTTTCGTAATGCCCCAGTAATGCTGCTCACGGCGGTGTCAATCGCGGTTGTAGCCTGCGCCTTGCTGATTTCGCAAGCGCCAGCGATCTTGTCAACCAGATCGGCCTTATTCATAGTTTCTCCTCGCAGGTCTCGTTCATACCCAGCACAATACCGGGAGGAAAACGTTCGTGTCTGAGTTGGGAAACCTGACGGGAGGTATTCTCCTCTCTCCGTAGGGAATGTCAACTGTGAAAATCCGCGCCCGAAGCCTGTTTCGCACCCCCTCGTCCCGGATTGTGGCGGGAGGCGCGGGTTTTGAGGGACAGTGGCCGGTGGTCAGTGGCCAGCGGTCAGTGGCCCGTAAAGCTAGCAGCGCTGGGATCTTTGACTAATCATCGACGCGACTAACCACCGACCACTGGTCACTGACCACTAGTTTTCCTCATGCCTCCACAGAGGCGGGCGCACCTTCACAGGTTGTGCACAGGACCCTGGTCTTTGACCCTTGCGGGAAGCAAGCGTTTGGGTGCAAAGTCAGACAGACACTTTTCTCGAAAGGCTTGGAAGGTTGAACGTGATCAAAACCGCGGCGGACGTTTGCCCTCTTTGCGAGGGGACGGGGTGGAAGGCGCTTCCAGCCAGCCCTGGCGCACCGCGAGATCGCCGGGTAACGCGCTGCGATTGCCAATTGCGCGCCCGGAACCAGACCCTGCTGGCCGCGGCGCGCATACCCAAGAGATATGAGCATTGCGAACTCGCCAGCTATACCACAGATTTCCCCGGTGCCCATCCGTCGCTAGCGTTGGCTCATCTCTCCGCTGCCAAGTTCGCTCAGGAGTACGATCCGCGAGATGGCACCGGACTTCTGATTATCGGCAAAATTGGCACCGGCAAGACTCATCTGGCGGTTGCGATCACGAAGGAACTCGTCCTCAACAAGGGCATTTCCTGCCTGTTTTACGACTACCGTGAGCTGTTGAAGGAAATTCAGAATTCCTACAACAGCACGGTTCAAACTACCGAACTGGACGTGCTTCGTCCCGTGTTTGAAACCGACGTCCTGGTGCTCGATGAGCTGGGCGCCGTAAAACCGACGGAATGGGTTTGGGATACGGTCAGCCTGGTTCTCAACACGCGCTATAACGACAATCGCACAACCATCATTACGACGAACTTCGAGGATCAGCCCGCGGCCGGCGTGAATGGCGGCGGTTCTGCTGTGCGGGCGGCCACGCGAGCGGAGAGCCTTGGAGACCGCATCGGGGAGCGGATGCGCTCGCGGCTGCACGAAATGTGCCGCATCATCAAGATGGAAGGTGAAGATTTCCGCCAGAAATTCCGTAGCGCCAGCTTCCGGTAGGTTTGCCACGGAGCTGCTGCGACATAATCTTCGCTGAGGAGGGAGCCACAATGCGCTGGTACCACTATGTTGCATACTTCTTCGGGGGCGCATTCCTTGCTAACGCCCTGCCCCATCTCGGCAACGGAATTTCGGGGCATGCCTTCCAGAGCCCCTTCGCATCACCACCCGGCGTGGGCTTATCGTCCTCGACGGTCAATGCGCTATGGGGCCTCTTCAATCTTTCCGTCGGCTACCTGCTCGTCTGTCGTGTAGGCAGCTTCGACCTGCGCAAAACGGCGCACGTGCTTGCGCTCGGGACAGGGATCCTCGTCATGGCTCTAAATCTTGCCCACTATTTCGGGAGGTTCCACGGCGGGCAGTGAACCTCCTTTTCAATAAGATCTGCGCTGAAAATCTGCTTACAATGACTGGGTGCTGGCCCATCGCCTGAAATTCGCGCCTGAACGCGACGTGGAGATTTTTTCCGCGGTCCCGGCTGCGCCGGCCGTGTTTTCACTTCGCGGGGAAGATGCGCAGGCCGAACCTTATGTCAGCAAGACCGCGAACCTTCGCCGCCGTCTGCAACGGTTGCTGGGTCCGGTAGAAGAGCGCACCAAGAAGCTCAATCTGCGAAATCGCATCTGTTCGATCGAGTACGCGCCGACTGGCTCCGACTTCGAATCCATATTAATTCTCTACCAAGTTCTGCGGTCCACGTTTCCAAAAACGTACTCCAACCGACTGCGCTTTCGCTTCGCGCCGCTGTTAAAGCTACATCTCGACAATCCGTATCCGCGCGCCTCGATCACAATCCGATTGGGACGCCTTAATGGTCGTGCGCTTTACTACGGTCCATTTGTTTCCCGCACCACCGCCGAGAAGTTTATGAACGATTCGCTCGATTTCTTCAAGATGCGGCGCTGCGTGGAGGATCTGCACCCCGATCCCGCCTTTCCCGGCTGCATCTATTCCGAGATGAAGATGTGCCTTGCCCCATGTTTCAAGGGCTGCAGCGACGAGGAATATTCGGGCGAAGTAGCACGGGTGCGAGCCTACTTTGATACCCAAGGGGATTCACTGTCTCGGGAATTTTCGGCGCAGCGCGAGGCCGCATCAGCCGCTCTTGCCTTCGAGGAGGCTGCCGCGATTCATCTGCGACTCGAAAAATTGAAGCCGATTCTATCCCAGCTTCCTGAGATCGTCCGCCGTCTCGACCGCCTGTCCGGATTGATCGTTCAACCTTGCCATCTCGCGGACTCGGTAGCTTTTTTTCGCGTCGACAGTGGCGTGATCTCCGGTCCAACGGCCTTCTGCATTCAAGCTGCGGAGCACACGAAGTCGCAGTCGATGGAATCGCGCGTGCAACAAGCTCTAGATTCGTTCGCATCTCTGAAGGCACATTCGGCGCTCGAGACCATGGAACACCTTGCTCTGCTCAAGCGCTGGTACTATCGCAGCCATCGCATCGGCGAAATATTTCTTGTGGATGAAAAAGGCGCCTACCCAATGCGCCGCATCGTACGCGGCATCGGGCGCATCTTACGAGGTGAGGGACCAGAGGAAGGTTCCGGTGTGCACAAAGACACCCCACTGGGAACAGAAATCTCAAGCTAGAGGACGAAAACAAAAATGGCGACCCAACAATCGCAAGACAAACTGCTTCGCGAGCATGTTGTCTACCTGCTTACCGGCGGCGGCGCTCACGCCACCTTTGATGATGCTGTGAAGAGCCTGCCCGAGAAGTTGCGTGGCGTAAAGCCGCAGGGGCTTCCGCACTCCGCTTGGATGTTACTCGAGCACCTCCGCCTGGCGCAGTGGGACATTCTTGAATTCAGCCGCAATCCGAAGTATAAGGCTGCCAAGTGGCCTGAGGATTACTGGCCCAAGAAGGAGTCGCCATCGAGTAGCGCCGCATGGGATAAGAGCATTCAGCGATTTCGCGATGATCTAAAGGAGATGAAGGAACTTGTGGAAAATCCGAAGACCGACTTATTTGCCCTTATTGCTTGGGGTGATGGCCAGACCATTCTGCGTGAGGCACTGCTCGTGGCCGATCACAATTCCTACCACGTGGCGCAATTAATCGATGTGCGACGACTGCTGGGCGCCTGGAAGGGATAAAACGAACGGCTAAGTCGCGATCGGCAACCGGAAGTTAGAAGCCACATGCATCTCCGAGATCGCCTGGCGCTTCTTGGGTTCCGACCGCTTCCGGAAGACGACTTTTACTCCCTCCCGCCAGCGCTCGTCAATGCCTACGAATTCCCACTCGATCTCGGGTGAGAGATAGCGGAGCAGTGTATCGGTAGTGGGATGCACGTGCAAGGCTGGAGCCACCAGAAAAAGAAGCGGCGTCTCTGAGGAAAGTTCCTTGCCGGAGAAATATCCGAAGCGGGGAAACTCTCCGCGTGCGTGATGCCATTCCACGCGCGACCAGTAATCGAGGCCTTGCAGGGGCAGATGAATGTCTTCATCGGCCTTCAACTCCACAACGGCCAGCCGTCCCGCGGGTGTGGTGGTTAGTACATCGATCATGGCCCGGTCCGCCGCAGAGAAGGCTGGGACCTGCGAATATTGGCACGAGGTATCCAGGCGGTCGTCTACCACGCTGACATCGCCGACGATCAGCGACTCCAGCCATCTCTCGGGACGCAGCCGCCACAACGGATGTTGTCGCGGACCATAGGGATGGCGAGTATCGCGCAAACAATACGCGAGCTCGACGAATTCAGCTTCGTTGCGTTTCTCGAGAAGCCGCTCCTCAGCCCCGACTCCGAAAACAATTTCCTCCGTGCTGCGAAACGATCCAGGAAGACTAGCAAGCCGGGCGCGGGCAAACTCCAGGCCGCGCCATCGGAAAACAACTTCCGCTGCCGACAGCACGCTTACTTCGCAATTCGGCAGGATTCCCTGCATCCTCGCGATCGAGTCGCTAAAGCGGGAGCGCGCTTGTTCGTGATCGGCAGTGTGGACCAGGCGAGTGGATACATTGCCTCGATCCGAGCAGTCGATCTCGACTAACGCGTCATGGCGTTCGTCCAGTTCAAATAACGACCACTTCGCGGCATCGCGGCTCAGGTTTGCCATGCGTTCCCGCACCAGGATTGAAGTTCCAACGGGGACAAACAGCTTGAGCCCTTCCACCAATACATTTAGGCTCTGCACCTGCCGGCAGACATCGAGCCACAGAATGCCAAACGTGAGTGCCGCATCGACCGACGATTGTGTTTCCTGAGCGTTTACTCCCAGTAATGCAAAAGCCGTTCGCCCGCGCCGCATCAAGCCGCGCGCGTAGATCGGCCCAAACGACTTCTCCAGATCCATTCCACTCGTTAGCCGGGCGAGTTTGAACTCGGGGAAATTCCGCTCCAAGGTTCTCCGAAGCTTCTGCTCGTAGGAGGCACGGCAAACCCGCCGAGTGGACGGGGAACGTCGATCGCGTTCGCGGCAGATTTCCAGCTTTGAGGGCCGCGCTTGTCCCAGCCTTTGTACAGCCAAGCGCAGTGTGCCATTCTTGACTTCGGCCTCCAAAACGCGGCGCACCGAATTTCGCTCCGCCGACCACAGATGAAGTAAGCACCGGT
Source organism: Candidatus Sulfotelmatobacter sp. (assembly GCA_035272245.1). GTDB lineage: Bacteria > Acidobacteriota > Terriglobia > Terriglobales > Acidobacteriaceae > Sulfotelmatobacter. The sequence goes on along the minus strand of DATEQW010000183.1, from coordinate 2,161 downwards.
TGTATTCGCCGGAGATCGAATACTTGGATCGCGACAGGTCAAAGGCGACGGCGCCGTTTTCCAGCACCACCGCTCCCGCCGCCTCGCTGAGAAAATCCTGCACCGTGCGTGTAAGGGCTTGCGGTGTCACCGTCGGCATTTGGGATCGACCATGGCAGATTGTCCGGCGCGAATCGGTTGGCCGTCTGTGACAAGTAACCATCGTCACCCAACGCCTGTGGAAGATTAGACGGCTACCGCCAATCTGCCTGTGGGATAATGAACACATCCGCTCAACTGAGTCCGGGTCCGGCACTGCGGCATCTAATTTTCGTGGGTAAAAGCTTGCAAAAACAACATCTCGCAGATAAACAGCGCTTCTTTTTTGATCACTACGGCGTCACGGAAAACGACCTCGAACATTACCTGGCGGCTGCGCTATCAGCCGGTGGCGACTACGCCGACCTTTATTTTGAGTACCTTTCTTCCACCTCGCTGATGGTGGACGAGTCCATGGTGAAGTCCGCTTCACAAGGGATTTCGGCTGGTTGTGGAGTGCGCGTGGTCTCCGGCGAACGCACTGGTTACGCTTATACCGATGACCTTTCCGCCGGCCGCATTTTGCACGCCGCGCGCACCGCGGCCCTGATTGCCAGCGCTCCGGCTAAGACTCCTGTGGCTGGGTTTCAGCAGACTGCAGCTCGCAGCCTTTATCCCGTGACCTTGCCATCGGTCGATGCCGAGATCACTGCCAAGGTTGAACTGGTGATGCGGGCCGACAAGGCTGCGCGCGCTTACGATCCGCGCATCCAGGAAGTCCGAGCCAGCTACTCCGACGAACTGCGGAATATTCTCGTCGTCGCCTCCGATGGGACGTTTGCCGAAGATTCCCAGCCGCTCGCCCGCATGAACGTGTCTTGTATCGCTAAAACCGAAAACAATTCCGCACGCGGCGGATCCGGCGGCGGTGGACGCGTGGCTCTCGACTTTTTCTTCGGCGACAAGAATCCTGAATACTTCGCCAAGGAAGCGGCGCGGCAGGCGATTCTTCAGCTCGATGCGCGGGAAGCTCCCGCGGGCGATATGGAAGTCGTACTCGGCCCGGGATGGCCCGGCGTTCTACTTCATGAAGCGGTTGGACATGGGCTGGAAGCCGATTTCAATCGCAAGAAGACATCCGCCTTTGCGGGGCTGATTGGAAAGCGCGTGGCTAGCGAAGGCTGCACGGTTATCGATAACGGGACCATGCCATGGCGGCGAGGTTCGCTGAACGTGGACGATGAAGGCGAGCCCACGCAGGAAACCGTGCTGATCGAGAAGGGAATTCTGAAGGGCTACCTGAGCGACAAGCTCTCGGCTCGACTGATGGGCATCTCCGACACCGGCAACGGACGGCGCGAGAGCTACGAGCACATTCCCATGCCACGCATGACGAATACTTATATGCTGGCGGGGCAGGACAATCCGGAAGACATCATCCGCTCGGTGAAGCGCGGCATCTACGCCGTGAACTTCGGCGGCGGCCAGGTCGATATCACCAACGGCAAGTTTGTATTTGGAGCTTCCGAAGCGTACATGATTGAAGACGGGCACATCACGGCGCCTATCAAAGGCGCTACGTTGATCGGCAACGGTCCCGATGTCTTGACGCGGGTCTCCATGGTGGGCAACGATTTGAAGCTCGACGAAGGCGTCGGCACTTGCGGTAAGGACGGGCAGGCCGTGCCGGTGGGCGTCGGCATTCCGACCATCAAAATCGATCGCCTTACCGTCGGTGGCACGGCCAAGAAGGATCCCGGCGGGTTCATGCAGTAAGATCGGGCTCACCACGGAGACGCGGAGTCACAGAGGAATTCTCAAAATCAGGTTTTTCTAGCTCTTGCTTTTCTCCGTGTCTCTGTGCCTCTGTGGTAGATAATTCTTATGGCTCCTACTCAACTAGAAACTGGAACTCCGAAGATAGAAACTGACCTTCGCTCGGTCGCCGATGACATCGTCCGCCGCGCCACGAACGGCGGCGCCACTGCAGCTGAATGCGTGGTGCGCGAAGGTGATGAATTCTCCACGCTCGTTCGCCTCGGCCAGGTGGAAACGCTCAAAGAATCCGGGTCAAGATCAATCGGCGTTCGCGTCTTCTCCGGCCAGCGCGCGGCCAGCACCTATTCCAGTGATTTCTCCTCTG
>DATEQW010000182.1:0-23376 GCA_035272245.1 Candidatus Sulfotelmatobacter sp. | reverse complement strand
GACGAAGTCGTAGATTTCTCCCCGCTCCACATACGCGCTGCCGTGATCTCCCATCGGAGAAATCGCGTAACCGCTCTCCGGCCACAGCTTCGCGGCTCCGTGCGGCAGGTTTTGCAGATCGGCGCGCATATCAAGCGTCGCAGTCGTATTGCCCCAAATCTTCCAGGTCGCTTTCGAGTTGCGCAAGCGCTCAAGAAACCAGGCCTTCTGCTCGGCGCCAAGAATCGTCTGCGCCGGCGCGTCTTTGCAGAAATTCGCGATCTCGACACTTCCGAAGCGGATCGACGCCGGTGGTCGACCGCCATTGTAAGTTCGCCCCGCATCCAGGATTTCTATAGCATCCTCCGGGACGAACTCGGGAAAGTCATCGCTCGCCAGAGGCGCCAACTCAGGACGGTCCGTCGGTTCTTCGGAGCGATAGCTGCGCTGGTCGGTGACGATCAACTCCACGTTCCGTCCCCATCGCAATGTCCGGTATCCCTTGAGGCTTCCCACCGCGGCAAGATTGTTCGCTTCCTGGCCGAAGCCGTGCTCGTCAAAACGCGTAATCGGCGCATCTACAACCTGTGGAGGATCGAACCGATCCAGCGACGGCCCGCTCGGTTTCGTGATTCGGGCTGGCTGGTATTCGAAGAACGCCTGGTTGGCCGCCACTTTGCGGGTCTGCGCGGGCAGATTCTTGCCTCCAAATCTTTGCAACGATTGCCAACCCAGCCAACTAAACTCGTGGTTGTCCCACATATTGACGAACGGCCAGCGTGCGCGTGCGTCCTGCAGATCCGGATCGCTCAGATACGCGCGATAAACGGCGCGATAGTCCTCCACCGTCGTCGGGATGTGAAAGTCTTTGATCTTCTCGCCATGCGGATAGCGCACGATATCGCGCAGGCGGCGGTCATACATACCCTGTGGACGGTCTTCCGGGTACCAGACAATCTCATAGATAAAGTCGCCCAGGTGCAACACGAAGCCAATGCGCTCCGCTTGCGAAGCTTGCTCATCCTCAAAGATCATTCGCCGGTAGGCGTTCTGCGCCCCGTCGTTCGCATTCTGGCAACTCACAAAAACAAAACGAACCGGCCTCGCATCGTCAACCTCAGGTGCGGTAATCGTTCTGCCCACGCGGCTGCCAAAACCCTCGGAATCGGCGAAGCGGTACCAGTACACACGGCTTGCCTTCAGCCCTCCCACTAGTACGCGGCAAGTCCAGTCGGATGCCGCCGAAACCGGAGCTACGGCCGTCGCCACAATCCGCGTGAACGCCTCATCTTCGGCTACTTCCACGTTCAACTTCACCACCGGTTTCTCGCCAACTGGCAGCCGTCGCGTCCACAATAGAACGCTGCTGCTGTCGGGGTCTCCCGACGCTACTCCCTCAGGGAACAGATCGCGGCGTTCACGCCACGCGAGGCGGGACCTGCTCCCCAACGGATTCCCCCACGCCGCCGTGGCGCCGATTGCAGCCGCCATTCCGAGGAATGCCCTTCGAGTAATGGTAGACATCGGTTCCCATCCTTAAAACCGGGAGTGTACAAACGCCGAGCCTATGTAAATATCTTCAAGGGATGGACGCTCACCGCTGGTATTTGTGATCAGGTCTCTGCTTCCAGCCTGACTCTTTGGGACGACCGCCGACCTCAAGCAATCTAATTCAGGAACGCCTGGGTTGCGTCCCACATAGCTCGGACCAATACTCAAGTTCACGCGGTTGGCGAGCTATTGCGGGGCCTCGAAAGACCCGCCGCACCTGCCGCGCAAAAGCACCGCAGGTACGCGCCGTGGTGCCGGGAGGGGGAATCGAACCCCCACAGTCCTTTCGGACCTGCGGATTTTAAGTCCGCTGCGTCTGCCAATTTCGCCATCCCGGCTTCGACTATAAATTACTGATTACAAGCGTATTGTACTCGTCTGTCCCGATGTAGCCTAACGCGTGGAATGTGAAAATGTGTAAGAAAATGTGTCGCTATTCAAGGGTTTTCAACTGGTCTGGCGCAGGGAAGAACCTGCGGATGCGCTCTTTCCCTCCGCCTTTGCATCCCTGCAATTCGCAATTTGACGCATTACATCTCTCGTTAGGAAACCACTCGGGAGGAAACCACTCAGGCCGCATTCGGCCGTGCGAATAGTGAATCTCGCTATCTTCGATCACCATCCATTGTGAAAATAGCGCGGAACGCTATTTTCGACCCAGACAAGGCGGTTGAGCACACGTGGCCGCAATGCGTCCCACTGCCCCGTCCACAGTTTCCCTCGGCAACTTTGCCGTTTTCCGTTTTAAAGTAGTATGTGCGGCGTGAAGTTGGCGCTGCGAGATCGGGGCTGAAAAGAAGGGTCACGGTGCCCAGAACAGCAAAAGATGGTCCAGTTTCTCGCCAGTGCCCATCCTCTAGCCGCCCGTTGACACCAAAGCACGACTAGCCGAATCTAATCTGGCCGGGAATGGACAATTTATGGGGAGAGCAATCCAGTTTCCAGCTACGGTCTTATCGAAGGAGAGATCGCCGGAACCATCGGGGCTGTTTTCGACGGAGTCTGTCCTCAGGCTGCAAAAATTAATTTTTGCGGGCTCTTCTTTGTCTGAGGTTCTGACCAACATTGCGCAGTTGGTGGAATCGCAGGCCGACGGCATGTTTTGCACGATTTGGCTTCCCGCTGAAGATGGAAAAGTGCTCTATTGTGCGGCCGCGCCCAGCCTGCCGGGATTTAGCACTGGCGTCGGAACGATGGCGGTTTGCGCGAAAGGGGCATCTTGTGGCACAGCGATTCATCGCAGGGAGCCGGTTTATGTGACCGACATCCTGGACGATCCGCTCTGGGAGAATTATCGCGACCGCTTGCTGCCTTATGAAATTCGTTCGGTTTGGTCACGACCGCTGTTCGCGAGCGACGGCAAGACCCTCGGCACTTTTTCTATCAACTATCGTGAACCGCGCAGCCCATCTGCCCAAGATCTGCAGTTGATTGAAGATGCCAGCTACATCACCGGAATCGCCATCGAGCGGCACATGAACGAAGAGGCCTTGCGGCGGGAACGCGACCGGCTGCGCTTGCTGCTGGAAATCACCAGCGGCGTCACCTCCCGGTTAGACCTTGGCCAGGTGGTTCGCGCGCTTTCGACGAATTTATTCAGAGCAATGCAATGCGATGTGTCGGCCCTGCTGTTGCCGGATTCCGCGAGCGGAGCGTTACGCGTTTGTATCTTGCACAATCCCGACGCGAGAGGCCCGTACCGCGAGGGATCGTTGGTGCCGATCCATAGCTCGATTTCCGGTCACGTCATGCGGAAGGCGAAGACGATGCGGATCGATAGCTTCGATCAGGTCCGAGACGATCCTGAAATTTATGGAAATCCGGAAGGCCGGCGTATTTATGGGCACGTTGCCCAGGAAGGCCTTAAGACGGGATGCTATCTTCCGCTGATCGGCCGTGCAGGCGTGGTTGGCGTTCTGATGCTTTGCCGACGACGGGAAAATCGTTTTGCGCAGGACGACATCGTCTTGCTTGAGCAGGTAGCCGGTCAGGTGGCGATTGCCGTCGAGAACACCTTGGCGTACGAAAAGGCAACGACGGATCGGGATAACGAGACGAAACAAAGACGATACTTGGAAGAGGAAATTCGCGCCGAGTTAGGAGAACTTGTCGGGGAAAGCGCGGCGCTGAAAACCGCCTTGAGCATGGTATCTGTGGTAGCGCCAACGGACTCCACGGTGCTCATCCTGGGAGAAACAGGCACGGGCAAAGAACTTATCGCGCGCGCGATTCATAAGCTAGGAAGTCGCAGCGACAAGGCGTTCGTGAAACTGAATTGTGCTGCGATCCCGCTCGGACTGCTGGAGAGTGAGCTTTTTGGTCACGAAAAAGGAGCGTTTACCGGCGCGATCGCCCAAAAAACCGGACGCTTTGAACTTGCCGACAAAGGTACGCTTTTCCTTGACGAGGTTGGCGACATTCCTCTCGAACTTCAAGCAAAGCTGCTGCGCGTTCTGCAAGAGCAGGAGTTCGAACGACTCGGAAGTAACCGCACACATAAAGTTGATGTTCGCCTGATCGCTGCGACGCATCGGGATTTGCCTGCTATGGTGAAGGCAGGAATATTTCGCGAAGACCTTTACTATCGGCTGAAAGTATTTCCAATCCAGGTCCCGGCGCTGCGACAACGTGAAGGAGATATCCCGAGACTGGTGCGGCACTTTACAGCTCTCTACTCGCAGCGGATGAACAAGCGAATTGATGTCATCCCAATGGAAACGATGGACGGGTTGGTGCGATACCAATGGCCAGGAAACGTCCGCGAATTGCAGAACTTTATTGAACGCGCAGTGATCCTCTCGCCACAGTCTGTATTGCGGGCACCAGTCTCGGAACTGGAGCCGTTGTCGTCCAATAAGAGATTCGAGAATCCAATGAATGGTCTCGCCGAGGTTGAGCGAGATCATATCCTTCGCGCGCTCCAAGCGAGCAATTGGGTGGTCAGTGGGGCGGCCGAGCGCTTAGGAATGAAGAGAACATCACTGGTTTACAGGATGAAGAAGCTTCACATCCATCGGCCCGCCCCGGCGATGCCGAAACGCAACCTCGGTCTGGCCGGCGACTGAACTTCTCTCCGTTCCGGCAACCCACGAATGAATGTCGATAAATCTGGCGAAACTTCGTCAGCGGCGGAAGTTCGTCAGAGCTTTGTCACAAATGCTTTCGGAATGTGTGGGATTCCTTCCCGACAACCTTCAGCGCGAGAGTAAGTTGCATTGATGTCTTCTCTTCGAGTGAGCTTTTTCTTTTTTGGCATCCCGATTGCGATAAAGAGCGAGCGACCAAGGAGAGGACTTCAATGAATGTGACGACGATCCGGTCAGCAAAGCATTCGCCGCTGAGCCATGACTACACCCGATTCAACCTGCCTCTCACTTCCATTCACAGAATCGAAGTGGATGGCTTGCATGTGTTTTATCGCGCGGCGGGCCAGGCAAATGCGCCCGTGATCCTCTTGCTGCACGGCTTTCCCGCCTCGTCTTTCATGTTCCGCGACCTGATTCCGCGCCTTGCGGACGAATATCGCGTGATCGCTCCAGACCTTCCCGGCTTCGGATTCACCGACGTGCCTCCGGAACGGAACTATTCCTACTCGTTTGATCAATTGGCGACGACGATCGACGTTTTCACGCAGGCACTTAAACTCGACCGCTACGCCATCTATGTGTTCGATTACGGAGCGCCGACCGGCTTCCGGTTGGCGATGGCGCACCCAGAGCGGGTTACGGCGATCATTTCGCAGAACGGAAATGCGTATGAAGAGGGCCTTGGGGATGCGTGGGGGCCGATACGGAAATACTGGGCCGAACCGACATCCGAGAACCGCGGCATTCTTCGGCAGAGTGTCTTGACGGCGGGCGGAACGCGCTGGCAGTACACGCACGGTGTGGCAAATCCGGAAAGTGTTCCGCCTGAGTCCTACACCCTCGATACGGCGCTGCTGGAACGTCCGGGGAACAAGGAGATTCAACTCGACTTGTTTCTCGACTATGCCTCGAACATCAGGTTGTACCCGAAATTTCAAGAGTACTTCCGTAAATCGCAGCCGCCTTTGCTGGCGATCTGGGGCAAGAACGATCCGTTTTTCATTCCTGCGGGAGCAGAAGCCTTTCGACAGGATCTGCCGAAAGCGAAGGTCCAATTCCTCGACACCGGACATTTCGCGATCGAGACGCATGTCGTGGAAATTGCCGCAGCGATGAAAAAGTTTCTCGCGGACACATAGCCAGCGCATCGGAACGACGACCGAAAACTGGAGCAGGAAAGTTGGAGGAGTGAAGTTGAAGGAGAAAAGACATGCGACGTCGTAGCTTCGTTGGAGCGCTCATCGCCGCATCGCTGGGGGTCGGGTTCAAAGATGCGTTCACACAAGGCGCAGCGGTTTTTTCTACCGAGACTCCGAAAGCGACTGAGTTTCCTCAGAACTCAACCATCGTTCTGGTGCATGCGGCCTGGGCGGACGGCTCCTGCTGGAGCAACATCATTCTGCCATTGCAACGACGCGGCCTTCACGTCATATGCGCGCCGATCCCGCTGACCTCTTTAACTGACGACGCGGCGGCTCTGGGTCGAACTGTCGAGCGAACCAGCGGCCCGGTTGTGTTGGTAGGCCATGCCTACTCTGGCGCCGTGATCGCCGCAGTCGAGGAAGAACGGGTCAAATCTCTGGTCTACATCACAGCGCTGGCGCCAGATGAAGGTGAGACCGTCGCGAAAGTTTTTTATCACGACGAGCCGAGTCCGGAGCAGCCGAAGATGGTCCCTGACACGCATAACTTCGTCTGGATGCCGGAAGACGCATTTCGCCGTGCGCTGGCCCACAAAGCGTCTGCCGATCAAGCCAGCATTGCCGCCGCCGTGCAACGGCCCATCGCGGTTCCGTGCATTCAACAGCCGTCGCCGAAACCGACGTGGAAAGCGAAGCCAACGTGGTATCTGGTGGCGGAAGAAGACCGCATGATCAATCCGAAGACCCAGCGATTCATGGCCGGACGCATGGGCGCGAAAATCCGGCCGCACCCCGTAGATCACACTCCGATGTACGCCGATCCGAATGTCGTGATCGAAGTAATCCTCGAGGCGGCACATGAAACTCTTGCGAAATAGGCGGCCGCGGCAAGTTTTACTTCGGATTGAGGAAGTAACGATATGAGCACCGCAAAATCTGTCGCGATCGTGACCGGGGCGAGTCAAGGCATCGGACGAGCCACGGCTCTGCGCCTGGCGCGAGATTTCTCGGCCGTAGCGTTGGTTGCCAGAGATAGAAAGAAGCTGGAAGAAGCAGCCACTGATGTCCGATCAACTGGGTCCGAAGCGATGATCTTCGATCTCGATCTGCGCCTGGCCGAATCGGCAGAGATCGCAATCAAAGGCGTGCTCGAACTCTTCGCAAGAATCGATGCCCTCGTCAACATAGCTGGCGCAGTTCAGCAAATCGATCTGTTCGAGATGACCGACGCGCAGTGGGATGACGGAATGGCGCTGAAGTTCCACGGCGCACGCCGTCTGACGATGCGCGCCTGGGATGCGTTGAAGGCTTCGAACGGATCTGTGATCTTCATGTCGGGAAGCGCAGCATTCAGTCCCAAACCCGCAGTCGTCGCCGTTGCCGCGATTAATGCCGCCATCAACGCACTCGCAAAAGCATTTGCGGAGCAAGGAATCAAAGATGGTGTGCAGGTCAACAGCGTGTCGCCCGGAGCCGTGATGACAGGACGCCGGCGGGCGTTCTTCGAAAAATGGGCGCCCGCGCACAACCTGACGGTGGAAGAGGCAATCAAGAGATTTCCCGAGCAAGCCGGTGTCACTCGCTTTGGAAAACCGGGAGAGATCGCCGAGCTGATTGCTTATCTCGTATCGCCCGCTGCGAGATGGATGACTGGCGCCGCCGTGCGAATGGATGGCGGGGAGATCAAGAGTATCTAGCGCCAACTCGCGGAAGGAAATGATGGAGCGTCGCATGTTTCTTGGTGGACTGACAGCCGCGTCTTTCGGGGCGCTGTTAGAGAATACTTTCGCCGAACAGGCACAAGCGCGAACTGCAGGCGAACCCTCTCCTCAGGATTCGGTCGAAACTGCGCAAGTCGAGGTTTCGGGAAACTCGATTTTCGTGCGCCGCTACGGGAAGGGTCCGCCGATTCTGCTGGTCCACGGGTTCCCACGTACTAGCCTGATGTGGCGATTCTTGGCGCCGAAGCTGGCGGAAAATCACACGGTGATCTGCGTCGATCTGCGCGCCTACGGCCGCAGCGGTATTCCCTCTTCTACCGACGACCATTTTGCTTATTCCAAACGAGCCATGGCGAAGGAACTGGTGGAGGTAATGCAAAAGCTCGGCTTTCCAACTTTCACGCTGATCGGTCACGACCGCGGAGGACGCGTCAGCTACCGCCTGGCTTTGGACCATCCGAAGAATGTTGAGCGGCTGGCCGTGTTCGATGTGATTCCGATCTTCGAGGCATGGAACCGATCCGATGCGCGCTTTGCACGCACGTACTGGCCGTGGATATTACTGTCACAGAAGAATCCGCTTCCCGAGAGCTATCTTCTCGGCGCTCCCGAGGCCGTCTTTCACAATCCGTTTGGCGAAGGCTCCTTCGGCCCGGAGATTCTTGACGAATATCTCTTAACCTTTCGCGATCCAGCGCGCATTCATGGAATCTGCGAAGAGTATCGAGCCGCAGCGACGATCGACGTAGAACATGATCGCGCGGACAAGGAAGCGTCGAAAACAATTGCGTGCCCAATGTTGCATCTGTGGGCCGGGGGCGGTCCTCTCGATACTTTCTATGCGCAAGACGGGGGCCCGCTCGGCATCTGGCGGCAATGGGCTCCGGATGCGCACGGACAGGCCATGAAGGGCGGCCACTTTTTTCCAGAAGAGAACCCTGACGATACCGCAATTCTAGTCAAGGAGTTCCTCGCTGCCTAGGCTCCTCTGCCTGGGAATGATATCGCCGATTTCGCGATGCGGTTGCTTCGAGCAGCTGGCACGCTGAAGTGGAAGTAAAGGAGAAGCTTGAAATGAAAAGATGGACAAAATTCGCGATTCCAGTCGCTGTGGTTGTACTGTTCCTCGCGTGGTACGCATTTCGGCCAGAGCGGCTTGTGGTCAACCGGCGCGTTGACGAAGCGATGCCTACACGACAAGATGCATCGCCGAAACCTGTTGAATCGGGACAGTTCTATAGCATTTTGCACCCGACCTCCGGCACCGCAACCCTTTACCAGACGGGGAATGGCAGCCGCATCCTTCGATTTACGAACTTCAGCACTTCGAATGGCCCCGATGTGCACGTTTATCTGGTCGCTGCTGACGATGCCAAAGACATTGCAACCGTGCAACGGGCCGGTTTCATGGATCTCGGAGTGATCAAGGGAAACATCGGCGACCAAAACTACACGCTTAGTAGGGACGTGGATTTGGCGAAATACCGCGCCGTTTCCATTTGGTGTAAACGATTCAGCGTGAATTTCGGGGCTGCGGCACTCAGACCGACAGAGGCAGCGCAGAATCGGTAAGCAAGGCGCGGCGTTTGACTTTGTCAGCGAGAGGACCAGCGCGCCATCGTCGAGTGTTGAACCTAAATTCCCTGGGGGAACAATATGGTCGCATGGGAGCGCGTGACCCGTGATGACGTGTTGCGCGCGATACGCGAGTATGACCGACTAGGCCCAGAGCAGTTCTTCTCGAAGCATGGCTTCGCTCCTACGACGACTTATGAGTTGGTCTGGGAGAAACGTCGTTACCCGCCGAAGGCAATTTTGGGCACAGCTTATGAGTTCGCAGCGGGACAACGACTCGCCTCCGGAGACTTCGAGGGCGGGAAGACCGGTGCCGTGAGGGTGCTCGGCAAGCTAGGGTTCGGCGTCGAGAAAAAGCTACCACCATCCAAGTCAAGCTGACACACGCCGGTGGGTTCCCGAAAATCTGTGCAGTTCTGCAACGCCAGTCTTCTCAACGGCTTAAACCTTGTAAAATCCGATGCGTCTGCCAGTACGCTAGGTATCTTATTTATTTGCTTAGACTTACAATATAGTCACCCTGAGCTTTTAAGTCCGCTGCGTCTGCCAATTTCGCCATCCCGGCTCGCGATCATTCTAGCCTACCAGTCTGTCTCTTCTTCCGCCGACAGCCCTCTCTGCCCTGTGCCCCTATTGTCATTTACTTGACCACTCTCACGGGCTACCCTTCTTCATACGCCAGCATCTCAACAACACCGTGGAGGTCGCATGAACGTTCCGTTGAAATCGTCCGGTGTGGTGTGTCTGCTCACTCTTTTATTCTCGCTGTGGTTGGCTCCGCCCCTGCACTCCGGAAACGATGTGCTTGGTCAAATCGATCTCGAAGGAGCAACCAAAGTAGAAAAAGATGCCGGCGTTTGGATCGACGGCCAATACGTCGGCTATCTGCGCGAACTCAAGGGATCGAAAAAAATCCTGCTTCTTCCGGGTGAGCATGAAATCATCGTTCGCCAGGGCGGATACGTCGACTTCGTTCATAAGGCTACACTGCGCGGGGGAGAGACCCAAAGCGTCGCCGTAAAGTTGGAGAAAGACACGCGGGTTCAACTTCCTAAAATCACCGCTGAAATCAAGCTGGAAGTGAACCCCAATCGCGCTGCCGTATTTGTCGACGGTGTATTCGTCGGCCACGTCGCCGAGTTTGGAGGGATGGGTAGGGCTCTGTTGGTCGCCCCCGGCAAGCGCAAGGTCACGATCAGCCTGCCGGGCTATCAAACCTTCGAGACTGATATCGATCTGGTGGCCAATCAGAAATCGACGGTCAAGACTGATCTGGTGAAAGGTGGACCGGCAGAAGGAACTCCTCTGCCGCAATAGCCGGAAAGCAGCACCAAAGCTTGCCCTATCAAGAGGCGGTGGCGCCGAGCCCGCGCTGCTTGCGCAGCATCTCCACAAACGGCTCCGCCGCCAGTTCCGCATGATTGCGGAAAAGACCGAGTAACGGGTCCTCTCCATCCCCCGCTTCGGAGGCGGCTTTCGATCTTTGACCGATTTCGTTTTCCAGACCTTCCGGCTCAACCAGAAGCTCCGGCATTGCATCAGGAGTTTCCGTCAGCCGGCTGAGAAATGTTTCCAGCAGGGTGCGATGCTCCGCTGTGGTCTGGGTGAATTCCACCCCCATCCCTTTATCGGGATGCATTACTCGAACCACGCCCTCCGATCGCAACTCCACCCCTGCGGCGCGCATCGAGAGCGTCACTCTTGTGGAAACCGGAAATGGCGAACTGATCTCAAGGTAACAGCCACCCAAACTCAAATCCGTAAGCTGGCAACGGACCGGAGGATCGTCCTTTTCTGCGTCCGGAGTGTTGCGGCCAAGCCATTCGCGCAATTGACGCGCAACTTCCGGAGATGGATCCAGGAAACGCATTCCCACCTGTGTCCCGCTTCCCTCCCACGCGAACTCCGCCGGCATCTCCAGCTTCGTGGTCGAGCCCGGAAGCGTAAATGACAAATCCCATTTGCCTTGTGGCTTACTGCGTTTTGGAAGCGTGATCGCCAACCCGCCTTCGCCAACGTCGGTTGTATTCACCTTGAAGCGGGCTCCCGACTGAGCACTCACCATCTCCAGCGCAAAACGTACCGAGACCCTTGAATTGCGCCGGCGTTCCCTTTTCATTAAGGCTCGCGCCGCGCGAAAACTTGACTTCGCCCGCTCGGCGGAAACTGGCTTGTAGAGCGTAAAATGCGCCCCAATCTCGAATGCTGATCGCAGCCCGATCTCGGGATCCAGAATGGCCACGGCCACGGCGCGTTTGTTACATGGAGCGGTCCGGGCCCCACGCAACACATCGGCCGCCCCCGGTCCTGCGCAATCCACAATAATTGCCTCGAACCGGTCCCGGGTCAGATGTCGCAAAGCGGTCTCCGAGTTCGTGCAATGTTCAACCCCAATGTCGAGGTCGCCCAGGGTGCGGCGCAGCACGCGCACGATCTTATCGTCCGAACACAGCAACAGTGACTTCAGAGTCATAGCCCGCTCTTAGAACGTTTCCAGTCCAGAGTATTCCGCCCGACGCCTGCGAGGAATACCCTCAACTCTAAGCCCGCCTGCAAATCCCAGGCAATTGATGTCTTAGCATGCGAGGTTACCCTCGTAACCCTCCCCGATTCCCCAATCGTAATTCTTCCCGCGTTCCTGACCACGATCTGGGCGATTCTAAAGATCAGGCCCAAGTGTGCCATCGACTCGGAAATGTCATGGCAAGTCACAACTATCCAACAACTTATGGAGGATTTGTAAAGTTAATTCCTCGCAAATCGTCATTGACTTCAGCTGCGTCTTGCCCTAATATGTTCAGTCTCCGACTAGCTTTTTGGGCCCCTTGGACTCTAGCTCTGTCTCGTAATCCTGAGAGACTGTTCTGTTTCGTGAATCCATGGAGCTCTCGGAGAATCATATAGTTAGGCTATCTTTTAAGGGTTGATAGAATCCCCCATTTGTACGAAAGGCATTCGTTCATGGCGAAGCGACGCGGAAATCCAAACTGGGGCAAGCCGGAGCCGATTGGGCCGGTCGTCCCTACTATTACGGAGTTTGAACAGGTCGTGCGCGAGTACAAGCTCACCCCCGACCAATATTTGCGCTCCACCCGTTTGCGGGAGTGGGCGCGCCGCAACAAGAATTCCAAGTACATCCCTGAGCCTCTTCTGGAAGCTTGGGGCTTCGAGATAGAGTCCACGCTCTAAGCGTGAATTCGAAAAGTACTTTCCAGGGTCGCTGATCGCGGCCCTTCTTTTTTGTGCTCGACTGGTTGCACATCCCGCTCCCGGAACTGTTCGCCGTGCTGGCAGCCGTCGCCTTCGCCGCTGGCCTGAATGTCTATGCCACCGTCGCAGCCCTAGGTTTGCTGGCCCGCTTCTCCCACCTTCCTCTTCCGCCGTCGCTACATTTACTGGAAAGTTGGCCGGTCATTGCCGCCAGCGCCATCCTGTTCGTCATCGAATTTTTCGCCGATAAAATTCCAGCCTTCGACTTAATCTGGAGCGCTCTCCACACCTTCGTTCGCGTGCCCGTCGCGGCCTTGCTCGCTTATGGAGCCACAGCGCAACTCAGCCCCGCCGATCAGCTTCTCGCAGCTTTCTTAAGCGCGGCCATCGCCCTCGCCGCTCACGGAGGCAAAACCGCACTGCGCGCCGCGGTAACGCCATCTCCAGAACCGGTCTCGAATATCACCTTGAGTTTGGGAGAAGACGTTCTCGCTGTCGCTCTGACCTGGCTCGCAACTCGTCATCCCTACGCCGCCGCGACCATCGTCGCGATTTTGCTCGCAATCATTCTCTTGTTGGCCCGAATCGTTATCCGGGCTCTGCGAGCTTTATTCCGAGGTGCGGAGGAAGAATTGTCAGGCCGTCCCGCGTAGCATTCCATTTTCCAAAATCTCGGAGAAGTCATCTCATAATCTGAGAAGTTATCCCATAAATGACTTTGGGAAGGGTGCGACTTCCGTTAAATGGCTTCTGGAAACGGAAGAACATCAGGTAATGGTTTCGGGAAGGGCACGACTTCAGTCTTGAGCCTGCCCTGAGCAAGCGAAGCGCGTCGAAGGGTGCCGCTCCGTCTTAATAAGGACGCGGGCTTTAGCCCCTGAGGGACCGTAAGTCTATCTTCTTCGGTTGATTCTAAGATGGCCTCTAGTAACCCTATACCGCTTCCCGATATGGAACCTTCGATTGCATCATCCGCAATTTCGTCGGCATCGCTCGACCACTGTCGAGCATCCAATGAACAATTCGTCAGCGCGGAGAATTATGTCAATTTTCGATGAAAAATATCGGGTGGTTGGCGTCGAGAATGATCGCCTCCGCGTGCGCGGCGTTCACAGTGGCGATGTCTTGACCATTTTGAACCCGGAGCCTGAGTTCCCCATTTCTCAGGAAGACTATCCCGTGGGCAAATTGATCGCCCTCACCGATCCCTCGAAATCCCTCCCGAATTAATTCTCCCCTACCCATTCTTCCTCTGGCTTTGCACGGATTGAGAGTGAATGAGGGAAAGGGATTTAACCCTGATCGGTGGGCTGAGATGCATGGCAGGTTCGCTTCGGTCAATGAGTGTAATGGCGACCTAACACCAGTTGTGGAGCTGTCGCCCACTGGCTAAGTCCTACTATTGCTTTTTGGGATGTCCATTTCGGTTTCCGCTTGCTCCAGCGGCAGACCAGTACGTTCTATGAGGTAGGCAGAAAGCGCGGGGTCAACGCTCTTAGCGAAGTCGCCGATATCAGCGGACGACCATCTCCGTCCGTCGGCGAAATCCAAAACGATTCCCGCCCGGGGGTGCAGCTTCCCATCGCGGTCCCGAAAGCCTTTTATCAGCGTCATCCGCACCGCTTTTGAGTACTCAACCGTCCTGCACCCTGCCCATCCGTATCCGCAAACGCGAATATCTTGGTCACGGAGGGCCGTGTGCATCGGCAGAGCTAAAACCGTGAAGACTCCGATTGGGAGCACGATGACAAGCGCCATCCAGCGCAGAATTCTTGTGCAGTCAAAGCCGGCGCGCCCATCTGACCAGAGGCGGTACGATCTCGCGGTGCCACGTTGCCCAAACGCGGACCAGAGCTTAAGAGTGATTTCCCAACAGAGCGCGACCGCCCCAAATCCCGGAAAGAACCACCAAATGGCAGTCTGCGGCCACAACCGAAGCGCCGTTTCTGGTCCGTCGCCAGCGGCTAGATAACGATTCAGGGAAACGAGCAAGTGGTGAGTAGCCCAGGCAAATAGATTTGCAACAGCGATCATGCTAACCCCAACCACCCACTTAATTTGCTCGAACCGTCCATCCAGCGCGGACAGTTGCGTTTCCGACAGCCGAGCCTGAGGCTTCAGGTATTTGCGAGCAAGTGCGAAGCAAACCGCAACGGCGACTGGAACGAGGGCCTTTGCTGCGAATTGAGTTGGACCATCCATGTGCGAGACTCGTCGGTCGTCGGAACATTATCAGGGCCCGTTGCCGCCACGCAATCCATTCGCTAGGATCACTCCCGCCAACAAAAAGAGCCACGGCCGCAGCCGTGGCTCCCCGGCGAGCATTCTAGTTAACCCGCCTTTCGATATTCGTCCTCCAGGCCTCCCGTGCCAATCACTTCCTTCCGCCGCTCGCGCAAGCGATCCTGAAACGTGTCCCACCGTGGTCCAATGCCCACCGCGCTAACGTCAATGTCCACGGTACTCGTCCCCGCGGCATATCCGGGCTCAATCGATTCAGCGTCCTCAATCTCCGCATCTTCCAGAGACTCGTTCTTAAACGCATCCGAAGTCCCCGCCGCCCGTGCCGAAGCCGAATTCCCCGGCATCTGCTGCGTTGTCGGCGTGATATTCCGATCCGTCTCCGCCCGGTGCATCACGGGATCGGCCTCCCATTTCGATCGATAGCGTCCTTCATAGTCCGACCATTGTTCGTCCGACTCCAGGTCGGTCTCCTCGTACGGCGGAAAACTCTCCACCTGCGCCTTGGTCAAATCCACGGTAAAGTCGTCATCGTGCTTGGTCGACGCCCGCAGCCGCCCTGCCGGGACGATAAACTTCTTCGTCGTCAGCCATCCCCCGGTATCGACCACTACATAGCGAATCAATCCGCTGGAGAAGTCGAAAATTACATCGTCAATCTTGCCCAGTTTCTCGTCATCCAAGCCATATAACTTCGCTCCCCGTATGTCTTCCGATGCATCCGTGAAGCGATAATCTCTCAGCATTCCGTAACTCGCCATAGATTTTCCTCCGCAAAATTTCTAGCCCGCGCTTCCATTGGATGTCACTCTCGCGCCACGCGTATATCAGGGAAATTTATTTTGCGAATCAAAGAACAAAATGCGGAGCACAACATTAATCGATTCGAAGCCGGGACCCGTGCGTAATGCCGTCGCTCTCAACCTCTGAGGGTTATGATTAGGATACGTCCCCGCGAAGCCCGCCACTCGAATCATCTATAATCTCGTCAAGGTATCCCCAAACCAAGATGCAACTGCTCCCATACTCTGCCTTTTTCGTCGGCGGCGAAATTCTCGACCTTATTTCGAGCACCGGTCCCGTCGCCAAGTTCGTCCTGATCACCTTGCTGGCTTTCAGCCTCATCTCCTGGGCCATCATCCTCACGAAATGGAGCCTGCTGCGCCGCGCCCGGGTTCAAAGTGGACGCTTCCTGCGCGCCTTCCGCAAGGCCCAACGCATGCAGGATCTCGCCACCGTTGCCGATCAATTCCGTCCCAGCCCTCTGGTCGGAGTTTTCGAGGGCGGCTACCAGGAATACAAACGCCAGCTCTCCACTCCCAGTGCAACCCTGCGCAGCCTCACCGCCGTGCAGCGCGGTATGCAGATCGGCGCATCCGAAGAGATCACGCGCCTGGAGCGCAATGTTCCTTGGCTCGCCATCACCGCCGCCGTGACTCCTTTCATCGGACTGTTCGGCACGGTCTGGGGCATCATCGACGCTTTCCACGGCCTCGGCACCGCCGGCGGAGCCACTCTTCGCGCCGTCGCCCCCGGCATCTCCGAAGCTCTCATCACCACCGCTGCCGGACTCGCCGCCGCTATCCCCGCCGTCATTGCCTACAACTTGATCGGCAACTCCATTCGCGTCTTCGCCGCCCGTGGCGATGACTTTTCTCTCGAAGTCCTTAACGCCATCGAGAGCATCCAGCCGCAAGCTGCAGCTGAAGTGAGGCGCTGATGGCTTTCACTTCCTCCAACGGCCGCACCCAGTCCGCCCTCGCTGATATCAACATCACTCCGCTGGTCGACGTCGTCCTCGTTCTCCTCATCATTTTTATGGTGACCGCTCCCATTCTGCAGTCGGGTATCGAAGTCAGCGTACCCAAAACTCGCACCGTCAAAGAGATCACCGAGGAACGCACCGTCATCACGATTAATAAAGACCAGCGCGTCTTCCTCGGCAACGACGCTATCAACATCAATCAGATCGCCGCCAGGCTCCGCCAGAAAATTCGCGACCCTCACAACCAGTTCATTTTCATCCGCGCCGATGAAAATGTTCCCTTCGGCGCATTCGCCACGGTCATGGACGCGGTAAAACAGTCCGGCATCACCAACGTGAGCATCGTCACTCAGCCGATCGAACAAAATGGCGCAAAACGCTGAGATTTTTTTCGAACACGATAGTTGGCCGCGCGCCCTTGCCTGGTCCGCCGGCTTCCACGTCGCGGTCACCGCTCTCATCGTGATTTACTCCGTTTTCTTCACCGGACCCAGCGGCCAAGGTTGGGGCACTGGCGGCGGTGGCGACGCCATGGGCGTGACTCTGGTGAGTTCAGTTCCCTTGCCCACCACTCCCGCCCAGACCCAAAACGTTCTCGCCAACGAATCCAAAGGCGTAACCAAATCCGAGCCCAAGGTCGAAGAGAAAGAACCCGACGCCATCGAGATCCAGGGCAAGAACACCAAGATCAAACCGAAGAAGCCTCCCACCCCAACCAAGGCCAAGCCTCAACCCGAGCCCGAGGAAGAAACCAATCAGGTTGCCTTCGGCGAAGGTGGCCCGGTCAGCGGACCCTATGGCAGTTTCGCCGCCGGTGGTGCCAAGGGCGGCTTCGGCGTTACCGGCAGCGGTGGCGACTTCGGCACCAAATATGGCTGGTACGTTCAAGTCATCCAGCGGAAAGTTTCCGAGAATTGGCTGAAGTACGAGGTCGATCCCCGCATCACCACCGCGCAGCGCGTCTACATCACTTTCGACGTTGCCCGCGACGGTCATCCGTTCAACGTGCAGGTCGAGCAATCCAGCGGGGTACCGTCACTTGATCAATCCGCAACCCGAGCCCTGCAGCGCATCGACACTTTCGGTCCGCTTCCGCCCGACTATAGCGGCAGCAAAATTTCCGTGGAGTACTGGTTCGACTACAAGAGATAAATTTTCGTGCCCACGTACCCACGAACTGGTCACAGACATCCATAATTGGTATGCCTTGAATTTCCGATCCGATGGACAAAAGCCGACAACGCATTCACTTGATTATTCTTCAGGTTCCAGTTTCATGACTATGATGGATCATAACTTGCCAATGAGAACATATCGGAGTACGATATTGTCGTGTGCAGTATCCTTTTGCCCGGCCCTGCGTCACGGCTCCAAACGGATGGACGATAGCCATCGACAATCTCCGCTTCCAATTCCCGGCGTCAGGCTTTTCGCCGGGTTGAGTTCCCTCCTCGCGCTTGTTTTTTTGCTCGCTTCCCCATCGTTTGCTCAGGATTGGGTCCGCACCGGTTCCGGCCTCGGCGTCGAAAAAGTTCGTCTCGCGGTTCCCGATTTTAAGCCCTCCAGCAGCGATCCCCAGAACACCGCGCTGCTCAAGACTTTCAACGATACTTTCTGGGGTGATCTCGATAACTCCGGCGTCGTCGAACTAATCTCCAAGAGCTTTTATCCCTTAGAGGTCCCCGGCCAACCTCCCGAAGTCACCTTCGGCGTGTGGAACTCTCCGCCTCCCAATGCCGCCATGCTGGCCTTCGGCAATCTCGCCGTCGCCGCAGGCAAACTCACCGTCCAGGGCTGGCTCTACGACGTCAAGAACACCGCATCCCCACTGGTCCTCGGCAAGCAATATACCGACGTTCCCACCGACGACGCCGCCCGTCTCATCGCCCATAAATTCGCCGATGAAATCATCTTCCGTCTTGGCGGCGGCATCCCCGGAATCGCCGAAAGCAAAATCTATTTTGTTAGTGATCGCTCCGGCCACAAAGAAATCTGGGTGATGGATTACGACGGCTCCAACCAGCGTCAACTAACTCGCCAGAGTTCCATCTCGCTCTCGCCGCGCATTTCGCCTGATGGTTCCCGCCTCGCCTTCAGTTCTCTCACCAAGTCAGGATGGGAAATCCTGATGTACTCCATCGATCTCAACCGCTTGGTGAGTTTTCCGCATTTCGGCGGCACCAATCTTTCGCCATCATGGTCCCCCGATGGCGCCCGTCTGGCGCTCTCTTCCTCGCGCGGCGGTCATTCGGAGATTTATGTTTGTGACTCTTCCGGCGCCAATCTTCATCCCATGACTACCGGCCACGGCCCGGACGTCTCGCCTACGTGGAATCGCAAGACCGGCGCTCAAATCGCCTTCGTCGGCGGGGGCACCGGATTGCCTCAGGTCTACACCATGGAAGCCGATGGCACCAACCAGCAGCGCATGACCGATCAAGGTTATGCCGTCTCGCCGAACTGGTCGCCGAACGGACAATTTCTCACCCTTGCCTGGATCCGCAAATATGGTCCCGGCGAACCCGGCTCTTCTGATATTTATTTGATGGACATCGCCAGCAAGCAGTGGGTGCAGCTCACCCACGATGGCGGCCGTAATGATTTTCCCTGGTGGTCTCCCGATGGCCGCCATATCGTCTTCCAATCCAGCCGTTCCGGGAAGGAAGAAATCTGGGAGATGCTGGCCGATGGCACCAAGCTTCATCAACTGACTTTTACTGGACGTAATTCGCAACCGAATTGGAGTTCGAAATAAAAACTTCGTCTGAACCCGGAACCAATTTCGGGCTCGCAGGAGGATTTAACGTGAAGGGGATCAACATGAAACGTCAACTTTTCAAATCTGTCGCCACCGTCATCGCACTGAGCGCCATACTCATGCTCGGAGCTTGCAAGAAGAAAGCCGCTCCGCCACCGCCGCCACCACCGCCAGCGCCGCCTTCACCCACGGCCTCAATCTCGGTCAGTCCCGATACCATCCAGACTGGCCAATCCGCCACTCTGACCTGGCAAACCACCAACGCCACCGACGTTTCTATCGATGGCATAGGCGCGGTTCAAGCCAGCGGATCGCAATCCGTCAGCCCCACTGCTTCAACGACTTATCACCTGACGGCCAAAGGTTCCGGCGGATCGCAAGACGCGACGACGCGCCTCACGGTCACTCAGCCGCCACCTCCGATGGCCGCCGCTCCATCACCCACGGACGAAGATCTCTTCGGCCAGAACGTGAAGGATGTCTACTTTGATTACGACAAGTCTGACATTCGCCCCGATCAGCAGGGTGATATTCAGGCCGATGCTCAGTTCCTCAACCAGCATCCCGGCATCAACTTCACCGTCGAGGGACACTGCGATTCCCGCGGCTCAACCGAATACAACCTGGCCCTCGGCGATCAGCGCGCATCCTCGGTAAAGAACGCGCTGGTAGCCGCCGGAGTCAGTGCCAGTCGTGTTAAGACCATCAGCTATGGCAAGGAAAAGCCGTTCTGCATGGAAGAAAACGAAGCCTGCTGGCAGCAGAACCGCCGCGGTCACTTCGTCTATCAGAAGTAGTTGGCCGTTTCCGGTCAGGGGCGGAGATCTCTTCGCCCCTGACTTTCCTTGTTCCCGGCCAACTCTTCACAACCCACGCCACTCCCAATCCATCTAAAATGGTTTCAGGAAACCTTTGCTTATGAAATTACGACGCTGCTGCACCCGATTCGCCCTGCTCGCTACGCTCACGCTTGCCACCATGCCAGCATGGGGCGTCAGCAAAGAAATGGTTCAACTGCAAACCCAGGTCCAGCAACTGCAGGAGCAGATGACCGCCATGCAGCGTAGCTTCGACGAGCGCATGGGCGTCATGAACAATCTGGTCGAGCGCGATACTGACGCAGTAAACAAAGTCGCCGCCGCCGTCACCCTGCTGCAGACCACTTTGCAGAAACAGCAGGGCGATTCCGCCTCGCACGTCGATCAACTCTCCGGCCAGATCCAATCGCTCAATGACAGTCTCGACGAACTTAAGGCTCGCCTTGCCAAAGTCAGTAAACAACTCGAGGATATGCAGGCCACGCAGCAAAGCACCGCCGCAACGGCCGCGCAGCAACAAGCGCAACAGCAGGCCATGGCCGCCGCTCCTCCGCCCGACGTTCTCTACAACAACGCCTTGCGCGATTACAACGGCGCCAAGAACGATCTCGCCATCCAGGAGTTTTCCGATTACATCAAGTTCTATCCCAACACCGACCTCGCCGGAAATTGCTATTTCTACCTCGGCGAAATTCAATTCCGTCAGGGAAACTATCAGCAAGCCGCGCAGAACTACGACCAGGTGTTGCAGAATTTTCCCACCGGAAGCAAGGTCGCTTCCGCCCAATTGAAGAAAGGTTTTTCGCTGATCGAACTCGGTAAACAGGATGACGGAGTCGCGGAACTCCGCCACGTCATCCAACGCTACCCGCGCTCCCCCGAAGCTCTGCAAGCCCGCGAGCGCCTGCGCAAACTCGGTGTCTCATCCACCGGACACACCGGCGAATAAGTTGCAGTGCCCATGCGCCAGAAGGCGTCTAGACGCAGCGTTCTAGATCTTAGGTGGCAGGATTTTTGGGTGGCGCAGCGCTTCAGCGCTGCGATAAACAGCGCCGCCCCAAAGCGGCTTTAGCCGCTGAGGTAACGACACTCACGCTTGATAAGGAGTAAACCCCATGACCAAGATTTCTGACAACGATCCCGACCGCGCCAAAGGCGCCACCGACGACGAACAGCACCATCACGACGGCAACGCCGGCCTCGCCGACCAACTCGGTCACCGCGATCAGGATCCAATCCTGAAAGACGCGGACTCCGATTTCCCCGAACCCGGCAGCAATCCCGAACACTCCACCGGCCGTCCTCGGCCCACCATAAAGAAACGCAAACCAAAAGTCGCCTGATCGCGACGCGAGAGCCCAGCCTTAGCCTGTGCTCCCCCGTGCCCTCTGTGTTTAAGCCTTCCCCAAGCCGTCAACCAAAATGTTCTCCACCTCCGCCCAAGCCGCGGATCGCGGATCCACCACATCAAAGTGCCCCGCACCCGCAATCGCCACCAACCGCGCGTCTTCCTTATTATTCACTTTCGCATCCACATAATTCTTGCTAAGAGCCGGCGGCACAATCTCATCCCGCGCACCATGTACCAGCCACTGCCGCGCGCGAATCGCGAGCTTCATTGGATCAGCCTCTCGATAATGCTCCGGTACCTCCGCTGGCTTCCCGCCCAGAAACTCCACCACCGCATCGTTACTCAAATGCAAATCGTAAGCCTGTTGCAAATCCACCACTCCCGCCAGCGAAACCGCCCCGGCCAATCCCGACTCACGCGCCGCCAGGCACAGCGCCAGTTGACCTCCTGCCGAATGCCCAAGAACGATCACCCGCCGCGTGTCGAACCCGTACCGCTGTGCGTTCTGCAACAAGAATTGATACGCCGCCCGGATATCCTCAAACGTTCCCGGCCATCCGCCACCCGCATTCCCCACTCGCCGGTACTCCACGTTGGCGGTCGCTACTCCCTTCGCTTTCAACGCCGCACCCAAGTGCCCCAAATATTCCAGATCGTACCTGGCTCGCCAGTACCCTCCATGAATGCAAATAGCGAGAGGATACGCTCCGCTCGCCTTAGGCATTCGCAAATCAATAAACTGATTCGCGTCGCTGCCGTAAGCCACCCGCGCATCCGCCCGCGGCGGAGCCAAACTCAAAATGTCATCGCCCAATCTGATTTACCCCAATGTCTCTGTGCCACATTTCCTCAGCCGGCCGCTGATCACTGATCACTGGCCACTGCTCCTACTCGTACCGCAGCGCCTCAATCGGATCCAGCCCCGCTGCGCGCATCGCCGGCACCATCCCGCTCACCACGCCCACGACCGCTAATATCCCCACCGCCACCAGCAGAATCATCGGTGACACAATCAGCCGTATGTCCCCCGCCTCCGCATGTTTCGCCATCGCGCTATAAAACGTGATCCGTCCCAGCGATACCGACACCACATACGACAGCGCAATCCCCAGCGCTCCGCCTACCGCCGTAATCGCCATGGCCTCTGCCAGAAACTGAAATAAAATATCCCGCCGCCGCGCGCCCAGCGCTTTCTCCACTCCTATTTCACGCGTCCGCTGCGTCACCGAAACCAGCATCATATTCATCAGCCCCACCCCGCCAATCCCCAGCGTCAGCGAACCGATAAATCCCAGCAGCACCTTCAGCGCCAACGAAATAATCCCGAACTGCGAGAGCTGTTTTTGCGCGTCGAACACGGAAATCGCCCGCTTATCATCCGCCTTGAAGTTGTGCGCCGCCGCCAGCGTATCCCGCACCGTCTTGTCCAGCCGATCATGATCCAGCCCCTGCGAATCCATCCAGATCCCATCCAGATAATGGTTGTCCTTCAGAACGTTCATCGCGTTGTACGGAATGTAAATCGTCCGGTTATCGTCGTCGTCGCCCTCCTGCATGCGCGGCTTCACCACTCCCACCACCTGAAACTCCACTCCGTTGATCCGTATATCGTCCCCCACCGCCGGCATCCCCGAGAACAATTTATCCTTCGCCTCCGACCCAATCACCGCCAGCAGCCTGTGCCGATCGTTATCCTCATCATCGAGAAAACGTCCCTCGGCCATGTCCAGATTCCAAATCTCCTCAATCGCCGCGTCCAGTCCCATCACCGGCATGGTGAATGTCCGGTTCCCTTTCTGCACCGACGAATCCTTCTGCGACATCCGCACGACATGCTTGCATAGCGGCACATTGTTCCTCAGCAGTTCGATATCGTCGTTCGTGAAGCGCACCTGTACGCCCGCCTTGTTTCCCCCCGCTTGTTGCGACGTCCGCCCCGGAAAGATCCCCACCGCGGTCGCACCAAAACTTTGAAAAATATTTTCGATCGCCCGCCCAAATCCGTTCCCATAGGCCAATAGCAACACCACCGTCGCAATCCCCCACGCCATTCCCGCCATGGTGAGCGTGGTCTTGCGCAAGTCATGCCGCATCGCCGCAAACGCCTGTCCCAACAAATCCCGATGCATAGATTCTCAGCTTCTAGCTATTAGCCCCTAGCCAAACCCGCACAATGTCG
>DATEQW010000181.1:0-13727 GCA_035272245.1 Candidatus Sulfotelmatobacter sp. | reverse complement strand
TGCTGGGCGCTCCGTACAGGACACCCGCATCTGGTAGTGGCCGGCGATACGACGGCGCCTTGTGCTCACGCGACCGGCGTGCAGCACACTTACTTGTGCATTCCGATTTTGGCGCAGGGGGAAACTCTAGGCATTCTGCATCTTCAGGCGACGGATGAAGTGCCACAGCTGAATTCGGCAGAACTCTCGTTCAAGACCACATTTGCAGGGCAAGTCGGACTATCGATCGCCAATATAAGACTCCGGGAAGCGTTGCATACGCAGTCGGTTCGGGACGCCCTGACCGGGCTCTACAACCGAAGATATCTCGAGGAAGTATTGGATCGCGAGGTGCGGCGCGCGGGGCGTGCAGGACAATCTCTGGGTGTCTTGATGCTCGACCTGGATCACTTCAAGCGCTTCAACGACACTCATGGGCACGACGCGGGGGACGCGGTATTGCGCGAGACGGCATCCTTCTTGTTAAAGAATGTTCGAGCGGAGGACTTCGTTTGCCGTTTTGGCGGAGAAGAATTTGTGGTGATCCTGCCCACTGCCGGTATAGACGGCGCGCATGCGAGAGCGGAGCGGTTGCGCTCGAAAATGAGAGAGCTGAACATCATGTATCAGGGAAAGTCTTTGGGCATGGTCACATTTTCAGTCGGCGTGGCGGCATTTCCCGAACATGGAATGTCGCCCAAGGACTTGATGTCTGCCGCCGACGCCGCTCTGTATGAGGCCAAACGCGGCGGGCGCGACCAAGTGGCTCTGGCGTCGGCCAAAGGCGAGGATGAGATGCCGATTCCCGTTGTGGAAAAATCTGGTTTGGAAAAGTCCCCGGCCAGCTGGGGTTAGTTTTGCCGCGAGCTTTTAGTTGTTCGCCTAAGGTTGGACTCCACGATTTTATCTTTTCCGCTCGTCGCGCTCAACGACGCCGTCTTTGATGTTCACCACGCGGTGCGCGTATTCGGCGATGTCGTGCTCGTGGGTGACCAGAACAATGGTGTTTCCTTCCTGGTGCAGGCGGTCAAACAAAGCCATGATTTCGTTTCCGGTCTGCGAATCGAGATTGCCGGTAGGTTCGTCGGCCAGAATGATGGAAGGCTTATTGACCAGGGCGCGAGCGACGGCCACGCGCTGGCGCTGTCCACCGGAAAGTTCGTTCGGCTTGTGAGTCATGCGCGAGCCCATGCCGACGGCGGTGAGCGCGGCTTTGGCGCGTTCGATGCGTTCTTCCGTGGAAACACCTGCATAAATAAGCGGAAGCTCAACATTGTGCAGAGCCGTTGCGCGAGCCAACAAATTGAAGGTCTGAAATACGAAACCGATCTCCTTGTTGCGGATGCGGGCCAGTTCGTCGTCGTCGAGTTCGCTGACCAGCTGGCTGTTCAGCCAGTACTCACCCTTGGTGGGCGTGTCGAGGCAACCGATGAGGTTCATCAGCGTGGACTTGCCGGAGCCGGAGGGCCCCATGATGGCGACGTATTCGCCACGCTCGATGCGCAAGTTGACGCCGCGCAGGGCGTGCACTTGCTGCTCGGAGCCCATGTCATAGGTCTTCCAAAGATCCACGGCCGCGATCATGCAGGATTGCGGGGACGCGCTGACCGCGGGGGTCGGCATGCTAAGTACTTCGGCGGTAGCCATATTTTTCTCCTGCTCCGGTGCCACTGAGTTCTCCGAGTTTGAATTCGATTCCGTGGGCTCCGTCTGCTGTTGCGACCGTGAAACTTGTACTCAAGACTGTGATTCGAGACCTCTGCTTCGAGACCGGCTTCTCCGTTGGACGGAGGAAGCGGGCGAACGTCATGACGATTCGTCTTCCTTCTTCGGAACCGAATTATCGATCTTGACGCTACTTCCAGAACGCAGTGTGCGCAAAACCTTGTAACTGCCGGTAATCACTTCGTCCCCTTCGCGCAGGCCGTTTACTACTTCGATATCGGTGGTGCCCGTGATTCCGGTTGTGACGGGCACGAATTCTGCTTTCTTATTGCGAATGACGAAGACACCCTGCACGTCCTGTTGCTGATCTTTATTGCTATTGCTGCTACTGCTTTTGGATGCGGTTTCTTTGGGTGCAGGAGCGGCCGCATGCACAGAACCGGGTGTTGATTCTTCTTGCTCCAACTGAGCCTTGGTGCGAACGGAAAGGGCTTGAATCGGAATGGAGAGGACCGCACTTCGCGCTCCAGTTGTGATCTTGGCCGTCGCCGAGAGGCCGGGGCGAAGATCGGGTGGAGGGTCGGTGACCGTAACGACTACCTTGAAATCCTTCGCTTCTTCGCTGGCAGTTGCCTGCTGAGAAGTTGCCACGCCGGTAGAGCGCACGATGGCGTTGTCGCCGATTTCGGAAACTGTTCCGTGGAAGATTTTTCGGGGAATGGCGTCGATGGTCACTTCGGCGGGCTGCCCCAGATGAACGTTAACGATGTCGGTTTCATCTACCTTCACCTCAGCGGTAATGACGGACATGTCCGCCAGCGTCAGCAGTGTGCTGCCGAGGGCATTTTGAATGCCGATGACCACTGACTCGCCTTCACGGACCGGCAAGTTGGTAACGACTCCGTCGTAAGGAGCGGAGTAGGTAGTTTTCTGCAACACATCCGCGACCCGGGTGAGATTGGCGCGCGCCTGAGCGACATGGCGGTCGGCAGAATCTTTTTGAGCCTTGGCTTGGGCGACGCGCGCTTTGGCCTGGACGAGGCCGGCGTCGGCTGTGGCCCACGCGTTCTGGCGGCTATCGAAATCGGATTTCGAGATCAGGCCATCGTTATAGAGGTTTTGTGCGCGATCCCAATCGAGTTTATTGCGCGCGTAGTCGGCTTGGGCGCGCTGCAGGTCGGCGTCGGAGGTCTTCAACGCCGCATCAGCGGCAATGGCGTCCGTTTCCGCGGCTTGCACCGAAGCCTGGTTGGCGCTGACATCTGCCGTGGACTGCACATTTTCCAGTTGAGCCAGCAATTGCCCCTTCTTTACGTGATCACCTTCCTTTACGTACAGGTGGGTGATCTTTCCATAAGCATTGGCGCCAATGTTGACATAAGTTTTCGGCTTAATCTCCCCGGAGGCGCTCACCACCGACGCCAAATCCTGGCGCTGAACTTTTCCGGTCTGTACCGTGACCACATTCTTGCCACTTTGATACACGGTAAAGCCGACGATGGCGGCTAACACCACCACTACGCCGACGCCAATCGCGATTTTCTTCCAGGGCTTCATTGTCTCCGTCACCTGTCCGGGCTTGGCGTTTGTTACCTTGCGGCCTGCAGTCCGATCTTCAGATCTTGGCCAGCCGGGGACTCCGGTCTGACGGACACGTCTTCTGATACGTTCCTGCCAACAGGAAAGTTCCATCGAGAGACGCGCTAACAAGACCTGCCAGGGAAGTCCAAGAGCCGAGGATATCGGACCCGGAACCTGCAATTATAGCTTGCTCCCAGCCAAGGTCGTAGTCTCAATCCTGACCCTTCTTCGTTATGCAACTTCTGGTTTGCGCGGGCAACTCGGGGCGACCGTCGCCGCGTCCAATAGAGGTTGGTCAGGGCTGGCAGGCCTTTCTTTTACTGTGACTTAACCTTGCATTCGCTCGATTGGGAGCCTAGAATACTGGACGAAAGCTTTACCGTCGCAGGAGTCCCTCTCATGGTTCGGGTTCGTTCCCGTTATTTCTCGTCTCTTGTCATCTTATTCGTAGCCGCGGGCGTTGCCGGCCCGGTCAGAGCGCAAAGCGACAAGCCGGCTACTCCCAGCCAGCCGCCAGCGGGCACGCAATCAGCCACGGTAGCCGCGACCGACCCCCAAGCCCAACCTGCCGACGATTCCGATCCGCTCAAGCGCAAACCTAACGAGAAACAGAAGAAGGCGCAGAAAAGATCCCTGAACATTGAGCTTAGCAAGACTTACAAGAAGTGGCTGAACGAGGACGTAGTCTGGATTATCACCGACCAGGAACGAGCCGCATTCAAGCAACTTTCCAACGATGAAGAGCGCGATAATTTCATTGAAGCTTTCTGGCAGCGCCGCGACCCCACTCCGGATACGGAAGAGAACGAATACAAGGAAGAGCACTACCGGCGCATAGCCTACTCCAACGAGCATTTTGCTGCTGGCATTCCTGGCTGGAAGACCGATCGCGGCCGTATGTACATCATGTACGGTCCGGCGGACGAAGTCGATTCGCATCCCTCCGGCGGATCGTACGAGCGCCCAATGGAAGAAGGCGGCGGCGAGACATCCACATTCCCGTTTGAAACCTGGCGCTATCGTTACCTTGAAGGTATAGGTCAGGAAGTAATGATCGAATTCGTCGATACCTGCATGTGCGGCGACTACCACATGACGATCGACCGCTCTGAGAAAGATGCTCTCAAGTACACGCCGAACGCCGGCCTGACGCTCTACGAGCAGATGGGAATGTCGAGCAAGGCGTCGCGGTTCACTGGGGGGATGGAGCAACTGGGAGCGGGACCGATGAGTTCGGATCTGCAGACCAAAGAGTTCGACCGTCTGGAACAATTCGCAAAATTGCAGGCTCCTCCGCCGGTCAAGTTCAAGGATCTGGAAGAAATTGTTAATACCAAGTTGATTACCAACCTGATGCCCTTCGACGTGCGCACCGATTATGTGAAGGTGACGGGCGACACGGTGCTGGTACCGGTCACCATCCAGATGAAGTACCGCGATATCACGTTTGCCAACAAAGATGGGGTGCAGCGCGGTACGGTGAATATCTTCGGCCGCGTGACCACGTTAACCGGCCGCGTGGTGCAGACTTTCGAAGACACGGCACAAGTCGATGTTCCGGCTGAGTTGCTGCCGCGCACCGCGGAGAACTCCTCGGTGTATTGGAAGGCGCTGCCGCTGCGACCCGGACGTTACAAAATCGAGGTTGCGGTGAAAGATGTGAACGGCGATCGCAAAGGACTGTGGAGCCGTGGCATTGTGGTACCGGAGTACTCGGACGATAAACTCTCGACCTCTTCTCTGATCGTTGCCGACCAGATGGAACCAGTGCCCACCAAGGATGTGAGTACGGGGAGTTTCGTGATTGGCGTAACCAAGGTTCGCCCGCGCGTGGCTCCGGCGGACGGCAAGCCTGCACTGTTCAAGCGGAGTCGTGACCAGAAGGTAAACTTCTGGATGCAAGTCTATAATTTGGGCGTGGACGAGAAGACGCACAAGCCTTCGGCCACTTTCGAGTTTGACATCGTCAACATTGCGACCAACAAACCGGTGGTTCAGAAAACCGAATCCACGGACACGATGGGCAACGTAGGCGACCAGGTGACGCTGCAAAAATCGATTGCCTCGGCAAATCTGCAGCCGGGCGTATATCGGATCGAAATCAAAGTGAACGACAACATCTCCAAACAGGTTGTTGATCCCTCAGCGACGTTTGCTGTAGAGTAACCGCCTGTTTGATTTCCCGGGGGTAGGAGTGAAGCTTCGCCAGCTCGGAACTTGGGCGGTGATCATAGCGTTGTCGCTTCCTGCGTGGGCCGCTGAGCGGCCAGGGGCAATCTCCGGATACGTGCGCGACGCCTCTGGGATTCCCCAGATGGGCGCGGTGGTTGAGATTGTCGGCACTGCGGCTCGCACTTGGACCGTGTTCACCGACGGCGCCGGGTTCTACTACGCAAGC
Organism: Candidatus Sulfotelmatobacter sp.; assembly: GCA_035272245.1. Taxonomy (GTDB): domain Bacteria; phylum Acidobacteriota; class Terriglobia; order Terriglobales; family Acidobacteriaceae; genus Sulfotelmatobacter. The sequence goes on along the minus strand of DATEQW010000181.1, from coordinate 8,104 downwards.
GATCTGGTTCCCGGCTTATATACGGTTAAAGTTTCGGCAGCTTCCTTCTTGCCTGCCTGGCGGGACAAAATTGGATTGCATCCCGGCACCAGCACTCACTTGAACATCACCTTGAATACATTGTTGAATGCCATGCGCGTGGGCCCACTGCGCGGCACCGCCGATGATGATGACTGGAAGTGGACGTTGCGTTCGGTGGCGAATCGCCCCGTGCTGCGGGTGTTCGACGATCCCACTTTGAGCGCCGACAAGTCGGATCGAAACCTTACAGGCAGTCTCTCGTTCCTGGCGGGTTCGGCGGCTGGCGGTTATGGCAGCGGCTCGGACATGAACACCGGGTTCTCTGTGGAGCGGTCCGTTTTCTCGACGGATCGTGTCGGTTTGAGCGGGAATGTTGGCTATGGCGACGGGCTTCCTGACTCGGTTTTGCGGGCGACGTACTCGCACCAGTTACCCGACGGTTCGGGGCCTTCCATGGGGGTTGCGATTCGTCGGTTCGCACCCTCGGATCCGAATCTGCATGATGCTTCGCTGCAGGCATTGGCGCTCTCCGGCTCCGATGATCTCTCGCTTGGCGATGTAGTGGAGTTAAAGTTCGGCAGCGAACTGCAGACCATCCAATTCCTCGGACGCGTGACTGCATTCCGGCCTTATGGTTCCCTAGACCTGCACGTTTCCCCAAATACGGTAGTGGGATACTCTTACGCGACGTCGCTGCCGACTCTGCGGGATGACAAGGCTTTTGATTCAGCGCCGGCGGATGTGAATGGAGGGTTGAACCAGAGCGACCCACGGATCAGCGTATCCAACTTTTCGCAGCAGCTTGAAAGCGCTCACCATCAGGAATTGAATGTCTCGCGGCGGATCGGCCGGAACAACATGCAGTTGGCGGTTTTCAGCGATCGCGTGGAAAATACCGCGCTCCTGGGCACTGGCGAGGTGACTGCGGCTGGCGGCTTCCTTTTGCCTGATTCTTATTCCGGTACGTTTACGTATGCCGGGGGCACGCTAGACACTCACGGCCTTCGCCTGGTTCTTGAGCGCAAGCTTTATTCGGACCTCAGCGCTACGCTGGATTATGCTTGCGGCGATGTGCTGGATCTCGCCAAGCCGGATGTCCAGATTCAGAACGCCGGGCAGTTTATCAGCACGCAGCGCCGTCAAGCTGTGGCCGCGAAGTTCAGCGGCAACATTCCCCGCACCCATACACGGTGGATCGCCTCTTACCGCTGGGTGAATGGTTCTGCCTTGACGCCGGTGGACATGTTCAACGCATCGCCGGGACAAAGTGATGCTTTCCTGAATCTCTTTGTGCGGCAACCGATTCCGACGATGGGTTTCCTACCCGCCCACATGGAAGCGCTGATTGACCTGCGGAACCTGCTGGCGCAGGGCTATGTACCGGTCATGGGCCAGGACGGCCAAACGGTTTATTTCGTGCAATCCGCCCGTTCGGTGCGGGGCGGGGTAACGATTACCTTCTAGACTAAAGTCCTCCCCAAATAACTCCTCCGGCTGGAAGCGGTCGCGGAGTACCTTATTCGTAAAATCTATTGGTCGGATCGTAACTGAATGGTTGACTCTTAGGATACGCTTTCGATAATGTTCTGGATGCGGCTGGGGCGCTGCATCTTATTCGTATGCAAGGAATTGCAGGCCTCTGATTAGAGGTCTGAGAGTTTGACCCGCCGCACCAAATACCACTCCCCGACACGATCAGCTTCAAGGAGACTTTATGAGAGCGCGCATCATCCTGGTGCTAGTGCTGTTAGCCGCAGTCAGCCTTTCGGCACAGACCTTCCGCGGCACGATTCTTGGCACCGTAACCGACGCTTCCGGCGCAGTTGTATCTGGCGCCAAAGTGACGGCAAAGAATGTGGCGACAGGATCGGAGCGTACGACGGAGACCAGCGCCGATGGCAGCTACTCGCTGCCAGAATTGCAAATCGGCACTTATACCGTGACGGTGACATTGACCGGCTTTCAGACCTTTATAACCACCGGAGTCACGGTGGACGTGGCTGGGGAGCGCCGCATCGATGCGGCCATGAAGACAGGCCAGGTCTCGACCAAGGTGGAAGTTTCGGGCGACCTCTTGCCGCAAGTGGAGACGACCTCCGCCGAGCTTGGCGGTACTCTCACCGCCCAGACAATTGAGTCCCTCCCAGTTAACGGGCGCGACTACCAGAAGCTGATCTATCTCAATCCCGGCATCGCCGGATCTCCAGACCAGATCACGGACTCTCCCGGTTCCTACGGAGTTTTTTCGATGAACGGCTCGCGCGGCCGTTCCAACAACTTCCTGCTCGACGGCACCGATATGAATGATGGCTTCCGTAACGATCCCGCCATCAACGAGGCCGGAGTATTCGGCGATCCGGCTACCATTCTGCCGCTCGACGCCGTGGCTGAACTCAAAGTTATTTCGAATTATGAGGCTGAATACGGCCGCAATAGCGGAGCGGTCATCAACATTGTGACCAAGAGCGGCACAAATCAGTTGCACGGTTCGCTGCTGGAATACTTTCGCACCGGGAAGCTCGGCGCCCGCAACTACTTCAACTTCGATCCCAATCCCAAGGGCCCTTTCAATAACAATCAATTTGGAGGCTCTCTGGGCGGGCCCATCGTGAAGGACAAGACTTTCTTCTACCTCGATTATGAAGGCCAGCGCGAAAATGGTGCGCAGGCTGGAACCACATGCGTCCCTTCCCCGACGGTCATCGCCGCGACCGAGGCCAGCATCAAGGCGGGCGGTGGGACCGTGGATCCGGTGATTACCGCTCTGCTGGCCCGCAACCCGTACCCGGTGCCCAATATCGCCGGCGCATACAGCGACGTGAATGGTTGCACCAATCCCGTCACTGGGACTCTCACCAACAATGTTTCCACGTCCACCAGCTTTTACAACCGAGTGGATAGCGCAATCGCCAAGATCGACCACAATTTCAATTCGAATAACATGGTGGCTGGGCGCTACTACATCGGCGACAGCTCGCAGGCCTTCCCGTTTGCCCAACTCGCTGGCGGTCTATTACCGGGATTCGACACTGTAACCCCGACACGCGTGCAACTGATCTCGCTTTCCTATGTAAAGGTGGTCAACGCAGACCAGGTGAACGAAGCTCGTCTGGGATGGAACCGGTTCGCGGAAGGATTTTTCGCGCAGGACCAGAACTTCATTCCCAATTCCATCGGCATGGACACGGGCGTCACTAGTACCTACAACGGTGGTCTACCTTCGACCAATGTGGGCAGCTTCTCGCAGATCGGCTCTACTGACTCCCTGGCGAAAAATCGGGTTGACGCCAACTGGCATTTCGTCGACAACTATTCGTGGAAGTCGGGAAAGCACGACGTGAAGTTCGGCTACGAATTCCGGCGTACGACTATCGCGCAGGTGTTCGATCACGATTTTCGCGGAACGCTCGATTTTTCCAGCCTGACGACTTTTCTGGAGGGGATTCCCGACAACGGCGGAAGCCAGATACAGGGCGATACCGAGAGACATACCTACCAGAACAGCCATGGCTTGTTTGTTCAAGACAGCTTCCGCGCCACTCCCCGGTTGACTTTGAACTACGGAATGCGATGGGACTACTTCGGAGTTGTGGGAGGAAAGAGTGGGCAGTTTTACACGGTTGATTTCTCCAACGGCGGAAACAACGTCCCCACCGGCCAGCTGTACGGCAAGGACCTGAACAACTTCGCTCCTCGCGTGGCCGCTGCTTATGACGTGACGGGCAAGGGACAGACTGTGGTTCGCGCCGGATGGGGTTTGTTCTACGATGCGTTTGCCCAGGATATGTTCCTGGGCCACCTGCCCTGGAATTGCATCTTCTGTCCGGGACCGGCCTATCCCGGCCTTGGCCCGAATGCGCTGGGGGAGGGTAGCGCCGCCGCTAACGTGATTACGCCGGGAGTTCCGATCTATTCGGGATTCGCCCCCGAGGGAAATTTCTTCTTCGCCGATCCGAAGCTACGCACGCCATACGTCCAGAACTTCAACCTGAACTTCCAACAACAGATAGGCAGCAAAACGGTATTGCAGCTTGGCTATGTCGGGTCGGTCGGCATCAAGCTGTTCCAATTCCTGGATATCAATCAGCCCAGCCAGGCGCAGATCACAGCTGCCGATCTGGGTTGCGATTGCATCAACAGTTACGGCGTGCCGCGCACGGCGGCGCCGAATTTCTTCTACCTCAATGAGGAAAGATCGTCGGCCAACTCAAATTATCATTCGCTGCAAGCTAGTTTGCGAACCAGCGGCTGGCACGGTTTGACTTCACAAGCTAACTTCGTCTGGTCCCATGCCATCGACGATGCCAGCGACTCTGAGGATTTCGAACCCAACGAATCACAGCCTACGAACAGCACGAACCCGGCAGGAGATAGGGGAAATTCCAGCTTCGACATTCGCCGCCGCTTTACTTGGAACTTCGTTTACCAATTCCCCAAGACGGGCGGCTCGATGCAGCGGTTGAAGAACGGCTGGGGCCTGGACGGCATCCTCAACCTGCAGGATGGTCAACCCTGGCACCTCAACTACGAGTTTGAAGGAGAGTACTCCGGCTCGGGCGAAGGCTTTGACCGGCCTGACGAGATTGCTACTCCGCAATACAATTCCAGCAATCCGGCTCAGTACATAAACCTGTCGGCATTCGCCGCTCCGTGCACCTTTGGAAACCCCAACAATGACGGGTCCGCGGACGAAACCAACTGCATCCCCGGCACGCGCCACTTCGGCAGCGAAGGACGCAACTCTCTGCATGGCCCCAGCTTCAAGGAGTTCAACTTCTCCGTTTTCAAGGACACATCACTGGCCGAGCACGTCACGATGTCGCTTCGGGCAGAGTTCTTTAACTTGCTCAACCACCCGAACTTCGTCAATCCGTTCCTGCCCAATTTTATTGCCGATATCGGTGCGCCGAATGCCGGCAATGGCTATGCGCCAGGTTCGTACTACCCAATTACCGCGACCGGCGACGTAGGTATCGGCAACCCATTCCTCGGCGGGGGCGGACCGAGGGGCGTTCAGTTCGCAGCGATCTTGAAGTTCTAGTTCGCAACTCGGATTCAATCGCCCCTGCCGATGGCGGCAGGGGCTTTTTGTCTTCCACGGCAACCCTCAACACTACAGTGATTTACAGATTCGCGGGCTGCGGCCGCCGCCCGTCGTACGTCTTCCGTCACTAGGGCAGGCGATTACTCGAATGTTACGCTGCTCTCATATTTCTTCCCCCAAAGCGTCTGTTGTGGAGACTTCGAATGCGTCGCTCTATCTGCGCCGTCCTCATTCTTGGCGTGTGCTTTGCCGCGCCGGTGTATGCCCATCACCTGAAACAGGGTAGTACCTCGACGGTGCCGGTCACGACATCGTCTGCGCAGGCGCGTGCGCTTTACCAGAAGGGGATGCAGGACTACGAGAATCTCTATCTGGAGCGCTGCAACGACGATTGGCGCGGTGCGGTGAAGGCAGATCCCAATCTGGCCGTGGCCTGGGCCTGGATTGCTTTCAACAGCAGCGATCCTAAAGAAGTGAGCGTCGCCCGCGAAAAGGCCAAGGCCCTCGCGCCCAAGCTGACACCCGGCGAGCAGTTGATGATTGCGTGGATCGTCAAGGTGCAGGAAGGCGATTTTATCGGTGGCATTTCCGCCATGAACGACCTGATCGAGATGTATCCCAAGGACAAACATCTGTTGTACCTGGCGGGCAACTGGCTGATGCTCGAAGACGGCGACGAACAGTCGCAGCGAATCATGGAGAAAGCGCTGGCCCTGGATAAGAAATTTCCGGCTGCGCTGAACGATCTGGCTTACCTGTACGCTCGAAACCGCCAATTTGCCAAGGCGTTTGCGGCGATGGATTCCTACGTTGCGCTGCTCCCCAACGAGCCAAATCCGCAGGACTCCTATGGCGAGCTGCTGCGCATGGCGGGAAATTTTGAAGGATCGTTGCAGCACTACCGAGCCGCGTTGAAGATCGATCCTGATTTTGTTACGTCGCAGGTTGGATTGGGTGACACCTACGCGTTGATGGGGAATCAGGAGCAGGCTCGGATTGAATACGACAAGGCGATACGGTTTGCCCACAACGAGGCAGATCGGCTGACCTACAGCATGCAAAAGGCAATGACCTGGGTGCGTGACGGCAAGTTTGCGGATGCAGACAAATCGTTCCTTGAGATTGCCGAGACCGCTCACGCGAAAGAGCAGGACTTGCAGGAAGCGCAGGCGTATGGGCACATGGCTGAGTACCAGTCCGACGATAACGCCGCGCTGAAATATCTGCAGAGCGCCGAGGATGCGCTGGGACATCGGAGCACGATTTCGCAGTCTGACAAAAGCGACGAGTTGTCCCGAATCCTGCGCAACCGCACGGTGCGCGCTGCCCACGCTGGCGATGCGGCCTTGGCGGACAAATCTTTGAAGCAACTTGAGGCAATGGCCTCGGGTAGCCGCAATCGGGTGATCCAGGGTTCCTACAACGGGGCGGCTGGAACCTTGCTGATGGATCAGAAAAAGTTCGAAGAAGCCATCGCTTACCTGGAAGAAGACCAGAACAATCCTTTCACCATGGAATTGCTGGTGCAGGCCTACTACCAGACCAACCAGTCCGACAAACTGGCCGAGGCCGAGGCCAGGCTACGGGGCACCAATGTTCCCACAATGGAACAGGCTCTGGTAGTACCTGCCGCGCGTTTGCGGCGACCGGAAATGTAAGCAATCGCTTATCCTCGAACCTAACTTTGGTCTATACTGGCGAACGCCAGCGGGAAGGCAAGAACCTTTCTGCTGGCGTTCGCCTTTGATGGCTTCCGGAAGATGAATGAACTCTAAGATTGATCGACGTTCACGCCAAAGGGTCGTCGCCCAAGTGCCGGTGCGCGTTAAGAAGGCAGGGGCGCCCGGGGAACTGGCCGCCGAGACTCGAGATGTCAGCAGGAATGGTGTGTTTCTCTATACCAGGGCCGCCCTGGCCGAGGGCTCTGCGGTCGAATTGGTCCTGATGCTTCCTCCGGAATTGACCTCTGGCGAGAAGTGCTGGGTATGCTGCCACGCCCGCGTACTGCGGGTGGAACGTGGCTCCGGCAAGGATTTTGGAGTTGCCGCGGAGATCGAGCGCATGGACGTGCTGCCGGAGATCTCCGATCTGAGGTAGCTTTTGCCTTCCCATAACGGCGACCGTCTTCCCGAAAAAATTACCGACCGCTTAGAGACGGAAGACTCAGACGCAGGAATTTTCCAAAAAAATTCGAGAAAATGCTTTCTTTGGCACCGACCTTGGTGCAATAATAGCGGCCCTAGAATTGCTCTGGCCAAACTCAGTAGTTAGGTGGGCCCAACTCATGTGGATTGATAAATTGGCAGATGGTGTGGTGCAAGTGCAAACCCCCATCGGGCCGCGATACTTAATGCCATCTTTTGTTCAACGTGCATATTTTCTCTGGATGTTCCGTCACTTTCCGATCCTTCCTCATGCCGTACTCAGTTCGTGGCAACAGCGCCTGATCGATCGCCTATGTTCCGAGCAGCGGTTCGTCTCGATGGCTTACGCCGACGGTATGGAAGATGCTCCGGTGATTGGAACGGTGGAGAGGCGCCAGGCGATGGAACCGGAATCCTTGCCTCCGCGTCGTCCGGTGGTCAGCGAAGGGTCACGAGGCTTAGCGGCAGAAGTGCGGCAGAGGTCTTAGCGGCTGCTGCTTCTGCGAAACTCGCCTACACTGTAACTGTAACGAAGCGACACAACTGATGCTGCTCGCTTGCACCGCGGTCGGCGTCTGCACTTTTCATCCCTCCATGTTTGCAGCAGGGGGCGGCATTCGCGCTGACCCTGAAGATGCTACAATCAAAAATTACCCCGCCGGAAGATTTTCAGCGCAGGGCGCGTAGCTCAATTGGCAGAGCAACTGACTCTTAATCAGTAGGTTGTAGGTTCGATTCCTACCGCGCTCACCAGCTTTTCAATCACTTACCGGAGTTGATGTTTCGGGTGTGCCGTAAAGTGTGCCGTAACTCAATCCGGCTACGCCCGTTTCTCCACTGTTGTGTCTTGATCGAGCGCAGCGCGCACGATCTCTAGTTCGGGATGTTGATACTG
>DATEQW010000180.1:0-8551 GCA_035272245.1 Candidatus Sulfotelmatobacter sp. | reverse complement strand
GTTGCGACCGATGACAAGCTGGCGGTCTTTGGATCCGGCGACGAAGTGCGCCTCGATTTCGATCCATCAAGCTTGCCCACTCTCCCCCAAGGCTGGGTGCGCGATTATTTCTTCGCCGCCAACGGCTATGAGAAGGATATGGATTTCTACGCCGCCGAAGGCAATTTCGTGGCCCCGCTGCCGTTCCTCGGGATGGGCGACTATCCGTATCAGCCGGACAAGTCATTCCCGCTTGACGATGCGCATGTGAACTACCTTCTCGAATACAATACGCGGCACATGTCAGGCAACGAGCAACGCGGGTATTGGTTCGATTATGGTTCTTCGAAGTAGACCGCGCAGTGTGTGTAATATAAAAACGTTTTAGTATTGACATTCCCGTCCTCCCCATAATCCAATAGGCGGACTCATGGAAACTACCTCGGCTCCTGCTGTGTCGTCCGCACCTCGCCTTCGTCGCACCCTCACGCTTTGGGATCTGATTCTTTACGGCGTCATCGTAATTCAGCCGGTCGCCCCCATGTCAGTGTTCGGCGTACTCAGCGACCGGGGTCATGGGCATGTGGTCACGACCATTCTGATTGCAATGGTCGCTATGCTGTTCACGGCGATCAGCTATGGCAAGATGGCTCGCGCCTATCCCAGCGCGGGCTCGGCGTTTACTTACGTGGGCCAGGAGATCAATCCTGCACTTGGCTACGTGACGGGATGGAGCATGGTCATGGATTACATGCTCAATCCCATGATCTGCATCATCTGGTGCAGCCAGATCGCGCGCGACTTTGCGCGCGGGACGCCGGTCGTGCAGAGCCTTCCTTACTGGGCGTGGGCCGTCTTTTTTGCGGCAGCCTTTACCGGATTGAATATCCAGGGAGTGAAGACTTCGGCGCGCGTAAATACTGGACTCGCGGCAGGGATGGGAGCAGTAATCGTTTTGTTCTTCCTGGCTGCGGCACACTACATTTTCGGACACCCGCACAGTGATCCAGATTTCTTTCTGCGTCCGTTTTACGATCGTGATTTGTGGAATACGAAGGCGGTTCTGGGAGGCACGTCAATCGCGGTGCTCACCTACATTGGTTTCGACGGGATCTCGACGCTCTCCGAGGAAGCCGAAAATCCACGCCGCAATATTTTGCTGGCAACTGTGCTGACCTGTCTGGTCATTGGGATTCTTTCCGCCGTCGAAGTTTATGCTGCACAGCTTATCTGGCCTGCTACGCAGCCATTTCCGAACGTCGATACGGCATTCACCTACGTTGCGGGACGGGTATGGGCTCCGCTGTTTGGCATTCTAGGATTTACCCTGCTGGTGGCGAACTTCGGCTCCGGCATGGGTGCGCAACTGGGCGCGGCTCGCCTGCTTTATGGCATGGGACGCAGTAACGCTCTGCCTAAGAGTTTCTTCGGCGCGGTTGATCCTAAAAGACATGTGCCGCGCAACAATGTGATTTTCGTGGGCGTGATCGCTTTAGTCGGAGCGTTTCTCATCAGCTACGGCCTGGGTGCCGAGATGCTGAATTTCGGCGCGCTGATAGCGTTCATGGGCGTTAACCTAGCGGCCTTTATGCGTTACTTCGTACGGGAAGACAAAAAGAAGATCACGAATTTCTTCCCGCCGCTTGCTGGATTCTTCATCTGTCTGCTGCTCTGGCTTAACCTCAGCCGGCCCGCGAAGATTGTGGGCGCAATCTGGATGGGCGTCGGCATTGCCTTTGGAGCGATCAAAACCAGAGGATTCCGGGGCAACCTCATCGATTTCGAGCTGCCGCCGGAAGAAGAATGATATATTCCCAGGGTTTTGCGAGAAGGAGAGGCTGAATGCTCGGCTCGAACAACATTGTGGCTTTTGTTCCGACGAAAGATGCGACGAAATCGAGGGCCTTTTATGAAGGAGTGCTGGGTCTTCGATTCGTAAAGGATGACGGCTTTGCGCTGGTGCTCGACGCGAACGGAATCATGGTGCGGGTATCGCAAGCTCCGCAATTCACGCCGGCGCAGTTCACGATTCTCGGATGGGAGGTTACAGACATCGAGAAGATGGTCGCCGAGCTGCGCAAGAAGGGAGTCCACTTCGAGAGGTACGGATTTATCGAGCAGGACGATCTTGGGATATGGACCGCGCCGACGGGCGATAAAGTGACGTGGTTCAAAGATCCCGACGGCAATGTGCTTTCTGTCTCGCAACACGTCGCGTAACACCTATGCCGAAATGCGTTGCTTGCAGAATTTTAACTACTCCTCCTTACTCCACGTTCCAGCCGCTCACTTCAACCACGGCCTTTTCGGCGCCTAATTCGTTTGAGCGGTAGGTCGCAGTTAGCTCCCGTCTCTCTCCAGGGAGCAGGGAAATGTAATTGTCTTCCCAGACGACAGGCAGGATTTCTTCGCCCTTGGCACCTTTACCGACTTTCAATCTCACAAAAAACGCCAGGCTCTTGCTGGGATTTTCCAGCGTGACTTGTGTAACGGTGTCTTCGCCTTTGTGTTCCGTGTGCTCGGTAACTTTAAGCTTTACCTTCGGAAGTTGCTTGAGAGCGGTGAAATCCGCATAGGAATCAGTTGGAGTCATCCACCAGTTCGACTTGGCCCAGTCAAGCGTCTCGGGTTTCGTAGAGAGCCAGTAGAAGTTCGAGCCTGCGAGTCTGCCGTTTGAGTCGGTAAGTCGCAAAACGACGAAGTACACGGGGCTTAGTCCGGCTACGTTGGGCAAGGTAAATATTTTGGCCGTGCTGTCGGCGGGTGCGTCAACCGGATCCTCGTGGGAGAACTTCTCGGACATGTCGAGGTTGTATATCTTGGTCGTAAGCTTCAGACCCTTCACGTCTTCATACTGACTGCTGACTACCCAGATAGAATGATCGTCATAGCCATAGATGGGATGAAGCGCTTCCATGGCCCGTTTGGCGCCGAAATATCCGCCCGCGGGGCGCAGATAGTAGTCGTAGAGATGCCAGATCATGGAAGGCCAGGCGTTGTTCAGCATCCACTGGATCACGCCCGTCGATTGATATTTGTTGCGACTGTAGGCTTCATACATCGCGCGCACGCCTTCGTAGGTTTGAAGTTGTGACTTGAAGGCGAAGTCTTCAACCGTATCCGATTTGCCGTAACGATTGGCGAGCGCGGTGCTGAATACCTGGATGGTTTTGAATTCTCCACCGCCGGCGTGATAGTTCCATACGTCGTCGATCGGCCACAGATGATCTGAGCCCACCATGGCTCGAATGCTCTCGACGGGAGGGACGGCCGGTCCCATGCTGGTTTCCGTGTTGAAGCCGTAGGCTCCGCCGCAGCCGCCAGGGTTGCATAGCTTGCGGTTGGGTTGTCCTGCGGGAGTGTCCTGTTCCCAATAGCTTGGAGCTATGTACTCGTAGGGGCCCGACATTTTGACGCCACTGTTTCCCGTCACCGTGGTGGCTTTTCCGGTTGCCGAGGAAACCACGGGATTCGGCCACAGAAGCTCCTTCTCAATATTCAAATACATCTGCTCGACGTCGGGAGGAGGCGGGTTGTCGCTGCCATTCAGCCACATGACGAGGCTGGGATGGCTGCGCAGGCGATAAATCTGGTCGCGCAGGGATTGTTGCGCGATTTCAAAATCCTGCGGCTTCCAGCGCGGCCAGCGCTCCCAGAAGTCGCAACAGCACCATCCTGCCATCACCAGAATTCCCTCGCGATCGGCGATGTCGAAGAACTCCTTCGTTTCGAGCTTGCCTTCCAGGCGAACTGTATTCAGGCCCATGTCGCGGACATAGCGAAATTCATCTTGCAGGCGCTGGGAATCTTCGCGGAGCATCATGTCCGGCGTCCAGCCGCCGCCGCGGATCAGTATGTTCTTGCCGTTGATGTGGAAGGCGCGTCCACCGGTTGCATTGACCTCGGACGTGACTTCGCGAATGCCGAAGTTAGTTTGGGAACGATCGCTGGAGGCGCCATCGATCTCGAATTCCATAGTCAGTGGATAGAGATTCGGCTTGCCCATTTGTGCCGGCCACCACAGGCGCGGATTCGAGAAGACGAGTTGAGGGAACTGCTCAGGTGTGAAAGTGACGTCTTTGCTTTGGTTCGCGGCGAGTTCGACTTCCTGCTCGAAGGTGACGTTTTCGATCTGGCCTTTCAGTTTGCCCTTCACCGGATGGGCGGTGCCATTCTTCAGTTGCGCGGTCACGATCAGCCGAGCGGAATTGTTTTCCGGCAGGTTTAACTTTGATACGACGGTGGGATAGCGCAGGGCGACAGGTCCGCTGGTCGCGAGATAAACTTCGCGCCAGAGGCCCATGTTCTTATCAGGAGGCGCAGGGTTCCAGTCGACAAAAGTGATGGCCAGGTCGTTCTCGGTCGGCGCGAAGACCTGAACGGCGAGAATGTTTTCCGCGCCGGATTTCACTGCCTCAGTGACATTGAATTCGTAGGTGCGCCACGCTCCGGCAATGTCGTTGGAGTTGGCGATCTGTTTTCCATTGAGCCACACGTTGGCGCGGTAATTGATTCCCTTGAAATTCAACCAAGCCGCTTTTGCAGCGTACGACGCAGGCACGCTGAATTGCTTGCGATACCACCACGAGACTGCATAGGGGCTATCGGGCTGCATGGCGATGTTGGAAAAATTGCCGCCGATCGGGTATGTGACTCCGGCAAACTGTCGCAGGTTCATGGCGAAAAACGGGTCGGGCAGAGTCTTGTCCTTCAGCAGCGCCGCGACCACCGTGGTGGGAACGCTGACGTCATGCCAACCCTTGGCATCAAAATTGGGAGCGGAGATGAGTTCGCCCTTGGCCTCAATCTTGGCGGAGGATTGCAAAGCCCAGTGGTCGTGCAGTGCGAGTTTTCCGCTCTGCTGAGCCGGTGGATTCTTGTCCAGTGATTGGGAAGTGGCCAAGGCCACCGTCAGGAAGAAAAGCGAAGTGGCCAACAGAATTGCCAGGGAACGTGCGGACAAGAAAGTCAGGAACCTTCTTCCGAAAATCATCTTGCTCTCCTTAGAGCTCCATCGCTGGTCGCTGGTACAGCTTCGGATTTATGGACTTCGATTCGCGAACAAGATGGATAACACGTCTATTGATACGTTTCAATAGATGTTTTTCGCAGGGCGGGATCCGATCGCTGGAGAAGACCGCATCAAGGGCAAATCGGCGCAGACTGTAGCGCCCGGTTGTTTAGTTTATAATTAACAATTCTGCGGCACAATTCCGGAGTGACAAGAAGATGATTCGATTTCTGCAAACTGAAGGACCGTTCAAGAAAATTGTGCTCAGCGGCCTGCTGCTGTTAATTTGCGCGGCAATGGTGATTGCGTTCGTACCTGGCATCGGCACCGACGTGTCGGGCAATCCGGGCGCGGGTATTGTCGCCAAAGTAGATGGGCAGGATATTAGCGCCGAGGAAGTGCGCGAGACGGCTCGTGGGATGCTGCAACAGCAAGGAGCGCAATTGGGCGCGAATGCTGCGATCCTGCTGCCTTTTTTCGCGCAGCGCGCGGCCGACCAACTGGTGGACCGCCAGGCGCTGGTTTCTGAAGCTCAACACCTCGGATTGAAAGCCACTCCGCAGGAGATTAAGGACGAACTCCAGCACGGACGCTATGCAGAAGTCTTCTTTCCCGGCGGAACCTTTATTGGACAGGCGGAATATCAGGGTCTGCTGCAGCAACACAATCTAACTCCCCCGATGTTTGAAGATTCCGTGGGAAAAGAAATTCTGATCAGCAAGTTGCAAGCCCTGATCGCCGGCAGCGCTTCGGTGAGTGAAGCCGCCGTCCGGCAGGAGTTCGACAAACAGAATACCAAGGTAAAGTTTGAGTATGCCGTTCTGAAGCAGGACGATATCAAGAAGGGCCTTCATCCCACGACGGAGGAGCTGAAAGCTTTCTACGACAGCCACCAGAAAAATTACGCAAATTCGATTCCGGAGAAGCGCAAGGTGAAGTACGCCATGATCGACTTCGCCAAAATCGAGAATGGGGTACAGGTCACGCACGACGACCTGCAGGTTTATTACAACCAGCACCGCGATCAATATCGTATGCCCGAGCAGGCGAAGGTCAGTCACATTCTGATTAAGACGCCGTTGCCAGGACCGGACGGGAAAGTGGATGAGAAGGGCGTGGCGGAGGCCCAGAAGCGCGCAGAAGATATCCTCAAGCAGATCAAGGCGGGAGCAAAGTTTGAGGACTTGGCCAAAAAGTATTCCGAAGATCCGGGCAGTGCGAAGGAAGGCGGGTCTTTGGGATGGATCGGCAAGGGTCGCACGGTTCCGGAGTTTGAGAAGGCCGCTTTCTCGCTGCCCAAGGGGCAGATCAGCGATCTGGTGAAGAGCAGCTATGGTTTTCACATCATTCGTGTGGACGATCGGCAAGATGCTCACATGAAGACGCTCGACGAAGTGAAAGACCAGATCGAGCCGATCCTCAAACAGCAAAAGGCGCAGCAGATCGCTCAGAAGGCGGCAGACGATTTGCTCCAGCAAGCTCAGAAGCAAGGCCTGGATGCTGCCGCAGCCACCAAAGGCGTGCAGGTTGTTACTTCTGACTTTTTCGGCCGCAAGGATCTGGTGCCGGGATTAGGGCCCTCGCCGCAGTTCATGGATGCGGTCTTCACCACGGCGGAGAAGTCCCCACCGCAGATGGCCGCGACTTCGCAAGGCGTCGCCGTGTTCGACCTGCTGGCAGTCAAGCCGCAATCTACACCGACGTTTGATGAAATTCGCACCCGGGTGGAAGAGGAATTCAAGAACGAGCGCTCGAGCATTCTGCTGTCCCAGAAAACTCAGGAACTCTCCGATCGCGCCAAAAGCGACCATGATTTGAAGAAAGCGGCAAAAGAGTTGGGCGCTGAACTGAAGACCAGCGAATTCGTTGCGCCCGACGGCCAGGTCCCGGATATCGGATCGATGACCGGGCAAGCTGCGGTTGCGTTCAACATGAAGCCCGGGGACATCAGCGGACCGATCAACAGCGGAGCTAACGGAGTGGTGATTTCCATGGACGAAGTGCAGGCTCCGTCGGAGGCTGATTTCGCCGCCAAGCGCGATCAGATTCGTGATTCGCTGTTACAGAATAAGGAACAGGAGTTGTTCCAATTGTTCGTGACCAACCTGCGCGACCAGATGGAGAAATCCGGCAAAATCAAGATCAACCAGGAAGAGATGAAAACGCTGACCCGTGCGGGCAGCGAACCGGGAATCTGAGGAAGTGATCGAGTTGCATGTCATTTTCGCGCGCCGCAGGCATTTTATTGCATCCCACGTCGTTGCCTTCGCGCGGCGGCATTGGTGATTTCGGTCCAGCAGCTTATCAGTTCGCTGATTCTCTTGCCTCAGCTCGTCAGGGACTCTGGCAAGTTCTGCCGCTCGGGCCTCTGGGCTATGGCAATTCGCCGTATTCTTCCACCTCTGCATTCGCCGGAAACCCGCTGCTGATCAGCCTGGAACGACTCGCCAGCCGTGGCTGGATCGATCCGGATAAAATTTCCAACCTCGCACCCGACTCTGGTCCGATTGCCTATGAGCAGGTTTTCGCCACGAAGTTACCGTTGCTGTTTGAAGCCGGTCGCGGATTTGTCGCTTCGGCGCCGCCCAGCGCGCGCGAACGGTTTGAACGATTTTGTTCCGAGCATGCCTGGTGGCTCGATGACTTTGTCCTTTTCGATGCGCTGCGGTCCAAGTACAAACTGGCGAGCTGGAACGCGTGGCCCGCAGTGCTGGCGCATCGCGAACCCGCCGCGATGGAGCAGGCTCGCAAGGAACTGGCGGATGATCTTAAGATCCGGAGCGCGTTGCAGTTTGCCTTCCACGAGCAATGGCAGGCGTTGCGGCGTTATTGCGCGGAGCGGAAGATTCGTATCGTCGGCGACGTGGCGATCTTTGTGAATTACGACAGCGCCGACGTATGGATGCATCGCGATCTTTTTCGCTTGAACGAGAATCTTGAGCCGGATGTGGTTTCGGGCGTGCCGCCTGACTTCTTCAGCAAGACCGGACAGCGTTGGGGCAATCCCCTCTACCGCTGGGATGTGATGAAGGCGCGGGGCTATGAGTGGTGGATTCAACGCTTGCGTTGGGCCACACAAAACTGCGACTACATCCGGCTCGACCATTTTCGCGGCTTCGACCAGTTCTGGGAGATTCCGGCAGCCGATCCCACGGCGATCAACGGGCGCTGGGTAGATGGTCCGCGCGACGATCTGTTTCACAAGCTGCGCGAGGCGCTTGGCGGTCTGCCGTTTTTTGCTGAAGATTTGGGCTACATTACTCCCGCGGTGCATGCCCTGCGCGAGCGGCTGCAAATCCCGGGAATGGCAGTGCTGCAATTCGGATTCGGCGACGAAGGCGCGCACATCTACCTGCCACATCGCGCTGCCGGCAAGGTGATCTACACCGGAACACACGATAACGATACGACCGTGGGCTGGTACCAGGCCTCTGCCGCCGAACATGAACGGCGTAACGCGGATTCCTACCTTGGACGCTGCGACGATGGCATTCATTGGGCCTTCATCCGTGCGGCTCAGAACTCGGTTGCCGATCTTGCTCTCATCCCCCTGCAGGACGT
>DATEQW010000179.1:0-5211 GCA_035272245.1 Candidatus Sulfotelmatobacter sp. | reverse complement strand
AAAATTACAAACAGAATCATCGCGACGTCCGCGATTTACCCGCGGCGAAGCTGGGCAGTGCTGCTGAAATATATTTTCCTAGAAGCGCCAGACTAGTCCGGTCGATCCGCGAATATCGTTCTGGGTAGCGCTCAAGAGGTGAGTGCGCATGTAGTCGAACTGGAGACGCCAGGCAAAGTGCTTCATGAAGAGAAACTGGAACTTGCGATCGACGCCGCCGCCGGCATCCTCTGCGATGGGATAATGCGTAAAACCATCCGAAGTCATGCGCTGCGCTCCGCCCATGATGTGGACGAAGGGTCGCCACTTCCCGTAATTGAAAGAAAGCCGAGGCCCGAGGAAAAGGTTGTACTGCTGAATTCCGACGCGGTAAAAGCCGCTGCCATCCAACACCACGCCAAGATGCGGGTAACGGGTCAATGGGAAATCTTCAAAGGAGGCGTTCCATCCGCGGAAGGTATAGCGGTTGGTAGGGATGACATCGACGGAATCGCCGTAGGCAACTCCGACATACACATTCCCACTGGGAAGCAATTGCGCCCTCGACGCGGGTGCGAACAGCATCAAACTCAAGAACGCCAGCACCACGGCTGCGGTTTTTGACACGAAAATAATTCCTCCTCTGGCAAATTTATGCCAGCAGCAAATTCTACCTGAATGCGTGAAATTCGTTAGATGCAGTGTAACCGAGCCCCAAGATGCCCGCGTCCCAAAATTGTGCCGGAGCGAATTGGGAACGCCTTAAGCACAAATTTACCTTCTTTTTATGATTCCGAAACGCCTCTGTCTGCGTCTATCTACTGGGATGCAATCTATGACTACCACTTGGCAAATACAGCCGCAGGCAGATGATCTGGCGGGTTCCAGAATTCAACCAAAGGAGTCGAAGTTGAAGCTCAGTATGGAGACTCGGTATCGCGGCGACGTAATGATCGTTCGCTGCCAGGGGCGAATCGTCTATCGCGACGAAGCCGCCGCACTCTCGCGCGTGGTAGGAGAAGTTCTTGAGAGCAGCGGCAAGGTGGTGCTTGATCTCAGCGGCGTCAGCTCAATCGATAGCGCGGGGATTGGCGAACTGGTTTTGCTGCACACTTGGGCGCGGTCAAAGAGCGCCGACTTGAAGTGCGCCAGCCCCAGCCCCCTGGTACGCGATCTGCTGGACCTTACCAACATGGATTCGGTGCTCGACATTCACCCCAGCTTGGGGGAAGCGTTGGCGGCGTTCCAGCCGGGGGAAGTTTGCGCCGATTGCTGATTCAACAGGCAACATGATCATCGCCGCGTCGCTCCCAGCCAGGAGCGACGTGGTGTTTTTACTCAGCTTTCAGCTTTCGCGTTGAAAACGGTAGCGGCCAGCGCGCTCGGTCGCTACTGCCTCAGCGACCTTCAAGAATGCCCGGGCCGCGTGGGAGAGTCCCGCTTCCTTCCGATAGATCAAGCGCAGTTTGCGTTGCACCCGCAGTTCGCGCACCGGGATGCTGATCAGTTCACCCCGCGCCACTTCCGTTTCTACGCTCATCTCGGGCATAAGGGCCACGCCGCTTCCCAGGGCCACGAACTGTTTGATGGCTTGCAAGGTGGGCAGTTCAAGATCCATGTGCAGCGGCGTTTTGTATTTCTGGAAAGCCTGCAAGACTTTCTCGCGATAAGGAGACGAAACAATGTGCGCCACAAAAGACTCGGCTCCCAATTGCCGAATGCTCACCTCCCGGAACGCAGCCAGCGGATGCTTGGGGGGAACCACCAGCGCCAGCTCGTCGAGATAGGTCACCACGGAGTGCAGCCGCGGCTCCTCCGGTTTGTAGGACAGCACGCCTAGTTCGGCGCTATGCTGCAGCACGTCATCGGGAATGCGGCTGCCAAGTGCCCGCTGCACCGTAATCTTGATCATGGGATGCAGCCGCCGAAATTCCGCCAGCACCGGGAGCAAGTAAAGTGAGGTAAATTCATTGGCCGCGATTACCAGCTTGCCCTTTTGCAGTTCGCGCAACTCCGCCAATGACTCATGCGCGTCGCGCCGCAGGTTGAGCAACTTCTCGGCGTATTCGTAGAGCACTTGGCCGGCATCGGTGAGAATGCCCTCACGGGAGGAACGGTCAAACAGACTCTCCCCCAATTCATTCTCTAACTTGCGGATGGTCTGACTTACCGCCGACTGCGTACGGTAAAGCTTTTCCGCGGCGCGGGAGAACCGCCGTTCGCGGGCAACGCTTAAAAAGACTTCCAGTTGCGAAAGGTCCATGCATCACCCTGTAATGAAAAGTGTAGACTCTATAAGCAAACCTTATTATAGAAGATTGTCTAATGATCAGTGCAAAATTATAAGCATTGCTTCAACCGCGTGGGCTCGTACCATAGAGCCTATACAATGCGCTCTCTACTAGAGGAAGACTGATGGCTATGGAGCAACTCCGAGTTACGGTTTTCGATACCACCCTGCGCGACGGAGAACAGTCGCCGGGCTGCAGCATGAACCATCAGGAGAAGCTGCGCCTGGCGCACCAGATCGACCGCCTCGGCGCCGACGTGATTGAAGCGGGGTTTCCTATCGCCTCCGATGGTGATTTCGAGGCGGTGAAGGCCATTGCCGGCGTCGTCCGGCGGCCAATCATTGCGGGATTGGCGCGAGCTTGCCGCCAGGACATCGAGCGCGCCTGGGAAGCCTTAAAAGAAGCCGCGCGCCCGCGCATTCATGTGTTTCTGGCGACCTCGGATATTCACCTGCAGTACAAGCTGCGCATTACGCGCGAGCAGTGTCTGGCGCAAGCCCGCGATGCGGTGAGCTTCGCTAAATCGTTATGCAATGACGTGGAGTTTTCTCCAGAAGATGCCACTCGAACCGACCCTGATTTTCTCTGCCAGGTGCTGGAAGCTGTGGTGGAGGCAGGCGCCACCACGCTCAATATTCCGGACACCGTTGGTTTTACTGTCCCCGCGGAATACGGAGAATTGATCGCGACCATTCGCCGCCGGGTGAAAGGAATCGAGAAGGTTACGATTTCCACCCACTGCCACAACGATCTCGGGATGGCGGTTGCGAATACCATGGCCGCCGTCGCCGCTGGCGCTCGCCAGGTGGAGTGCACGATTAACGGCATCGGCGAACGTGCCGGCAACGCGGCGCTGGAAGAGATCGTCATGGCCATGCGTGTGCGCCGCGATCGGTATCCTTACCAGACCGGCATTGTGGGCGAGCAATTATTTCCTGCCAGCCAGATGCTGAGCGAAATTACCGGGGTGCCCGTCCAGCCTAACAAGGCGGTAACAGGACGTAATGCCTTTGCGCATGAAGCCGGCATCCACCAGGATGGAGTTCTCAAGAATCCGCTGACGTATGAGATCATGACGCCGCAGTCGGTCGGCGTGCCTGACTCAAAGCTGGTTCTTGGCAAGCATTCCGGTAGACACGCCCTCAGCATTCGTTGTGAGCAACTCGGCTACCAGTTTGACCGCCGCGCCCTGGATGATATCTACCGCCGCTTCGTACGGCTGGCCGACAAGATCAAGCATGTGGAAGATCATCATTTGCTCGAACTGATACGCGATACCCACAAGCCGGCGGCCTCGGCGACGCCATTGTTCGAGCCGCTTCCCAGCGCGGTTTCGGCTGCCGCAAAAGCCGCGGCACAAGAGCCGCCACGGCCGTTTCCACTCGCGCCGCAAACCAACGCATTCGGTTTGCCGTTGCCCATTCCCGCGGAACAGCCCCACGATCAGGAAGACTACCTCTGGGGCGTGTAGCGTTTCCGCGCTGCAAGTGAGCTTCGGATAAACTACCCGCATGCTTCTGAACCTCACCATTCTGCCTGGCGACGGGATCGGTCCCGAAGTCACCGAGCAAGCTGTTCTTGTCCTGCACGCTGTTGCGGAGGCCTTCGGACATCAACTTCAGCTGCAGCATAAGAACATCGGCGGCGCGGCGCTGGCCGCCGTGGAAGATCCGCTACCTGCGGACACCTTACAAGCTTGCCTCTCTTCGTCTGCGGTCCTGATGGGCGCGGTGGGAAATCCTGCTTTCGACCATTATCCGAATCATCTTCGCCCGGAAGCGGGACTGTTGCGCCTACGTCGAGAACTTGGCACTTACGCCAACTTGCGTCCCGCTATTTGTTTTCCCGCTCTGGAAGATTCTTCACCGCTGCGAGCCGACTTGGCTCGGGGTACCGACATTATGATTGTCCGCGAGTTGCTGGGAGGGCTTTATTTCGGAGAGCCGCGTTCCATCGCGGGCTCGCCAGGCTCCCGCGTGGCCACGAATACCATGACCTACGACGAGCCGGCCATCGAGCGCATCACACGGGTTGCCTTTGAACTGGCTATGAAGCGCCGTCGCAAAGTTCTGTCGGTCGATAAAGCCAATGTCCTCGAGTGCTCCCGCTTGTGGCGTGAGGTCGTGATTCGCTGTGCGAAAGACTATCCGGGCGTGCTGCTCTCTCACATGTATGTGGACTCTGCAGCCATGTCGCTGGTGCAGCGTCCAAAGGATTTCGATGTCGTGCTTACGGAAAACATGTTTGGCGACATTCTTTCGGACCAAGCCGGCGGGGTGGTGGGTTCGCTTGGACTACTGGCTTCGGCAAGCATCGGTGGGCCGGTCGGCTTATATGAGCCTGTTCACGGTTCCGCGCCCGATATCGCCGGTGAGGGAATCGCGAATCCGTTAGGAGCGATTCTTACCGTTGCGTTGCTTTTGCGTCATTCGTTTCAATTGGAGCGCGAAGCTGCCTGTGTTGAAAATGCCGTCAGTGCTGTGCTGAATGAGGGTTCCCGCACGGCAGATCTTGCGCGCGCCGGACAGAGATCCGTCACCACGTCGGAGATGGGGAGCAGAGTAGTTAGTGCGGTGAAGGAGTGGTCTGTGAAGAACTTGGCTATCGCCAAATAAGGGCCAGTTTAAATTCTGACCCGATCTGCTGAATTCTTTCGCAAGGAACTTAGGTCTAACGGGAACTCATTTCGCCGCAGCCGTTTTTTTCGCTCTCGCGGCCAGCATTTCAAGTGGCGGATACGAACCGAGATCAATCAAGGTACGAAGGGGCGGTTGCGCGCCATCGCGGACCGCTTTCACTAGCATTTCCAGGGCAATTTGCGTCGTGGTTAAGGAGACTACGGTGGCTGCCAAAGTACCCTGATCCACCCACGCTTTTCCCTCGGATGCCAGACCGTCGACGCCCGTGAAGGGCAAAGTCAGCCACCGTTTCCGCTCCTCTG
>DATEQW010000178.1:0-2008 GCA_035272245.1 Candidatus Sulfotelmatobacter sp. | reverse complement strand
GCTGCGGCAGAGATCCCCAGGAGCAGCCCATTTTCACGAGCCATGCGACGCGCCATGGCGTAAGCGTCTTCGGTTGCGATCTCGACGTTGTCATCCGCCAGCTTTGGATCGTAAATCTTGGGCACGATGGCGGTGGCCATGTGCTTGGCACCTTCGATGCCGTGAAAAGACGAATCAGGTTGCAACGAGATGCAGCGGATCGCGGGATTGAGCTCTTTCAGCCGGCGGGTGGTGCCCATGAAAGTGCCGCTGGTGCCGAGCATGGCGACAAAGTGAGTGATGCGCCCTTCGGTCTGCTGCCAGATTTCGTTTGCCGTGCCATGGTAATGCGCCAGCCAGTTGGCGTCATTGGAGTACTGATCAGCGTAGAAGTACAAATCGGGATGCTTTGCAGCCAGTGAGCGCGCCATACGAATCGCGCCGTCGGATCCATCGCCGGGATCGGTGTAGAGAATGTTCGCGCCGTAGGCGCTCAGAATCTTTTTGCGCTCGGCGGAGACATTGCTCGGCATGCACAGCGTGACGGGAAATCCCTCGGCTGCGCCTAGCATGGAATAGGCGATGCCGGTGTTGCCGCTGGTGGCATCGAGCAAAATCTTGCCAGGAGTGAACTGGCCGCTGCGCCGGCCTTCGGCAACGATGTTGGAAGCGGCGCGATCTTTCACGGAGCCGCCGGGATTATGCCATTCGGCCTTGCCCAAAAGTGTCACGCCAGGCAGATTCGAGGTGAGCCGGTCGAAGCGCAACAGCGGAGTGTTGCCGATGCGCTGCAGCAAACTCTGCCCTGGGCGCGCGATCTCGCGTTCCGGAGCCTGATACGCCGGAAAAGTCGCCGCCCACTCAGTAGAACCCTGACCCATAACTGAACCATTTCCCCGTGACTATCGTAATATGCAAGAACGACCGAAACACGCTATGTAGTATGGTGTCCTTAGATGATTCGAATTGCAAGTCGATGCAGCCGTAAATAGCTACGCAGCAATTTGCACGGAGCTGCATCTAAACGGAAGAGTGGAAGCGGGGATAATGTCGAAAGCGATCGAAGCACGAACCTACGAGGAAGCACTGGCATGGTTGCGCGACCACGGTTTCGATGTGACGGAAGCGCCAGGAACAAACGGGCGGGTGTTCCTCAGAAAATATAATGTGTCGGCCGCCATCCAGAAGACCGACGAAGATGGTGTGAAAATTTTTGCGTATCCCGGTTACCTCATCGGCAGCGAGATCTCGAAGCTGGTCAACCGCGGCTACCAGCAGTTTCTGAAGAACTCTAAGACGGAAGTACCGGCGACGGCCGACCATCTCAAAGCCTTGCAGATGTTTGCCGAAGAACTCAAAGTTGGACTTGGACTGCCGAGTCTCTACAACGAGTCGCTGGGGACAGTGAGCGACTCCTACCACTACGATCGTCTTAAGGACGACGATAAGGCACCCGTGGATCGGCCGAAGCGTCCCTGGGAAGTTGCCGGGAAAGCGGTTAAGGCCGTTGCCGCCAAGAAGGGCCGCGCCTAAGTCTCTCGTCCGCACGCGTCCGAAATCCTCCCTTCAAACTCTTGCCTCGTGCGAAACTGGTGCGCTCTGGTTCGCCACACTTGGAGGCTTGCATGCGCGTCATTCTGTTCGCCCAATCCTTCTTTCTTTGTTCGATGATGCTGTCCGCGGCCCCTGGCCGTGCTCGTGCACAGGCCACGACAGACGCTAACGTGGACGGCAAATCCGACGTCGGGCATGTGTTACGCGTGCAGCAAGACGCGTGGAACCGGCACGATCTGGAAGGCTTCATGGCGGGCTACTGGAATTCTCCAGAGCTGACATTCTTCTCTGGCGCGAAAGAGAAACACGGATGGCAGGCTATGATCGAGCGCTACCGCGCAGCGTATGTCAGTCCGGGGCATGAGATGGGGAAGCTGGAATTTTCCGGCTTGCGTATTGAGATGCTTGGCGCGGATGCAGCCTTCGCGCGCGGTTCGTGGCAGTTGACGATGTCGGACGGGAAGACTCCGCACGG
>DATEQW010000177.1:0-28746 GCA_035272245.1 Candidatus Sulfotelmatobacter sp. | reverse complement strand
TCCGCTGGCACTGCAATTCCGCTCTCTAGCGTGGCAGAGGATCTTTCATGTTGGCCAGAGCGTAGGCGAGAACTGCCATGGCGGCAGCGTTTTCGCGGAGCTCGGCAGGAACGACCTTGTCCAGAGTGTCCGCGGCAGAGTGATGATAGTAAAAATAAGTGCGGCCATCTTGCATGACGCCAAAGGCAGGGACTCCAGCGTCGGACATTTCCGCAATGTCGGCGCCCGGAGGATATGTGCTCGGCTGGAAGACTGTGGTACCGATGCTGACAAGAACGGATTGTACGGGACGTAGAGCGTCGATGGCGGCGGGAGTGACCCTGACGTCAAAGCCGAGAGGATGGGCAGCGCCGGAGTCACTTTCGATGGCGGCAATGTGATGGGCGAAATCAGAAGCATATTCCGTGGAATAGGCTTTGCTGCCGGCGCCTCCCGTTTCCTCATCCATCCACGCGATCACGCGGAGGGTGCGTGAGGGGCGGAGGTGCAGGCGCTGGAAAATTTCGGCCGTCTCCATCGCAATGACGACACCGGCTCCGTCGTCGATCGCTCCGGTGCCGAGGTCCCAGGAATCGAGATGGCCGGAGACAATGACAACTTGCTCGGGATGTTCGGAGCCTTTGAGATCGGCGATGACGTTGTAGCCGGTTTCATCGGGTAGTTTTTGCGGAGTAAGTGTGAGATGCATGCGGACCTTGCCTTGTGAGGCCAGGTGGACGATGAGGTCGGCGTCTTCGGCAGTTACGGCGCCAGCGGGAATTCCGGCGGGGAAGCTGAACCCAGTGTGGGGAAGACGGTAATCCGCGCTGCCGACCGAGCGGATCAGGGCGGCGACAGCGCCAAGGTCGGCGGCAGCTTTGGGGCCGGCCCCGCGATAACGAACAGCGTCTCCATAGGCGGCGAAGCCGAGTCCGGCAGCGGCCTTCTGCTTGTCGAACAGTTCGTTGAACAGGACGATCTTGCCTGCAACTTTATCGCGGCCAAGGGCCTGTAGCTCTTCGAAAGTGTTGACGGTTACGACGTCCGCGGTTAGACCGTCTGTGGGAGTGGAGGAGCTGCCTCCGAGAGCGGTGAGCACGATCTTCTGCGTGGTGCCGGGAACCATTCCAGGGTATTCGACGAGAGCGGCGGTTTCAGCGCCTCGCACCCAGTGTGGTACGGTCACGGGCTGAAGGCGAACATCGAGACCCAGTTGGCGAAGTTCGGCGGCAACGCATTCGGCGGCGGCATGGGCCTGGGGTGATCCGCTGGGTCGCGGTCCGATGTTCTCGGTGAGGTGGGAGAGCTGGTGGTAGGCATAGTCGTCATTCAACGCGGCGGCCTTGATGGCGGAGAGCTGCTGCAGAAGCAGGGGCGGAAAATTGTGCTGGTCGGCCTTAGAGGCTTGCGGTGCAGAGATCCAGGAAGGAATGGTCTGCGGCTGCTGGGGCGGGTTCTGTGCTCCGA
Source organism: Candidatus Sulfotelmatobacter sp. (assembly GCA_035272245.1). GTDB lineage: Bacteria > Acidobacteriota > Terriglobia > Terriglobales > Acidobacteriaceae > Sulfotelmatobacter. The sequence goes on along the minus strand of DATEQW010000177.1, from coordinate 27,300 downwards.
CGGGTTCACATAGCACGAGAAGTGCGAAGCAGGACGCGATGGAGAAGAGGAGAAGCTTGGTCATAGGTGAAGGCAGTGTATCCGACGGGCCCTACCTGGGAAAGCCGATCCTAATTCTCGGCCCGCCATATTTTTCGGTCTACGGTGCGCACCCGATGTGCCGTTCTTCGCGAGCGGACTAGCTTCAGGCATGGACAAGAAACAGATTAGCGATCCCAAGATGACCTTGAACTTCCTAATCTGGGTGGGCGGGGTGTTTATGCTGACGCTGGCGGCGCTGCTGGCGCATTTTGTGTGGAGGGTTTTCTAGCTTGTTTTCTAATGAAAAAATGGCCCCATTTCTGGGGCCACGTTTCAAAGAGGCAAAGTGGTGGGCGATTTCAGGAAAGGCTAAGCAAGTTGTCGTCCCGCCAGTGGGAACGGAACTTCGGGAAATGTTTCGAAGAGAAGAGAGTGAGGGTCATACTTTTGGATGCGGCCTCTTAGTTACATCAGGAAGAAGCATTTGCTGAGCCAAAGCGATAGGACGCGGCTGCAAAATAATTTTAGAGGTAAGTGATTGATTGGTATAGATTTAATTCGACGTAGCGGGAGCCGATCCGGAAGGTGTGGCGAGGGAAGAACGATTCCATGGTGCAGACGCGTGCACATTCGCTGCAGGTTCGATGGTTCGAGTAAGGATCAACACGGACCGCCAGCGAAGCCAGCGGCCCGTAAGGACTTAACAACTAGCTGTTTCCGGCCACGGTACGCAGCTTCCCCGGCAGGAAGTGGTAAGGCGGCCACGGTCCACTGATGGCTACCTGGCAGTTCTTTAGCTGCTTGGCGGCCGTCGTGTAGCGGTTCTGATACTTCTCCACCGACTTGGAGTCGATGAGATGGGCGATGTCGATGAGCATGCCTTGGGGAGCAACCTTTTTGCAGCTCACCTCTTCTTCCAGCGGATTGAAGAGCTTGTGGACCTGCACAGAAAGTGCACGGGCCTTGGTCTGTCGCTCACGCTCCCGGGACGCCTTGACGCGCAGCTTGGAAAGATAGTCACCGCCGACAGTGTCAGGCAGGACGACGTCGATCATAGCCTCGCGCAACGAGCCATCGCTGACCGTCAGCTTGATATGCATTTCGGACTTGCCTCGGAGCTTGGCCACGCTGACTCCGAAGGCGCGCCGGTTCACCCGGACCGCCTGACGGAGCGCGTCGTCGCTCTCAAAGATGGTTCCGAAGCGGAAGGGTAAAACGGTGGAGTTTCGGAAGCAGCCGCTGACCACGCGGGCGTGGTCGATGGCCGCCTTCTGGTCAAGTTCTGGACCATTCGGGTCGTACTCGCTCACAATCACAGCAAACTCGCCGCTGGGATAGCTGAGGACTGGGGCTCCGTTCACGCCTTGGACGTTTTCGATTACAAAAGGGCGTCGGGAACGGGTGCCGTTGGGAAGGGTCTGGTGCTCGGTAAGGCAGTAAGCGTACCAAGACATATTGAACTCTCCGAACCGGGACGGAGGCGGACCAACCACCTCTTTTATGTTGTTTTGCAAAAGCTGAACTGCAAGTCTGGAAGTTTACTTAGCGGTACAGGGTCCGAAACACTGGGTAGCCAACTGTTAAGCCCCGTAAGTCATATTACTTCGGTTTGAATGGAAAATGCAACTTTTTTGTAGCAAGCAGCATCGCTGAGGATTTTTCCTCGTGGAGGGTCCCGCTGAATACAGCGTCTAAGGGTTGCCGGTGGTCGCGGTTTGGGGTATATTCGGCTCGCTTAATCTGTTTCTCCCCCTTGAGTTAGCAGTCCATCCTGCGTCCGGAGAATTCATCGTGAAGTTCCACATTGCAGTCGCAGCCCTGATATCGGTGTTTTTGTTCGGCACCAGATCCTCAGCCCAAACCGAGTCGATTCTCTATGCCTTTAGCGGAGGATCGGATGGTGGAACTCCCTATTCCACTCTGACTCTGGATAGCTCCGGAAATCTCTACGGCACAGCTTTCAATGGTGGCGCGAACGCAGCGGGGACCGTGTACGAACTCTCGCCCAGTGCTGACGGATGGAAAGAGACGGTGCTGTTCAGCTTCGACGGGCAGGATGGCGACGGTCCATACAGCGGTGTCATCTTCGACGCACAGGGCAACATTTACGGCACGACGGCTTTCGGTGGAGCACATGGATCGGGCACAGTGTACGAGTTGAGGCTCTCCACCAAGGGCATTTGGAAAGAGACGGTCCTGCATAATTTCGGCAGTGTCGGAAAAACTCCCCAGGGAAATATCGTCTTCGACAAGGACGGAGACTTGTATGGAACAACGTTCTATGGCGGAAAGTACGGCAAGGGAACTGTTTGGGAACTCTTGCCGAATGGCAAGGGCGGATGGGTATCCAAAACGCTGCATACCTTTGCGGCTGGATCCGACGGAGCGAATCCATATGCCGGAGTCATTGTCGATTCGGACGGAAACGCTTACGGCACCACCTGGATCGGAGGCGCCAACAACGCGGGAGTGGTTTTTAAGTTGAGCCCTAAGCCGAGCGGCCCGTGGGATGAAAGCATCCTCTATAACTTCAGTGGAGCCGGTTCCGTCGGTGGGCTGATTTTCGATGCAAAGGGCAATTTGTATGGGACGACCTTTGACGACCTGGTGTTTGAATTGACCCCCAAGTCCGGTGAGGAGTGGAGCGAGAGTACGCTGTCGACGGTTGGGGAAGCGCCTGAATCGACTCTCGTGTTTGATTCTGATGGCAATCTTTATGGCACAACGCTCGATGGGGGCAGTTCGCTCATGGGCTCAGTTTTTGAGCTCTCTCCCGAAACGGGCGGCTCGTGGAACCAGACCCTGTTGCATGCCTTTACCGGAGGCCAGGACGGGAGCCGCTCCGATGTCGGTGTGACTTTAGACTCGAAAGGCCATATCTACGGGACAACCTATGCGGGTGGTGGCACTGGCTGTGGCGGGAGCGGCTGCGGGGTGGTGTTTCAGGTGAATTGAAGTCCGCCTAATACGGCGGCGAATTACTCGTAGCGGAGGCTCTCCACAGGATCCAGCTGGGCCGCGCGGGCAGCGGGAACGGTGCCGAAGATCACACCCACTACCGATGAGACCACAATCGCAATGATTGCCGACAAGCCGGAGATCGGGATGCGGTACTCGGTGAGGAAGCGGACGGAGTAAGGGATCGCGAGGCCGATCACGACTCCGGCGAAGCCTCCGATGAGGGAGATCAGAATCGCCTCGGCGAGGAACTGAAAGCGGATTTCACGGTTGGTCGCGCCGACGGCTTTGCGGATGCCAATCTCGCGGATCCGCGAAGTAACCGTCGCCAGCATGATGTTCATGATGCCGATGCCGCTCACCAGCAGGGTCACCATCGAAATCAGAAGCAGGACCCAAGTCAGGCCGGTGGCGATGCGATCTGCCATGGAAAGCAGCGCGGTGAGATTGGAAACGTCGTAGACAGACTCCGAGCGGTGCCGGGACTGCAGGACACGCTTGATCTGCGCCGACGCCGGAAGCACCATTGAGGGATCTTCCATGGAGAAATACAGAAGTTTGACGCCAGGGGTCTCCATGAAATACCGACTGACCGAGTAGGGGATCAGCATCGTGTTGTCGACAATCTCCGACTGGCCGAAGGTCTCTACCCGCTCCTTGAAAGTCCCGATGATGGTGAACGGCAGTCCGGTGAGTTTGATCACTTTACCGACCGCCGCTTGCGGCGAACCGTAAACCTCTACCGCCATTTTCTCGGTGATCACGCCAACCTTATTGTGGGCTTGGGAATCTTCGTGATCAAAGAATCGTCCGGATGGGACCAACAGATTGCGCACGATGACGTACTCGGGATTGACACCCAGGATGGTGACATCTCTCTCCCGGCCGTTGCCTACCGGAACGCGGTCCGAGAGTTGGGTCACGGGAGAAGAAGCGACGATGCCGGGTACGACTTCCTGGACGGCGTGGAGGTCGTCGACGGTGAGCGGGTCGGGGTTCGAGTTGCTGATATGCGGCGCGCCGCCGAGGTATTCGGCCCAGATTTCATTTGTGCCGATGGCCTGGATTTGATTGAGGACAAATTGACGGCCAGTCATGCCGATGGTCACGACGAGGATGAGAGATGCCGTGCCAATGACCATCCCGAGCGCGGTCAGGATGAAGCGCACTTTGTTGCTGCAGAATGTGTCATAGGCGAAGGCGATGATTTCGCCAATGGCCATTTTGGGCCGGAGGCGCTCGGGCATCAGGGCTGCAGCCATTGTGATATCTAGATGCTACGTAGGGGAACGCAGACTCGCAAGCTCGGGGACCCAAGTCGTGACTGCGGGCAAAGAAAGTAAGGTAAAGAACTGTAAGAAAGACAGATTTCCGATGTTCATTGTGGCAAAGTAGAAAGTTCTTGGGAGTTCGGGATCGATTAGAGCGAATGGCGTTTCCTCGAAAAGCAGCATCTGAACAGGACGTGCGCAAACCGAAGGCGGCGGGGAACGTAAGGAGTTCGCTCGTTTGGATCGTGCTGGTCGCGCTGGCGCTGCGGCTGGTGGTGATGTCCTTCGTGTATCAGGAGCGCACCGACCCGGCTCGCGACCACTGGCGACTTGGAGGCGAAGCGGGCAGAATCGCGCGATCGATCGCGCAGGGGGAAGGCTTCAGTAATCCCTTGTTCGGAAAGACCGGGCCGACCGCATGGCTTGCGCCGGTATTTCCTTACCTACTGGCGGGGATTTTCAAAATATTCGGGATCTATAGTAAGGCGTCAGCGATTGCAACCCTGGCTTTGGACTGCTCATTCTCCGCGCTGACCTGCATTCCTATTTACTTCATTGCTAGCAAGAACTTTGGCGAAGATGCGGCCGTCTGGGCGGGATGGATTTGGGCTTTCTTTCCCTATGCGATTTTCTTTTCCGCAGATTTCATTTGGGCGACGACGCTAACCACCCTCTTAGTAAGCCTTATCTTTCTTTGGGCGCTGCATCTCGAAACTTCTTCTTCCCTTTGGCACTGGGCAGGCTTTGGTGCACTGTGCGGTCTCGGAGGGCCGACCGACCCGGTCGTGATGTCAGTGGCGCCGTTTCTCGGGGCATGGGGGTGTTACCGACTGTACAAAGGCGGGAATCGGTGGCTCGCTCCTGGCGTGGGAGCGGTGATGGCCGTGGCCGTGGTAGTTTCGCCGTGGTTCCTCCGGAACTACGCGACATTTCACAAAGTAGTTCCGTTTCGCAGTTGCCCGGGCCTCGAAGTGTACTTTGGAAACAACCAGGACTCCTGGCACTGGGGACCTCCGGGTTATCATCCGTCGGACAACGAAAGTGAGTGGCAGCAGTACCAACAGCTTGGGGAGATTGCGTACACCCACAAGAAATTTGAACAAGGGCTGGCGTTTATCAATTCCCACCGGCTGTTATATGTTCAGCAAACCTTGCGGCGCGTGGTTTATATGTGGACAGGATTCTGGAGTTTCGACCCACGCTATCTGGAAGAAGAGCCGGCTGATCCATTGAATATGGTGTTCTGCACTGCGCTCACGATCTTGACACTTTTGGGATTGCGCCGGGCATGGCAGACCGATCCCGCTACTGCCATCCCGTATCTGCTGGTATGCCTGTTCTTCCCGGTAATTTATTATCTGACGCATCCGGAAGATTATTATCGGCGGCCGATTGATCCTCAATATGTTGTTTTATCTGCCTGTGCGGTTACCGCATGGGTTGCGGAGCGCAAGCGGGGATCGGCAGCCAGTCCGGCGCGGGTTGCGATTGCATCAGGCGATTGAAGACTCTTTATCGGCAATATAAACCGCAGATCTTTCTGTTGCTGCTGACGGCGGGCGCACTGCTGGTGCAGGGGTACCATCCCTTCGCCGAAGATGCGGAGATCTACCTCCCGGGCGTGGAGAAGATCCTGCATCCTGAGTTATTTCCCTTCGGACGCGAATTTTTTCTGGCACACGCCGGCATGACGCTGTTTCCCAATGCCGTCGCTTTTTTTCTGCGTGTTACGCACTTGCCACTGCAAACCGGATTGTTCTTGTGGCATGTGGCGTCTATTTTCTTGCTGCTGCTTGCATGCTGGGAATTATCGGGTGTGTTCTTTTCAACGGCACGAGCGCGTTGGGGCGGAGTTTGTTTGGTCGCGGCGCTCTTATCGATCCCGGTCGCCGGAACGGCGCTCTACATCATGGATCAGTATTTGAATCCGCGGAATCTGGCGGCGTTCGCGGGAATATTCATGGTGACCCGAACCTTGGAAAAGAAATATGTGCAGGCTTTGTTGTGGCTTGTGTTCGCGGTCTGCATGCACCCCATGATGTGGGCGTTTCCGTTTTCATTCTGTCTATTGTTCGTGGTCATGGACAGACTGGAGAGTTATTGGAAGAACATGAAAACAGCCGGGCTCGCGAGCCTGGTATGGCTGGGGATGCCTCTGGCATCTGCGCCTTCCCTGGCCTACCACGAGGCCGCGAAACGGCATGCTTATCACTACATCCAGAACTGGGCGTGGTACGAGTTGCTTGGAATCATTGCGCCACTGGTATTGTTCTGGTGGTTCGGGCGCATCGCGCCGAGTCGACAATGGCATATGGTCGAGAGCGTAAGCCGTGCATTCATTGTCTACGGCTTGATCTACTTGGCGGGTGCAGTGATGGTCGATCTTCCGTCGCGCTTTGAAGCCCTGGCACGCTTGCAGCCTCTGCGCAGCTTGCATTTTCTGTACATCGTGATGTTCGTCATGGTCGGCGGCTTTCTCGGCGAGTATGCGCTCAAACAGCCTGTATGGCGTTGGCTGGTGCTGTTTGTGCCGTTGAGTATCGGCATGTTTCTGACGCAGCGGGCGATTTTCCCGGCGAGCGCGCACGTGGAATGGCCCGGCTTCGCGCCCAGAAATCCGTGGGAGCAGGCGTTCCTCTGGGTCCAGCAAAATACGCCGAACGATGCAGTGTTCGCACTCGATCCCTATTACATGGATACACCCGGCGAAGATAATGTTGGATTTCGATGCCTGGCTGAGAGAAGCCGTCTGGCCGACGGAGACAAGGACAACGGTGTGGTCAGCATGTTCCCTCGGTTGGCGGACGAATGGTGGGGGCAGGTGGAGGACGAGATGCCGTGGAAGAAATTTCGTTTGGAAGATTTCGAGCGGCTGAAGAATAAATATGGAGTGAGTTGGGTAGTGGTGGAGCAGCCGGGAGCTGAAGGACTTGACTGCGTATACGAAAACAAAGTGGTGCGCGTCTGCAGGCTTCCCTAGTGGGAAGTGCAGGACTGTGATCAGTTCAACGATGCCAGTGCACCCTGAGCGCTCACATGATCGGCTACAATCGTAAAATCAGGAGAGTTTTTCTAAAGTGGCCACTGCGCGAGCCATCCAAGACGCTGTTCAGGATAGTGACCGGTTGTTTCCGTATCACAAATGGGAAGCGCAATTGCCCGTTTTGGCTGAGCAGTACCGTGAGAACAGGCCTTGCCCGCACATCCTCCTGAAGGATTTTCTCGCTCCAGAAGTTGCGCTTGATATGGCGGCGCAATTTCCGCAGGCTGGCAGCGACGCCTGGACGCAGTACAAGCACGCCAACGAAAACAAGCTGGGGTTGGCTCAGCGCCAGCTCTTTCCACGTTCCATTGCGGCGGTTACTGATGAACTGAACTCGCCAGATTTCGTGGCCTGGGTTTCAGAATTGACTGGAATCCCTGGCCTGATGGCCGACCCGATGCTGGAGGGTGGGGGCCTGCATCAGTCGGGGCCTGGCGGTTATCTAAATGTGCATACCGATTTCTCGATGCACCACTTTCACGCGAAGTGGCGCAGGCGCGTCAATCTGATTCTTTATTTGAATCCGGAATGGCGCGAGGAATGGGGCGGAGCGCTCGAATTGTGGGAGCAGAAAATGGCGCGCTGCGGGGCGAAGTATCCGCCGCTGCTCAATCATGCGCTCATTTTCACGACAGACGAGCGGTCTCTGCACGGCTTTCCGGATCCACTCACATGTCCCGAAGGTCAGTCGCGAAAGAGCCTGGCTTTGTATTACTACACGGTCGAAGAGGATAAGAAAACCGCGGGACATTCCACCGATTATTTTGCCAGGCCGCAGGATGGCTGGCGGAAATCGGCGATGATCTGGCTGGACAAGAAGGCGGTTGACCTTTACTCGCGAGCCAAGGCGCGGTTTGGTTTTTCCGATGCATTCGCCAGCCGAGTGCTGGGATTTTTGTCGAGGAAGAAGTAGCCTATACACCGATGTCCGCCAAGCGAACACTTTTCGAGAAAATATGGGACGCGCATCTGGTGGCGCAGCCGAGCGGCCGGTCGCCGATTATCTACATTGATCTGCATCTGGTGCACGAAGTGACGTCCCCGCAGGCTTTCGATGGCTTGCGAGTCTCGGGCAGAAAAGTGCGGCAACCCTCGCGGACCGTAGCGACCGTGGACCACAACATTCCGACCGAGCCGCGCGGAACTCCGATTACCGACCTCATCGCCGCCAAGCAGATCTCTGCGCTTCAAGCCAATTGCAAAGAGTTCGGAGTGCGGTTGTTCGACATGGATTCGCCTGACCAGGGAATCGTGCACGTGATTGGGCCGGAACTAGGGCTTACCCAGCCAGGGATGACGATCGTTTGCGGTGACAGCCACACCAGCACGCATGGCGCCTTCGGAGCACTCGCGTTTGGCATTGGAACCTCGGAAGTTGAGCACGTCCTGGCAACGCAATGCCTGGCTCAACAGAGGCCGAAGACGATGAAGATCGACGTCCACGGACAGCTGGCGGATGGCGTGACGGCGAAAGATCTGACGCTCGGAATCATCGGACAGATTGGCACGGACGGCGCGACTGGCCACGTAATTGAATATGCGGGCGAAGCGGTTCGCGGGCTTTCGATGGATGGGCGCATGACCCTGTGCAACATGAGCATTGAAGCCGGAGCGCGTGCTGGTATGGTTGCGCCCGATGAAGTGACTTTTGCGTACGTGAAGCGAAGGCGATTCGCTCCCCGCGATGGCGACTGGGGGCAAGCGGTCGAGAGTTGGCGCCGATTGCCGACGGACGAGGGTGCGGCGTTCGACAAAGTGGTGGAGATCGACGCGTCGCAGCTTTCTCCATTTGTAACCTGGGGGACGAATCCGGGGATGGTGGCTCCCGTGACGGGCCGCGTGCCGGAGTTCAGCAGTTTGAAAGATGGCGATCGACGGGCGGTCGAGCTGGCTTTGCAGTACATGGGGCTGGAGCCTGGAAAGCGTATTGAAGATATTGGTGTGGACCGGGTTTTTATCGGGTCGTGCACAAATTCTCGCCTGGAAGATTTGCGGGCAGCGGCCCGGGTTGCAAAAGGCCATCATGTGAGTGCGAAGGTTCGAGCGATGGTGGTACCGGGCTCGCAGACGGTGAAGCGTGCTGCGGAGCAGGAAGGGCTGGACAAGATCTTTGTCGATGCGGGGTTCGAGTGGCGAGAGTCGGGATGCTCGATGTGTTTAGGAATGAATCCGGACATTCTGCAGCCGGGAGAGCGCTGCGCTTCGACCAGCAACCGGAATTTTGAAGGACGGCAGGGACGCGGTGGGCGAACGCATCTGGTGAGCCCAATGATGGCGGCAGCGGCGGCCATTGCGGGGCACTTCACGGACATTCGGAATTGGAAGTATCAATGAGACTGAACGGAACGAAAATAATAGCAAGCACGACTACGAGGAACGCGCGATGAAGCCGTTTGGCGTACATCACGGCCGCGTGGCGCCGTTGGACAGGGTGAATGTGGATACGGACCAGATCATTCCCAAACAGTTTCTCAAGAGGATCGAGCGCACGGGCTTTGGCCAATTTTTGTTTTACGACTGGCGGTTCGCCCCAGACGGGAAGAAGAGCGCGGGTTTTATCCTGGACGAGCCGCCCTACGAGGGCGCCAGCATTCTTGTGGCGGGCAGGAATTTTGGATGCGGCTCTTCCCGGGAGCACGCCGTGTGGGCGCTGTCGGATTTCGGGTTTCGCGCGGTAATCTCTTCGTCATTCGCGGATATCTTTGCTAATAACAGCACGAAGAATGGGTTTCTGACCGTCCGTCTGAGCGAAGGGGAAGTCGCGGAGCTGATGCGGCGATCTCACGAGGTCGAGGATTATCAACTCACGGTGGACTTGGAACGTTGCGAAGTGCGTGACGACCGGGGCTTCAACGCGAAGTTTCCGATGGATGAATTCGTTCGGCATTGCCTGCTCAACGGGCTGGACGATATCGGCCTCACCTTGCAACACGAAGCGGAGATTGCGGCCTACGAAGCCCTGCATCCCGCGCCCTCCGGGCTGTAAGCCGATCCACCGTAAACCGACGGTAAAAGCGAGTAAAGATTTGTAAAACAGTTGGCGTTACCTTGACCCGCTTGGGCGAACGGTTGATGCTGTGTTGTACGGCTTTATGATGGTAGTGCGTCGGGTCCCAACCTCAAGTGTGTCTTCGGCGGGAACGAACGTGGCGTGAACCGATGTTCCTCCAGCAGATTTGCCGCGACGGAATGAAAATGAAAACGTCTAATGAATGGCAGTTTTGCGGGCGTTCTTCTGAGCATCCACAAGTTATTAAAACCGTGAACGTAACTCTATGAACTTTTCTCAAGGAGTATCTTCGCTCGTCCCTCGCTCTTGGCTTTCGCTGCCTCTGGCCATCGCCATGGGTGTGTGCGTATTTTCTTCCGGCTGTACCAGTGCTGACAAGCAGCAGAAGGCGCAAGCCGCAGCCCCGCACGCGGTCTCGGTCGCAATCGCCAAAGTGCAACAACAGGACATGCCGGTCTATCTGGTTGGACTGGGATCGGTGACCGCGTTCTACACGGCGAATATAAAGAGCCGCGTCGACGGGCAGATCATGCGGGTGAACTTTCAGGAAGGGCAGATCGTCAAAGAAGGCGACTTGCTGATCCTCATCGATCCGCGTCCCTACCAGGTTCAGCAGGAACAGATGCAGGCTCAGCTTTTCAAGGACCAGGCATCGCTGCGCGATGCCAGATTGAATCTGGACCGCTATACCACGCTGATTCCCTCGGGAAGCATCGCGCAGCAACAGGTCGATACGCAAAGGGCAACGGTGGATCAGCTCGACGGCCAAGTGCGCACAGACCAGGCGCAGATCGATAACGCCAAGTTGCAGCTGGTTTATTGCAACATTACGGCGCCATTCACCGGCCGCGTGGGGCTACGGCAAGTGGACCCGGGAAACATCGTTCATGCAGCGGATACGAATCCGATGCTAATCCTCACCCAATTGCAGCCGATAGCAGTCGTCTTTACGCTGCCTGAGGATCAACTGCCGACCGTGGCGCAGCACATGAAGAACTCCACGCTGCTGGTGGAAGCCTACAGCCGGGACAACCAAACTAAGCTGGCTACGGGCAAGCTGTTGACCATCGATAACCAGATCGATCAGACGACTGGAACGGCCAAACTGAAGGCTGTCTTCGATAACAAAGACAACCAGCTTTGGCCCAACCAGTTTGTGAATGCAAACTTGCTCCTCGAGACGCGGAAGAATAGCACCGTGCTGCCGACGGCGGCAATTTTGCGTGGTCCTCAGGGAGCGTTCGTCTATGCGGTGAAGAGCGACAAAACCGTTGAGGCACGGCCAGTAACGGTAACACTCGCACAGGGCAACATGACGGTAGTGACGAACGGAGTTGCGCCTGGGGATGTGGTGGTGACCGACGGACAGGACAAACTACAAACTGGCAGCTCGATTGAACCGCGCGACGCCGGCTCCGGCAACACGCCGAGCGCCAGGAGCACTGGTAGTGCCCCAATTTCAGGAATCCCGGCTTCATGAGTCCTTCAAGGCTATTTATTCTGCGCCCAGTGGCGACCACGCTGTTGATGGTGGGCGTGCTGCTGGTGGGCTGGGTTGCGTTCTTACAACTCCCGGTCTCCGCACTGCCTGAAGTCGATTACCCGACCATTCAAGTTGTAACGTTCTACCCAGGCGCGGATCCCGACGTGATGGCTTCGTCGGTGACTTCTCCGCTGGAACGCCAGTTTGGACAAGTCCCTGGACTGAGCCAGATGACCTCGACGAGTTCATTTGGCAGTTCCGTAATCACTCTGCAGTTCGGCCTCGATCAGAATGTCGACGTGGAAGAACAGCAGGTGCAGGCCGCCGTGAACGCGGCATCTACGTTTCTTCCGGCGGATTTGCCGAATCCTCCCATTTACAACAAAGTAAATCCTGCCGATGCTCCGATTCTTACGCTGGCCCTGTCTTCGGATTCGCTGCCTTTATCCAAGGTGGAGGATCTCGCTGACACCGCGCTGGCGCAGAAGATCTCGCAGTTGCCGGGAGTGGGTCTGGTTTCGATCAGCGGTGGACAGAAGCCCGCGGTGCGAGTGCAAGTGAACCCGACGGCCCTCGCTTCCTACGGGTTGGGCCTGGAAGATGTTCGCAACGCATTGGCCGAAGCCAACGTGGATCAGGCCAAAGGCGTCATCGACGGTGCGCGCCAGTCCTACACCATCGGCGCCAACGATCAGCTTTTTGCCGCCGCCGAATATAAGCCGGTGGTCATCGCTTATCGCAATGGAGCTCCAGTAAGGGTTAGCGATGTGGCGAACGTAATCGATGGTACGGAGAACACGCGGCTCGCGGCATGGATGAATCAGACTCCTGCAGTCATCGTCAACATCCAGCGCCAGCCGGGAGCGAACATCATCAGTGTGGTCGACCGCATCAAGAAGTTGCTGCCGCAACTGCAGGCCTCGCTGCCATCCGCGGTCAAGGTGCAGATTCTTACGGACCGCACTACCACCATTCGTGCGTCCGTAAAGGATGTTGAGTTCGAGTTGGCGTTGACCATCGTGCTGGTAGTGGTCGTCATTTTCTTTTTCCTGCGGAATTTGCGGGCCACGTTTATTCCCAGCGTCGCAGTTCCATTGTCGATTGTGGGAACGTTTGGCGTGATGTACCTGCTCGGATACAGCCTCAATAATCTGACGCTCATGGCGCTGACCATCTCCACCGGCTTCGTCGTCGATGACGCCATCGTCATGATCGAAAACATCGATCGCTATCTGGAGGCTGGAGATTCGCCGCTGGATGCTGCGCTGAAGGGGTCGGGGCAGATCGGGTTCACCATTGTCTCGCTGACGGTCTCGCTGATTGCCGTGCTGATCCCTCTTTTGTTTATGGGCGATATTGTTGGCCGGCTCTTCCGCGAGTTCGCGGTCACGCTGGCAGTGACTATCCTGGTTTCGGCTGCAGTTTCATTGAGCTTGACGCCGATGATGTGCGCCAAGCTGTTAAAGCATCGCAAGGAGGGTGAGAAGGGCCGCTTCTACGAGGTCACGGAAGATTTTTACAACCGCGTCATTGCGTTTTACGGCCGCACCGTGAAGTGGGTGCTGAAACACCAGACGGCCACCTTGTTCGTCACCTTCGGGACTTTGGTTCTCACGCTGGTTCTCTACGTGGTTGTGCCCAAGGGATTTTTTCCGGTGCAGGATACGGGCGTGATTTTGGGAATTTCGGAAGCTCCGGATAACATTTCGTTTGACGCGATGTCGCTACGCCAACAGGAGCTGGCGAAGGTGATCCTCAAGGACAAAGATGTGGAGAGCCTGTCATCTTTTATCGGCGTGGATGGCACGAACACGACCCCCAACAGCGGCCGCATTCAAATCAATCTGAAGCCACGAGATGAACGCAACGACGATGCTTCGGGAATCATCCGTCGGTTGCAGCCTGAACTCTCTAAGGTCGATGGAATCACTCTTTACATGCAGCCGGTGCAGGACCTGACGGTGGAAGATCGGGTAAGCCGCACGCAATTCCAGTACTCCATTGAGGACGCGGACGCGCAGGAGCTGGCCCAGTGGACTCCCAAGCTGGTGGAGAAACTGCGGGCGCAGCCGGTACTGCGCGACGTGGCTACCGATCAACTGAATGGCGGTCTCCGAACCAATCTGACGATCGACCGCGATACGGCGTCGCGGCTGGGAATCTTGCCACAGGCCATCGACAACACGCTCTACGACGCCTTCGGTCAGCGGCTGGTTTCAATCATCTTTACGCAGTTGAATCAGTATCACGTGGTGCTGGAAGTTCTGCCGAACTTTGCCAAGACACCCGATGCGATGAATGATATATATGTCCGCCCTGCCAGCACCATTGCGAATTCGGGTGCGCCATCGGCCAATGCAGCCACGTCAACCACCAGCGGAGCGCCTGTTCCTCTTTCCACGTTTGTGCGGATGCAATCGACGAACACGCCGCTCGCGGTGAACCACCAGGGGCAGTTCCCGGTGGTGACGCTTTCGTTCAACCTGGCGCCGGGCGCCTCTCTGGGCGATGCCACGAAAGCGATCCAGCAAGTGGAGAAGGACATTCAGTTGCCCGCGAGTATTCACGCCTCTTTTCAGGGTACGGCCGCGGCATTTCAAAATTCGCTGTCGAGCGAGCCCTTTCTGATTCTCGCCGCGATCATCACGGTGTATATCGTGCTGGGCGTGTTATATGAGAGCTACATTCACCCCATCACGATTCTCTCCACTCTGCCCTCGGCGGGCGTAGGCGCGATTCTGGCTCTGGAGATCACGGGTAACGATCTGACTGTGGTTGCACTGATCGGCATTATCTTGCTCATCGGCATTGTCAAGAAGAACGCCATCATGATGATCGACTTCGCTCTCGAGGCCGAACGGGAAGAACATAAGCCGCCGGAGGAAGCGATTTTTCAAGCTTGTTTGCTGCGCTTCCGGCCGATCATGATGACGACAATGGCCGCGCTGCTGGGTGGCTTGCCGTTGGCGCTGGGATCGGGAACCGGCGCAGAGTTGCGGCGTCCGCTCGGCATCACCATCGTGGGTGGATTGATTCTCAGCCAGCTGCTTACTCTTTACACCACGCCGGTGGTCTATTTGTGGTTTGACCGGCTGGCGCACCGGTTTGAGAGGTACAAGATCGGCAATCCGATTCCGCACGAACTGTCCGCGGATTCAGGGGATTAAGCTTTGCTATTTCAAGCATGAGTATTTCGGCTCCATTTATACGGCGTCCGATTGGCACATCGCTGCTGGCAGCGGCCCTGCTGCTTTCGGGGATTCTTGCCTTCAATTATCTTCCGGTGGCTTCGTTACCGCGGGTAGATTTTCCGGTAATCGCTGTGGGCGCACAGCTGCCGGGGGCAGATCCGCAGACGATGGCTTCCGCCGTGGCCACGCCGCTGGAGCGGCAGTTCGGACGCATCTCCGGCGTGAACCAGATGACCTCATCGAGCCAGCTGGGCTCGACCGCAATCGCGCTGCAATTTGATTTGAACCGGAACATTGATGCGGCAGCGCGTGATGTGCAAGCCGCAATCAACGCGGCGCGCAGTCAACTCCCTGCAAACCTGCCGAGCAATCCGACCTATCGCAAGATCAATCCCGCGGACGCTCCTATCCTGATTCTGGCGCTCACTTCAGACACGGTTCCGGTGGCACGCTTGTATGACACCTCCGACTCGATTCTGGCGCAGAAGCTCGCCCAGGTGAATGGAGTTGGCCAAGTGTTCACTTACGGTTCGGCGCCACCAGCGGTGAGAGTCGAAGTCAATCCGATGCTGCTCAATAAGCTCGGAGTGGGCTTGGACACGGTGCGCAACGCTCTCAACCTGGCCAACGCGAACCAAGCCAAGGGGCAGGTCTCGAATGAGACGACCTCAACATCCTTCGAGGATAACGATCAACTCTTCACTGCGGATCAGTACCGGCCGCTAATTGTTGCTTACCGCAATGGGGGACCGGTGCGGCTGAGCGACGTGGCGGAGGTGCAGGACTCGGTGGCGGATGTGCACAACCTCGGCTTGGCCAATGGGAAGCCCGGGGTGCTGGTCGTTATCTTCCGCCAGCCCGACGCCAACGTCATTGAGACCGTGGACCGGGTGCGCGCTCTGATGCCGTATCTCCAGTCGTCGATTTCTCCGGCCATCAAACTGGAAGTCGTGATGGACCGCACAGTCACGGTCCGCGCGTCGGTGAAGGACATTGAAACCACGTTGCTGATTTCGATCGTACTGGTGATCATGGTGGTTTTCGTATTCCTGCGCACGGTGCGTGCCACGGTGATTCCCAGCATTGCCGTGCCGCTTTCGCTGGTGGGCACTTGCGGCGGGATGTATTTACTCGGCTACAGCCTGGACAATCTGTCGCTGATGGCGCTGGCCATCTCTACCGGTTTCGTGGTGGATGACGCCATCGTGGTGCTGGAAAACATCACGCGCTACGTGGAACAGGGCATGGATGCAGTTCAGGCGGCATTCAAAGGAGCCGCGGAAATCGGGTTTACCGTCATTTCCATGAGTGTCTCACTCGTCGCGGTATTCATACCCTTGCTGATGATGGGCGGGATCGTGGGGCGTCTGTTTCGCGAGTTCGCGGTGACTCTGAGCATGGCGATTGGAGTTTCATTGCTGGTCTCACTGACCACGACGCCTACAATGTGCGCCAAGTTCCTGCGTCCCGCGGTGCATGATCAGAGGCACAATGTAATCTACCGCATCAGCGAATGGTTCTTCGATAAAACTCTGGCGGCGTACCGACATACGTTGAGGAGAGTTTTGGACTATCAACTGGTGACACTTATCGTGACCATACTGGTGGCATGCTTAAGCGTTTATCTCTACATTATCGTGCCCAAAGGCTTTTTCCCCCAGCAGGATACGGGGCGCATCGGGGGTTCGGTGCAAGCGGCACAGGACATCTCATTCCAGGCGATGCGCGGCAAGATGGAAGAGTACGTGAAAATCGTACTGAAGGATCCGGCGGTCGATACGGTAGTCGGATTCGCGGGCGGAGGCTCGGCAACAAATCAGGGCCGGTTCTTCGTCATGCTGAAGCCGCTGGCGGAACGCGGCAAATGCCCGGCACACCATTTCTGGCAATCATGCCCTAACGTTACTGCTGACGATGTGGTCAACCGCCTTCGTGGCAAACTAGCGGTCGTGCCGGGCGCTACGTTGTACCTGCAATCGTTTCAAGACTTAACCATCGGCGGCCGGCAGAGCAATGCGCAGTACCAGTACACTTTACAAGGCGAGGATTTGAACGAGCTCAACACTTGGGCGCCCCTGTTGTTCCAGAAAATGCGCGCCCTGGCGCAACTCCGCGACGTGAATACCGACCAACAAGATAAAGGACTACAAGCCCGGCTGGTGATTGATCGCGACACTGCCAGCCGCTTGGGCGTCGCCGCGCAGGATATCGACAACGCGCTCTACGACGCCTTTGGTCAGCGGCAGGTTTCCACCATGTACCGGCCGCTGAATCAATACCACGTGGTGATGGAAGTCGCGCCGCAGTTCCAACAGACGACCGAAGCCCTGCAGAACATTTACTTGCGCTCCTCCGACGGCGCGCCGATACCCCTGGCAGCGTTCACCCACTTCACGCCCTCGAATATACCTTTAGCTGTGAACCACCAGAGCCAATTTCCTTCGGTCACGATTTCATTCAACCTGGCTCCCGGAGTTTCTCTGGGACAGGCGACGCTAGCCATCGAGAAAGTCCAACGCTCCATTGGCTTCCCTACTACGATTCAGGCGACTTTTCAGGGCACAGCGGCCGCATTCAAGGATTCGCTCTCGAGCGAACCAGTCCTGATTCTCACCGCGCTGATTACGGTTTATATCGTGCTTGGGATGTTGTACGAGAGTTACATTCATCCGATCACAATTCTTTCAACGCTACCGTCCGCCGGCGTAGGCGCGCTCCTGGCCTTGATTTTGACGCACAACGAGCTCAACGTGATCGGCACGATCGGCATCATCCTGCTGATTGGCCTGGTGAAAAAGAACGCCATTATGATGATCGACGTCGCGCTGGATGTGGAAAGGACGCAAAGGAAAAAACCAGTAGACGCCATCTACGAGGCTTGCTTACTGCGCTTCCGTCCAATCATGATGACAACCATGGCGGCTCTGCTGGGCGGGCTGCCGCTGGCGTTGGGTACCGGAACCGGCTCCGAGCTCCATCGTCCGCTCGGCATCACAATCGTCGGCGGACTCATCGTAAGCCAGGCACTGACTCTGTTCACCACCCCGGTCGTGTATGTTTATTTGGATCGGTTGCGGTTGGCATTGCGCGGTGGAGAAAATCTGTCGTTGGCCGGCCCGGCTCAACCAAGCCCGGCGCACTCAGCGGACTAAGCACTTAGAAGAAAGTCAGCGAAACATGGAATCGGTCTAGCCGCGTGCAACCTGCTTTCAGAAGCAGTGCATCGCAGAGTCAGTGGGACGGTCATCCAGAGGCTTGGGGAATCACTCCCCTTTTTCTTGCTCCGACCATATGATAAACAATGTGTTGTTTCCATGCCGATTTCCCGGCAGCCGGGTATTATTGTTCTTCGCCTTCAAATTCTCGCAGGAGTCACGGATGCTTCAGAAAGCACTTGGGCTGGTATTTGTTTTTGCGGTCATTGCCGGTGGTGTGAGTTGTGGCAGTAACGCCAGTCACTACGTCTACGCGACCGTTCCGGCCGCGAGCCAATTGGCGGTCTTTCGGGAAGATCCCTATTCCGGTGTGCTGACGCAGCTTCAGGAAAGTCCCTACACGGTGGGCAGCGGAGCTTACTCCGTGGTGATCCATCCATCCGGAAAATTTTTGTACGTCGCAAATCCCGGACAGGGGGAAAACGACGTTTCGCTGTTCGACATAAATAGCGACGGAACGGTGAGCGAAGTGACGCCAAGAACTCCCGTGGGAACGCAGCCGTTTCTTCTGGCAATGGATCCTGCGGGCAAGTACTTATACTGCGCGAATGCCTTGTCGAACGACATTTCGGCTTTCTCGATCGATGCGAGCAGCGGCGTGCTTACCGCGGTGACCGGGTCGCCGTTTCAGATTCGCTTATCCGTCAAGAGCATGGCGTTGTCGCCCTCGGGTAATTTTCTTTACGTCAGCGCTCCGTACTCCTCTACGAGCGGGGTTATTGCAGTCTTCAGCATAACCTCTGGAGTACTGTCCTCGAGTCCGGTCGTTGGAGGGCTCACCTTCACCGCAGATAATAATCCTGCGAGCATAGCAATAGCTCCCAGCGGTAAATACCTCTACGCGGCGAACTCTGCGGCCAATTCCATCTCCATCTACTGCATCGCTCCGTGCGCCTACGCCAGCAGTCCCACCCCTGGCACGCTGGGGAATATTCCTCAATCTCCTCTTGCTGACAACTTTCAGCATCCGGTATCACTCATTCTGGACTCTACGGGTAGCTATCTTTACGTAGCGAATCAAGGATCCAACAACGTCGCGACCTATTCGATTACGTCCAGTACGGGCTTTCCCGTCGAAGTGACGGACTCTCCATTCGCAACCGAAACGGAGCCAAGCTTCCTCGCCGTAGATCCGAATAGCAAGTACTTGTACGTGGGAAACCAGACCGGATCCGCCGGCATTCAAGCGTTCGGCATCGCCAGCGGAAGTTTGAATACTATCGCAACCTATAATGTAGGGAACACTCCCACTTCAATTGCGATCTTGCCGTAGTCGAAGCAAAGCGATACTATGACTTTCCTCGCTCGCCTCGGTGTGTAAGGGCGTGTGTGGTATTGCTTTTTTACGAGGGATAGCAAACAAAAATCCTCAACTCTGCGACAATACGTACGCCGGCACACGGCAGTCCGTTGCAACCGCGACGGGGATCCCCGCCATCTAATCGAGAAAGGCTTCTCGGATTCGGTCGGCTTGGGGGCGGGTTCCGTGCCGAGACCAAGGTCAGGACTCAGAACCCATGAAGATCGCAAGCGCCGCGAGCGCGTTCCCCAAGAATTACTATTCCCAGAAAGTTCTCCTAGAACGCCTGCAAGATTATTGGGGAGCTCAACTCAAGAATCCTTTGCTGCTGGCGCGGTTGCACCGTAACGTAACGGTGGATGGGCGCTACCTCGCGATTCCCGCCGAACAGTATGTGGACATCAAAACCTGGGGGGAAGCCAACGACATCTGGATCAAAGTGGCGCAGGAATTGGGAGAGCAGGCTCTTTGCCTCGCTCTTCACAATGCCGGAATGAAGCCACAAGATTTGGGAGCCTTGTTGTTCACGACGGTCACTGGAGTTGCGAGCCCTTCGATCGATGCGCTGCTGATCAACCGCATGGGCCTTCCCGCCAACATCCGCCGCACGCCGATCTTTGGCTTGGGATGCGTAGCGGGTGCGGCGGGGATCGCTCGCGCTTACGATTACGTTCGTGCCTATCCTTCGCAAGCTGCGGCACTGGTCTCGGTTGAACTTTGTTCGCTTACTTTGCAGCGCGAGGATCTGTCAGTCGCGAACCTGATCTCGTCTGGACTTTTCGCCGATGGTGCAGCCGCCGTGATTGTCACCGGCGAGGACTTCGCATCGTCGAATGGCCACAATTCGGGGCCTACAATTCTCGCGACGCGCTCGATTTTTTATCCTGCCACGGAAGAAATGATGGGCTGGAACATTTCCGAGAAGGGTTTCCGCATCATACTTTCTACGGAGGTCCCAACCCTGATCCGGGAAAATTTGGGTAAGGACGTGGACGCTTTTCTGGCCGACAATGGTCACAAGCGGAGCGAACTAAAAAGCTTCGTTTTGCACACCGGCGGACCGAAGGTGCTTGACGCTTCGGCGGCTGCGCTGGGACTACACAACGGAGAACTGGATGCCTCCTGGGATTGTTTGCGCAAAGTGGGAAATCTCTCGTCGGCTTCCGTTCTGTGCGTGCTGGAGGACGTGATGAAGCATCGGCGTCCTGAGCCTGGCGCCCTCGGCCTGCTGGCCGCGATGGGGCCAGGATTTTGCTCCGAGCTTCTGCTTCTGCAATGGTGAGAGTGAATAGTTGCTGAACTCAACGGATGTATTCGTCATCGGTGGCGGCCCGGCAGGACTGGCCGCAGCAATCGCCGCCCGGCAGCAGGGATTCCGCGTGGTCGTGGCCGACGGGGCGAAACCACCGATCGATAAAGCTTGCGGCGAAGCGCTGATGCCGGACGCGATTGTGGCGCTGGGGAAGCTGGGAGTTACGCTGTCGGCTGCGGACGCATGTTCCGTACGAGGGGTTCGCTTTCTCGGTTCCGGGTTGTCCGCAGAGGCGGTTTTTCCTTCTGGCCATGACGGCCTCGCGATTCGCCGGACGACCTTGCATCGTATTCTGACGGAACGCGCCGCGGGGCTGGGCGTCGATCTGCTATGGCAATGCGCGGTCACCGGGATTTCAGGGGAAAGTGTGCGATTGGGAAACTGCAGCGTGCGAGCATCGTGGATCATCGGAGCCGACGGCTCGAATTCACGGGTGCGGACGTGGGCCAATCTCGAGCCTCGCTCAGGGACGGGCTCTCGATATTCCTTTCGCCGGCATTATCGCGTCAAACCCTGGACGGATCGGATTGAGATCTACTGGGGAAAACACAGCCAAGGGTATATGACAGCGGTGAGCGGTGATGAGGTCTGCGTGGCTGTGGCTTCGCAAAATCCGGGACTGCGCCTGGAAAAATCTTTGACCGATTTTCCGGATCTGAGCGAGCGATTGTCCAGGGCCGTGGCAACCTCGACTGAAAGAGGCGCGCTCACAGCGAATCGCCAATTGAAAAACGTCTGGCGGGGAAATGTCGCGTTGGTCGGTGACGCTTCCGGCACGGTTGATGCGATTACTGGCGACGGTCTGGGTCTTTCGTTCAGCCAGGCCGCAGTGCTGGCGAACTGTCTCAGTATGGGTGATCTGCGCGGTTACCAGGCCGCTCACCGCCGCCTGTCGTTCCGTCCCTTGTGGATGGCGCGATTGATGTTGATGCTGGATGGGCATCCGCTCATACAGCGTCGTACCCTGCAAGTTTTCCGCAAGCATCCCGATGTTTTTCGCAGGCTGCTGGCTCTACATGTAGGGAACTTCAGTCCCATGCATCTGGCTATGGATGGGCTCACCTTGGGATGGGGACTGCTGACCACATAATCCATGAAAGAAGACGCTCAGGCTTTTCTGCGGAGTCGGGTGCGCCGGGCTATCCTAACGGTTTTATTTCTCTCATTGTCCGTTGCGGCCGCCGCGCAGAATGCGGCTTTGCAGCTAGATCCGCAGCACACCACCATCAATTTCACGCTCGGAGATGTGCTTCATACAGTTCGGGGAACGTTCCAGCTAAAGCGAGGAGCGCTGCGTCTCGATCCCGCCTCGGGGAAACTCACGGGCGAAATCGTGGTGGATGCCAAGAGTGGCCAAAGTGGCAACGGAATGCGCGACCGGAAAATGCATCGCGAAGTGCTGGAGAGCGATCGTTACCCGGAAATAGTTTTCCGTCCGGATCGCGTCGACGGAGCGGTATCACTGTCGGGAACCTCCTCTGTCCGCGTCCGCGGAATTTTCGCAATCCACGGTGCGGAGCATGAACTGACGGTCCCGGCTGAAGTCAAGATGGCTCCTGGTTATTGGACCGCGACGCTGCACTTCGCCGTGCCCTACGTGCAATGGGGGATCAAGAATCCGAGCACGTTGTTTTTGCAGGTCAGCGAGTCGGTTGATATCGACCTGACTGCCTCGGGAAACCTGACTCAACCGTAATCTGATTCGCCGGTCGTCCTCTATCAGTATCCTTCTTGTGGAGCGATTCCCTTGCCTTCGGTGCATTCGTAGCATCGACCGGCTGCGAGGTTCGTGAATTCTTCTACTCTGCCGCTGGGCCAAGTGACGACAACGTGTTCGACACGGTCGCGCTTCTCCAGGCCAAACGTCAGCGGGAGTTCGGATTGCGACAGATAGCTCGATCCACTCTTTACCATTCGTGTCTGGCTCAACCCGCCGGAAACGATGTGGACCGTAGCTCCGATGGCATCGCGATTGGACTTCGTGCCGACCAGGCGGAAACGTATGCTGCGATTTCCGGCAAGCTGGTCGTTCCGGTACAAGTGGGCGACGCCATTGTTTGTGGTGAGCAACAAGTCGAGATCTCCGTCGCGATCGAAGTCCCCATACGCAAGCCCGCGTCCGACCTTGGGCTGGTCGAAGCCTCCGCCGAGTTCGCTAGCGACGTCGTGAAACCTGCTGCGTCCGTCGTTGAGAAACAAGAGCGGAGACTGAGCGTATCCCACGTTGCCGCGAATATTGCGCACCGTCTCATCAATGTGTCCGTTCGCTACCGCAAGGTCGAGCCAGCCGTCCAAATTGGCGTCGAGAAAAACACATCCAAAGCCGAGACTATTCTTAGAAGCCATGCCCACGCCAGCCTGAGCCGCGACGTCTTCGTAGGTCTTCCCGCTGAACTCGTACAGGCCAGTCATCTCGTTGTCGAAGTTCGTAATGGCCACACCTGATTTGCCGGAGTTCGTGAAATCGGCAATATCCACGCCCATGCCGGCACGGGCCTTACCTTCGGTGCTGAAGGCCAATCCAACCTCGACAGCCACGTCCTTGAACGTTCCATTGTGCTGGTTGCGGTAGAGTTTGTTGGGTTGAGTGTCGTTCGCGACCAGCAGATCGGGCCAACCATCCTGGTCGTCATCGAGCATGGCGACGCCAAGGGATTTTGAACTGCTATCGAAAATGCCACTGGAGGCGGTGACGTCCTCGAAGGTTCCATTGCCGCGATTGTGAAATAGCCAGCACGTCTCGCCGCGGTAAGCTTCCGGCGTGCAATAAGACTTGTGCCTGCCGTCGAGACTGCAGAAGACGTCGTGCTCGGGCGACCACTTCACATAGTTACAAACGAAAAGATCGAGCAGACCATCGCGGTCGTAGTCGAACCACAAAGCAGAGCTGCTGAAGGCTTGACGCTTACCTAACCCACTGGCGAGGGTTACATCGACAAAGGTTCCCTTGCCGGTATTGTGGAACAGCCGGTTCTGGCCTACACAGGTGATGAGAATGTCAGGGAAGCCGTCGTTGTCATAGTCGCTGACAGCCACGCCCATGCCGTACATCTCAACGTCGAGTCCGGCGCGGGAAGTAACGTCGGTGAAGGTTCCGTTTCCGTCGTTGTGATACAGCCGCAGCGTGGAGTGCCGCTGCTTGTGGCCGGGCCAATCCATTCCGTTGACGAGGAGAATGTCCTGCCAGCCGTCGCGGTCGTAATCGAGGAAGGCACAGCCGGAACCCATGGTTTCGGGAAGAAATTTTCCTCCAAAGGCGCCGCTGTTATGCTGGAATTGGAGGCCGGAGCTCGAGGTTACGTCCACGAAGCGAAGGCCGGGGGAAGGCCCGGCACCGCCTTGCAAGCCGAGGGCGCGCGGGGAGAGCAGTTGGGATGCGCATGCAAGCCCCGCCATGTTGCGCAGAAAAGATCTGCGATTCACGGAACGTTCACCAGCCCCGCGCGAATGGCATAAACAACCAGCTCCGCAGTCTTGTGAATTCCCAGCGCATTCATGATGTTCGCGCGATGAACCGCAACCGTATTGGCGCTGAGCTCGAGGGCCGATGCGATCTCTTTGTTCGACTTGCCATCCACAATCATCTGTAACACTTCGAGCTCGCGGGGAGTCAGCCCACTGCTGCGCTCGCCGCGGAGTACGGAATGCTGCTCCACCTGAGGATCGAAAATCGTTTCTCCGCCGGCGACGCGCCGGACGGCCGGCCCCAGCTCCAGGTTGATTGCATTCTTGAGAATGTATCCCTTGGCGCCAGCTTCGATCGCCTGCCGTACCCAAGTGCTCTCGGAATGCATGCTGAGCATGAGGATTGCCGTCTCCGGAAGATCTTCAAGAATCTGCCGCGTCGCGTCGAGGCCGTTTGTCTTCGGCAGAGCGCAGTCCATGACTACGACCTGCGGCCGCAACTCCTGCGCGAGCCGGACGGCCTCTTCCCCATCGCCGGCTTCGCCCACCACCTGTATGTCCGGCTCATCTTCCAACATGCGCCGGAACCCTCGCCGCACCAGGCCGTGATCATCGACTAGCAATACCGTAATCTTTTTTGTCATGGGGATTGGTTTCAGAAGCAATGGTCTCAATCTTTTCGCGCGGGGCAGTCAGGCGCAACATTGTGCCCCCGGCGCTGGGTAATGAAAATGCAATTCTTCCTCCCATCAACTCGGCGCGTTCGCGCATGGCGACGAGACCAATGCCTTGCTTCACGGGCTGCCCGTTAAAGCCTGCGCCGTGATCTTCCACCTCCAATTCAAGCTCCGAAGGTAGAAACCGCAACCGCACCCAAGCCTGCTTCGCGCCGGAGTGCCGCGCCACATTGTTCAATGCTTCCTGCAGCACGCGATAGATTTGCACTGTTGCACCGGCATCGATAGTGAACGGCACGCCTTGCTTTTCATAGGATATGGCAATTCCGGTCTGCCGTTCCACGGTTGGAATGTACCAATCGAGCGTGGTCTCCAACCCCGCCTCATCCAGCATAACCGGATGCAGCGCCTGCGACAGGCTTCTGACGCGATCCAGCGTGTCCTGAGCGATCTGGCGGACTTCGTGCAGATCCGTTCGCAAAGACGAGCCTTCCGGAGCGTGAGCGCCGGCGCGGCCGAGCATCGCTCCCATCGCCGTCAGAATCTGGCCGAATTCATCATGCAACTCTCGGGAAATATAACGTAAGGTCGACTCCTGGGTTGCAATTAGTTTTTGCGCGAGCTCGCTACGCCGCTCTGAAAGCTCAGCCATGCGCGCAAACAGCCGGCGGTTCCACCGGATCATGGAGAATCCAGTCAACAGAATCGCGCCCAGCGTCGCGGCCAGGAACACATACACTTGCCGCTGCACGCGGTCATAAATCTGGATGATGCGCTGCGCCGCTTGTTCTTCGTTCTCGCTGTTTTGTACCAGAAATCGAGCCACCGTGGTACTCAGCGCCGCCTGCCGCGCCTGCAACGAGAGTTGGATTTGTGTTCGCGCATCTTTTTCCTTGCCCGCGCCCGCCAGAGCAAAGACACGGTCCACCGCATCCCAGAATTGCGCCAGCGACACGCTTAAGGAAGCGCTTTGGTCCGCCGTACGTCCGGCCGGAGCCAATGCGGCTTCCAGGCGCATGGCATCGTCCAAATCAGTGCGGATGCGTTGGAACTGCGCCGACCAGGCAGTAAGAGGATACGGTTCGTCGTTGTCGATCATGTCCCGCATGGCGACCGCGAGCAGATTCAGATCGTTCTGGATGCGCAGCAACTGCAGGGAATCTTTGCGGTTGCGGTCAATCAGTTCGGATTGGAGCCTGCGCAAACCAGCCACTTGCCAGGTGATATACGCCGAATAGGCCACGACTGCCGCGAGTGTGATGACCAGGCCGAGCAACAAACCTGCGGTTGGAGAACGCTCCGGCGAAGACTGGCGAGACACGCCCCGAGGATACAACGGCTGGCCCGGACATGTCACAATGCTGTAGCCACAAGCGAGCAATTAATGAAGCGAATCAAGCTTGGCGGGAGTCCAACAGGAGATTGAGTACCGAGCCCACAGCAGCCCAGAAGAAACCCAAAGTCGAGAGACTCCGCGCCATCTTGCCGGAAGTCTGGAAGCTGATGCGTCCGCGGCGGGGGCTTCTGGCGCTCGGTTTCGGGCTGATGGTGATCAACCGCGTAGCCGCTTTGGTCCTACCTTACTCCACGAAATTCCTGATCGATACAGTCATCAACAAGCACCGCATGGATAAATTGGTGCCGCTGGTACTGGTTGTGCTCGGGGCTACGGTGGTGCAGGGCGTTACCTCTTTTTCGCTGACGCAGTCGTTGTCGAAGGCGGCGCAAAGGCTGATCACGGAGCTGCGTCAACAGGTGCAGGCCCATATCTCGCGCCTGCCAGTTGCCTTTTACGACGTCAACAAAACCGGCAGCCTGGTCTCCCGCATCATGAGCGACGTAGAGGGTGTGCGGAACCTCCTGGGAACCGGGCTCGTGGATTTCGCGGGAGGGCTGGTCACCTCCGGAATCGCGCTGGTCTTACTGCTGCGCACCAGCCCGCAGATGACTTTGATCGCGGTGGGTTCGCTTGTGTGCTTCGGCATCTCATTAAACAAGGCATTCGCGACCATCCGGCCGATTTTCCGCGAGCGGGGCAAGATCAATGCCGAGGTCACGGGCCGGCTCACCGAATCGCTGGGGGGAGTGCGAGTGATCAAGGGGTATCACGCGGAACAGCGCGAGGAAGCAGTGTTTGCGACCGGTGTTCGGCGCCTGCTCGATAACGTAATGCGTACTCTCACCGCAACGTCGGTGATGAGCCTTTCGGCAAGCGTTCTGTTGGGCTGTGTGGGCGCGGTCACCATGTATGTGGGCGCACATCAGATCGCTTCCGGCACGCTGACGGTTGGTGGATTTGTCTCCTATACCTTGCTGCTCGGGTTCCTGGTTGCGCCCATCATGCAGATTGTTTCCATCGGAACCCAGCTTACCGAAGCGTTGGCCGGTCTCGAACGGACGCAGGAGATCATGCG
>DATEQW010000176.1:0-6643 GCA_035272245.1 Candidatus Sulfotelmatobacter sp. | reverse complement strand
TCAGCAGCGCGTCGAAGAGGAGTTCGTCAATGCGTTCCGATTGCGCATCAATCCCCACTCGCGGGTCGAGATTCGTGGGGCTGCTCTCAATAATCATCACCAGCGTGTTCGGATCGGGAGGCTGGGAGCAGGAGAGCAGCGGCAGCATCCACATTCCAGCGAATAACAACAGAGTTGTCATCCTGACCCTGAGCGAGCCGAAGGGGAAGGACGTGATGTTTGCGCGCTCCCGTGCTGCCGCCCTACGCATACGAAATCTTTCCCAAAATCGCCGCCCGCTTCGCTCCCGTAGCCGACGGGACATTCGACGGCCGCCGATGCCATGTCTCATGCGCGAGCAAGGCGAACGCCACTGCTTCCTTCGCTTCCGCCGGAAGGCCGAACTCATCCGAGAAGTGCAACTCGATTCCCAAGGGTGCGATTTCGTTACGCAGCATGGCCATCAGCGTCGGATTCTTTGCGCCACCGCCCGAGACAATCATCGCGTGACTATCCTGCTTTGGAGATGAGCCAAATCGCGGCAGCACGAAGCGCTGGACTGCGTCGGCAATCGATCGCGCCGTCAAAGCCGTCGCCGTCGCTACGACGTCGGCGTTGCTGGCCCCGCGGCAGATCTCAAGAAATCGGCTGACGTATTCGCGGCCAAATTGCTCGCGCCCCGCTGTCCGCGGAGGCTTCTGGCGGAAAAAGGGCGCCCGCACCAATCGCGCAATCACGCCATCGAGTACGCGTCCCGAGGACGCGACCTTGCCATCGCGATCGAAAGGTTTGCGGAAAAGCTCTTCCATCACCGCATCCATCACCATGTTGCCGGGTCCAGTATCAAAAGCAAGCACTGGGCCGAGCGACGCGCTCGCCGGGATCGCCGTCAGATTCGCAATGCCGCCAATATTCTGGGCGATGCGATTCACACGCTGATCACGGAACAGAAGGTAGTCGACGAACGGTACCAGCGGCGCGCCTTTCCCTCCGGCCGCCATATCCGCCGGACGAAAATCGGAGACCACCGGAACTCTCAGCCGCGCCGCGATTACTGCGCCTTCTCCCGTTTGCCACGTTGCCGCCAATTTTCGCCCGAGAAATCGTGCCGCGACTCCCTGGTGATAAAGCGTCTGTCCATGACAGCCCACCAGGTCGAGTTTCACGCGATGGTTGCGCGCTGTTTTTGCCACTGCCTCTGCGTACAGTTCTCCCAGAAGAAAGTTCAGCCGAGCCAGATCCGCAACCCGGACCAATTCCGCATTCATCATGTTCAAGATCGCGCGTCGAACCGGGGCAGGGAAGGGAAATTCCTCATGACCAACAAGCGTGAAATCTAAGTGTTGATTTTTGTGTGGGGACGGGCGACTCGCCCGCCCGGTCTCGGCCGACACCCGCACCAGCGCCACATTGATTCCGTCCGCCGAAGTCCCGCTCATCACGCCGGCAATAATCATGCGGGTTCCTCGCGAGCGAGTGTATCCATACGTATTTCTTCTCCGAATTCCCAAAGCTGTCGCGTCAACTTCTCAACTCGTACCGCAGAGGGAGAGGCAGCGCGACGTCTCGGCAGGTACTTCTTCTTGAACGCCAGCACACGCCCGGCCGATTCCTGCACTCGCTGACCGAATTTGCGATCGCGCTCGGCTTCGTGAACCAGAGCTTCGTACCCACGGACAACCATCTCTTCCTTGTGGCAGATCAGCGCCAGGTCTCCGCCGGCACGGATGTGCTGCACGACCGCCTGCTCAACGGGAGCAAATTTGAGGACAGCCCCCATCTCCATGTCGTCCGAGGCGATGAGTCCGTTGTACCGGATTCTCTTGCGCAGAATATCGGTGATCCATTTTTTCGACAAAGATGCCGGCGTTCGGTCTCCTGTCACTTTGGGATAGGCCGCGTGCGAAATCATGACCATCGGCAATTCGCGGCGCCGCGATATCGATAACGACCGATAGGGAAGCAGATCCTTCCCCCACAATTCGCGCAGCGGCTTCTCGACGCTGGGAAGTTCATGATGCGTATCGAGCGTAGCCTCGCCCAGTCCGGGGAAATGTTTACCGCAGCCCAGCACGCCGGCATCGGCCAACCCACGCAAAAACTCGCGCGCGTAAGCCACGACTTGCTTCGGATCGTCCGATACTGCCCTCGAACTCAGCACCGAACGCGAAGCCTCATAGGCCAAGTCGAGCACCGGAGCGAAATCCACGTTGAACCCCAGCGCGCGGCAGTTCTCGCCGATCACGCGTCCATGCTTGCGAAAAAGCGCCCGGCTGCCCGTGGCAAAGACCTCCGCCGGAGAAGACGCCGACCCAATCACGTTGCGGAAACGGTCCACCGTGCCGCCCTCCAGGTCCACGCAAGTGAAAAGCGGAGTGGCCACGCACTTCTGGCATTGGCGCAGAAGAGTATGCGTCTGCGCGGCTCCGGTGATGTTGCGGGCAAATAGAATCACTCCCGCCGGCTGAATCTTCGCGAGCAGGGAAGCGAGCCGCGGAGACATCTGGGTCCCGTCGAAGCCGACGATGAAGAGTTGTCCGGCGTGTGCGCGAACGTCTTGCGTAGCCTTGGATGGCATGGTCGATTCTTACTGTACTTGCGCCGCGAGCATTTCGCACCGATCATTAATCCGTAATGACGCCCGTCGGATGCAATCTTTGTCTCCGGTGCGGCATCAATGTGAAATCTATGGCTTCGCGAAACTCGCCGGTATGAGGAATCCAAACCACGTGAGTTCCCGGATTTCTTGCAAGTGTTGGGCCATGATTTCCGGCACAGCCAGGTTTTCTTCGCGAGACAGGCGCTCGAATATCTGGCGGAGGGTGCAATCCCCGTCCAAAAGAGCGACTAACCGCAAGAGCGGAGGGCTAACTTCACTGAAACAGTATTTAAGTCCTCGCTCGCGGATAAGCTCGGATGCCGTCGCCTCCCAATAACCGTTCTTCAATTGCGCCTTCTGAATCATCCCAATATTGGGCGAAACCGCGAGCTTTTCTTCCAACAAGAGATCATCGCTCCGGTTGCCAAGGTACGTCCGAACATCGAATAGCTTGGCGATGCTTTCTCCATAAGGTTCGGACAGATCCTCCGGCGCTTCGTCGAACCATAGAAAGTTAGGACGCCCGCTACAACGCCTCATGGTGAGCAGGCCGGTTCCAATGCTCTGGACCTTCTTCTGCTGGAAGTACAGAACGCCTTCCCGGTATAACGTCTCGGCGTCAACCTCCTGGGTTTCCTGTAAGTCCGAAAGCCAATCCCTTACATACGCCTCAGCCGTTCTTGCGTACGCGCGCAGCCCCCAGACATCACACTCAGTGCCGAAAAACGATCTGCTGAGTCTAGCCGCCCAGTCTTCCCCATCGATCTCGAACCATTCAAATGCCATATGAAAATAGCCGTCTTGGTGAAGCAGTTGCGAGGCTTCACGGGCCAAGTTGATGCAGAATTCGTCGCCTTCCTGGCCGGAGTGTTTAAACTTGATTTGGTTTGCGAACGTGTTCGGAACGGGGCAGATCATAAAAGGCGGATTGCACACGATCAGGTCGAATCGCTGGTCGCGAACGGGCGTGGTGAGATTGCCTTCCAGGCAAGTGACATTTCGGAGTCCATTCCATCGACAGTTGAAATCCGCGAACTTTACTGCCGTCGGGTTGAGATCAACGGCACAAACGTGTTCGCTATGGCGCGCCAATAGAGCGGCCAGGAAGCCGCAACCCGTACCGAGGTCGAGACTGTTGCGCGAGGGACGGCAAACCATGAAATTTGCCGTGTGTAAAGAAGAGCCGGAGATTTGCATCAGGGCATTTTCCGCTTGAGTTTCCCGAGTAAGTTGATCGATTGCAAAAAGCAGATTCTGATAAGGCTGAATCAATACGTTGGCGCGGACATTTTCTCCGTCCATTCGTATAAAGCCCGCATCCGTCAGCTCCTCAATAGTGAGCGGATGCAGCGACCTGCTTGCGTCCTTTTTTCCAATGGGCTCCTGGAAATGGAAAAGGCGAAGCAAGGTATTGAGTTGGCTCGGTGGAGATTCCTCGGTGAGTTGCAGTGCCACATCGCACAACGAGGGAGCGATTCCCGCTTCACAATAGCCGCTCTCTTGCAGGATCTTTCTTAGCTGTTGGAGGGCGCTTGAATCGGGGTCAAGATGGGATTTCAGACCTTTCGTCATCGTTCCTCCCGTGCCGGGAAAATAAACTAGTCTAGCAGTCCTCTCAAGTTGTCTCGCCGCGCGCCTCGGTTAAATTTCTTTCTTCAGTTCGGCCAGCAAGTTTAGCGCTTCGAGCGGCGTCAGCCGGTTTAAATCTACTTCGCGAAGCTTTTCCAGCACTGGTTGCGACAACGGGGTGAAGATGGTCAACTGTGTCGGACGCTCCGGTTCTGTGGAACTGCCTGGCGTCAGATGCCCCGAAAGCCGGTGCTCCGACGATTCATGCTCCGCCAGCACCTCGCGCGCCCGCACCACGACTTCGTGCGGCAATCCCGCCAACTTTGCCACTTCGATGCCGTAGCTGCGGTCAGCCGCGCCCGGTTCGACGCGGCGCAGAAAAACTACGCTCCCGCCAGTCTCCTTGACTGAGACGTGATAGTTCTTCACGCCACTCAATTGCTCGGCCAGTTCAGTCAGCTCGAAATAGTGCGTGGCAAACAAAGTCTTGGCTCGCACGCGCGCATGGAGATACTCGACGGCGGCCCAGGCAATCGCCAGACCGTCATATGTGGAAGTGCCGCGCCCGACTTCGTCTAACAGAATCAAGGAGCGCGCCGTCGCCGTGTGCAGAATCGCCGCCGTCTCCGTCATCTCAACCATAAAGGTCGAGCGCCCCCGAGCCACGTTGTCGCTAGCGCCAATGCGCGTGAAGACGCGGTCCACAATGCTTAGCCGCACGGCACGCGCGGGAACAAACGAGCCCATCTGCGCCATGATCACGATCAGCGCCACCTGCCGCAGATAGGTGCTCTTACCGCCCATGTTTGGGCCGGTCAGCACCACTATGTTGTGCGTGGAAGCATCCAGAAACAGATCGTTGGGGACAAAACGCTCGCTCCCTGACGACATTTCTTGTAGCTCGATCACCGGGTGACGTCCCTCGACAATTTCCAGGTCTAGGGGCCGGGCGGGGGAGCCCGGTGCTCCACCATCGTCGCCGGGATCTTGATAGAAGTTTGGTCGGCAGTAATTTCGCAAGGCTGCAATGTGGGCCAGGCAGCCGAGGACATCCACTTCAGCCAGTGCCAGCGCGGTTTGCCGGATGCGCTTGGCTTCCGCCGCAATCGCGGAACGCAACTCGGCGAACCGACGACGTTCGATTTCGACAATCTTTTCCTGGGCGTCGAGAATCTTGGATTCATACTCCTTGAGCTCGGGAGTCGTGAAGCGCTCGGCATTCACCAGCGTCTGCTTGCGTTCGTAGTCGGCGGGGGAAAGGTGAAGGTTCGCCTTCGAAATTTCGATGTAGTAGCCAAAGATGGAATTGAACTTTACTTTGAGCGACCCGATCCCCGTCCGTTCGCGCTCGCGAGTTTCCACTTGCGCGAGGTACTGCTTCGAGTTGCGGCTCAGGTCGCGCAGTTCGTCGAGGTCTTTGTCAACTCCGGTGGCAATTACTCCGCCATCACTGAGCGTTAGGGGTGGCTCGGGAACCAGAGTGCGATCGATCTTTTCGCGTAAACGGCCGAGTTCGTCGATCGCGCTATGCAGGGTGCTCAGCCGCGACACAGGCAGGCGGGAGTCAGAGAGGCCCGCCAGAACTGCGCGCACCTGGGGAATTCGTCCGAGCGAAGCCGCCAGGGCCAGGACGTCTCGCGGATTTGCCGTCTCTAAACTGACGCGGCTCAGCAGACGTTCGAGGTCCAGAATTCCATCGAGGGCGCGCCGCAATTCTTCGCGTTGCACCGTGTCTTTTACCTGCGCCTCAACGGCATCCAGACGGCCTTCAATTTCAATTCGATCCAAAGACGGGCGCAGCAGCCATGTACGCAGCAAGCGCTTGCCCATGGGGGTTACGGTGGCATCGAGGCAGCGGAACAGAGTAACTCCGGCGTCGGTGCCCGCGAATAGCGGTTCGATCAACTCCAGATTGCGCACCGTCACCGCATCGAGAACCAGGCAATTCTGGCGCTCGTAGAAGCCGATGCGGTCGACATGGTCGAGCGTACCGCGCTGCGTGGAGCGGATGTAATGAAGGATTGCACCAGCCGCCGAAGCCGCCGCCGGTTTTCCGGCCAGGCCGAAGCCCTCGAGCGACAGGACGCCGAAGTGATTTTCGAGGAGCGGAATCGCGTGGTCGGGAGAGAAAATCCAATCGTCCAGGGGAGTTTCAGCCCACGCGCCGGTTGACCTGGCGGGCGCGCCGGTCCCGATTTCGATGCGTTCAGGGATGGGACGGGCGGGGGCGCTCGTCGCTCCACTATTACTTCTATTTTCAAAGAGGGGAGCAGAA
Source organism: Candidatus Sulfotelmatobacter sp. (assembly GCA_035272245.1). Lineage (GTDB taxonomy): Bacteria > Acidobacteriota > Terriglobia > Terriglobales > Acidobacteriaceae > Sulfotelmatobacter. The sequence goes on along the minus strand of DATEQW010000176.1, from coordinate 221 downwards.
GATCCATACAGCATTTCTTTTGGGCGCAATTGTTCAAGTTCTTCTTGAATGCGGCGTCCGGCCGATTCGCCGGCGAACTCGGTGGCGCGAAACTCGCCGGTGGAGAGATCGAGCGCCGCGAAACCTACGCGATCTCCTACGGTCGCTACCGCCGCTAGAAAGTTGTTCTCCTCCGGGCTTAAGGATGAATCGGCCGCCGTTCCGGGCGTGACTACGCGGGT
>DATEQW010000175.1:0-15198 GCA_035272245.1 Candidatus Sulfotelmatobacter sp. | reverse complement strand
GCGTCGAACTCCAACACGCGGGCGGAGTTATGCGTGAGCAATTGAGGCATCGCAGTTTATGTTACAGGAGGCTAGGCGCGGGGGGCATGAAGAGAAGCTGGGATTACTCTGCTATCAACACCACTGTTTAGGTCATTGCTGAGCGCCCGGCGCTTGCATCGTTCCTATGGAAGTGACATAGAGAGCTAAACTCTTCTGCGGGGACCTCGCACTCGTGCTTGGTGCCTTCATTGAACACGACCGAATCTACACCGTCGAACAGGCGCAGAGCAATTCGACCTTGAACACCTACAACTTCAAACTGCATGATACGTTTGACCCGTCGAACATAGGCATGGGCAAATTGCTGCACAAGCCTCTGCTGGGTAAAGAGTAGAAGCGACTTACGTGGCCCCCGCACTCCGCAAAGGGGCGTAAACTGCTCCCGCTCCGATAGATCAGTAGCGCCCGCCCGTATGTGAGACAAAAACTCTTCTTGCGACAGGCTTGGATCAAGCCCGTCTTCACAACCCGGCGGCAGCTGCAGGAACAGCACTGTCGAATGCACGAATATCTCAGCTGACTTTGCCCAGTCGGAAGCACGCATAGCGCGAATCAGCGCATCTCTCCCATCGAGTTTGTCACGCAACTTCTCGAACATATGCTTGTGATCCTCCGGCTTCAGCTGGTATTGTCAGCCGCCCGACGCCACGGCCACTTGCGTCGCTGTTTCCGAGACCGGTAGGCGGAGCATAAAGGTGGCGCCGCCTTCGGGATTATTCTGGCAGGTAATCTGTCCCCGATGATCCTGCACGACACCGTAGGCTGCGCTCAGTCCCAAGCCGGTGCCTTTGCCGATCGGCTTGGTCGTGTAGAAAGGATCGAAGACGCGATGCGGCTCTTTGATGCCCGGGCCGCTATCGGAGAAATGAACCACCACTTCCTCTCCCTGCACGTGGGCGCTGACCCGAAGCAATCCCCCGCCAGCTTCCTCCAGCGCGTCCAACGCGTTCTCGACGATCTGAGCGAACACCTGGAACAGTTGATGGCCGTCCCCCCAGACCCGAGGCAGGTTCTGCTCAAACGAAGTTTCGATACGAATTTTCTGATCGTGCCGCTGCAGTTCCTGCATGTGCACACTGCGCTGCAGAAGCGCGGACAAATCTACCATCATCTTCTGGCCGGAGCTTTGCTGCGCGAAGCTGAGGAGATTCGAGATCAGATCGCGAGTCCGTTGCGAGTGGTGGACGATTTTGCGGACCAACGTATCCTGCTCCCCGGTCAACCGCTGATTGGACCATAGTTTCTCCGAGTATCCCATGATCGCGTTCAGGGGATGATCGATCTCGTGCGCAGCCCCGGCGACCAACTGACCGAGAGAGGCCAATTTTTCGCGCTGGACCAAATGGCTCTGCAATCGCTGTTCGTTCTCGAAACTACGGCGCGAATCTTCCAGCAGATGGATGAGAGCCTGATCTTGAAGATATTGGCGAATAAAGACGAAGACGCCCAGAACCAGCATTGCCGTCAAAACCGTGAACATGCGAAACATCCGAGTCGCAGGCGGCGAGGTGTCCCAAAGGAACGCCCACAGGCCCAAGACTGGCAACGAGAGAATGGCCAACATCGACAAGCGGAGCGACATCGTGCTCCAGGTGTCATCTCCCTTGGGCCGCGCTACTTCCAGCCGCCATTCGCGTGCGCTCAGGATGGTCGCCGCCATCCAACTCACTGCTCCCACGAGCGGAACGTCGTAGAGACAGCCGGAATAGTAGGGCCCACTGGTGACCGCCACGTTGACCACTTCCGAAGCGATGGCATAGAGAGCGCTTGCCGCCATCAGGTTCAGGTATATCTCTTTCCATCCGCGGGGAGCTCCGCGTGCAACGCCGCCCAGCACCAATACCAGCACGCCGCTTTCCACCAAATAGAGTGCGCCAAAATTCCTGTCATATTCCGCGACATTCACTGAAACATATTGCGAAGGAAATACCACAAAAGCATAGAGGAAGATCCACCAAACCATCAGCAGGAGGAAATCCAGGGTACCTACGCGGAATTTCAGTTCGCCGTCTGAGCGATGCGGGCGCAACCCAACCGCCGCGATCATTGGAACCAGATGCAGAAACAGAAAAATATCCATCGACCAGGGATCGGGCACAGTCTTGCCATAAAGCACTTCGTAGTACGGCCATCCAGCCTGACTGAAAGCCCACAGCAGGTATCCGAACCCCATCAGGGCCCAGAAGCGACGGGCCACACCCTGAGCCGACCACGCATTCAACAGCATGGTCACCGCGATCGTCAAAGTGATCAGAAGATATCCAAAATCGATGATTGCGGTCAGCGCTGGGCCACGCGGCATCATGAGAGACACCACGGTGAAGGCGAGCGTGATTAGGCCAGCCAGCACAAACCAGCGGTTCCGTTTGAACAGACTCATCCGCCTCCATTCTATGGAGGAAAACGGCGATCCAAATTGCTTTCGAAGTCCGAGGCGTTACTTTCGTCATACTCCTTCAGTGTGAAGACCCGGTACGGTTCTCCCGGCGAAATGGCCATGTAAGGTTCGACCTCCGGGCTGATCGCTCCTGCTAGAATTGCTTTGAGAGTGGAGTGGCGTTCCCGGTTCGGCGGGATCTCGGCCACTGGTCCATCGAAATGTAGGATCGGCTGCCACGCTCAGAAATCCCTGGTGCCTTATGGCCTTCCCCGTGACGCGTCTTCGTCGTCTCCGCCGCACGGACCAGATTCGCAACCTGGTCCGTGAAACCCGTCTCACTCCCGACGCCTTCGTCTACCCAATGTTTGTTTGTCCGGGCGAGGGAGTGCGCAAGGAAGTTCGCTCCATGCCCGGAGTGTTTAACCTTTCGGTGGACGAGGCGGTGAAAGAGGCTCGCGAAGTTCAATCGCTGGGCGTGCCTTCGGTCATTCTTTTTGGCCTTCCCGATGAAAAGGACGAAGTGGCCACGGGAGCTTGGGCGGACGACGGGATTGTGCAGCAAGCCGCTCGCGCGATGAAGCGTGAAGTTCCTGACCTGATCCTGATGGGCGACGTGTGCCTTTGCGAATATATGTCTCACGGGCACTGCGGTGTGGTAAAGGATGGGTCCACTCCGCAGTCCCTCGGCGCGGCCGCGAGAGACGCTTTGAGCTCGCGGCAGGGAACGGGCGTGAGGGTAGTGAAGGGCGGCGAGAAAAAAGAAAAGGTTATCGAGGAGCTGGCAGCGATCGTGGCCAGCGTGGTTGATAACAGGTTTGAAATTGACAATGACTCGAGCCTGGAACTGCTGGCTCGCACGGCGGTCTCGCTCACCCGCGCCGGCATCGATATTATTGCGCCGTCGGACATGATGGATGGCCGCGTCGCTGCTATCCGCCGCGCGCTCGATGAAGCCGACTTCACCAACACTCCGATCCTTTCGTATGCGGCGAAGTTTGCTTCCGGCTTCTACGGCCCGTTCCGTGAAGCCGCTGACTCGGCACCGCAATTTGGCGACCGCCGTTCGTATCAGATGGATGGAGCCAATCTGCGCGAGGCCATGCGCGAAATCGACCTTGACGTCGAAGAAGGTGCGGACATGATCATGGTCAAGCCCGCCATGCCTTATCTCGACGTCATCGCCGCCGCGCGCGACCGCTTCGATTTGCCTCTCGCCGCTTATCAGGTTTCCGGTGAGTACGCCATGATCGAAGCTGCAGCCCGTAACGGATGGATCGAGCGCGACCGCGTGATGATGGAATCGCTGTTGAGCATTAGGCGCGCCGGAGCGAGCATCATCCTTACCTATTACGCCAAAGAGGCCGCCAGATTGCTGGCGTAGCACCTAAGTCTCCGCCCGAGAATTATTATCCGAGTAGCTTCCTAGCTCGGCCTACAGCGCTTACCTGAGGTCTTTCCGCTCCACCCTGTATTCGAGCACTCCTCTCTGCACGAAGTCTCGCCCGCCGAACCATCTCTAAGTGGGCAACTGTAGACGCTCAAATGCCATCTATAGCTTGATTTTTTTTGCGAAACCCTATGAATGCCGTGACGTCTGAGAGAATTTGTGGCTGTTTCTTGAGTTTGGCGATAGCTTTCACGCTAGCCGGTTGTCAGGGAGTGAACAACGCAAGCGCGTCTCCCTCATCCGCAGTGAGCGTTTCGCTGAATCAAACTTCGGTGAGCATCGCCATCAGCACGACAGCACAATTTACGGCCACGGTGCAGAACACCACCAACACCGCAGTGACGTGGTCCGTCGATGGGGTTGCCGGCGGAAATTCCTCGGAGGGCACGATCAGCGCCTCAGGCCTGTATACCGCGCCCGCCCAAGCGGGAACCCACACGGTTACCGCGACCAGCGTTGCGGACAGCACAAAGAGCGCGAAGGCCTCAGTTGCGGTCGGGAACATTTCTCTCACGCCGGCATCAGCAACCATTGCTCCCGGGGGAACGCAACAATTCACGGCTACGATTCAAGGATTTTCGAACGCAGCGATCAATTGGTCGGTGAACAAGGTCAGCGGTGGGAATTCCACGGTCGGAACGATTAGCTCGAGCGGCTTCTACACCGCTCCGGCGCAAACGGGAACGTATACGATCGTTGCCACCAGCGCCGCCGATTCCTCGGTAACTGCCAGCGCAACTGTCACGGTTTCAAGTACCATCACGATCTCGCCAAGTGCGGCAAATGTTGCTGCTGGCACGACGCAGCAGTTCACTGCAACAGTTCCAGGAGTCCCGAACGCGTCTGTTACCTGGGCAGTGGATCAAATCGTCGGCGGTAACGCGACGGTTGGAACGATTAGCGCAACAGGACTCTACACTGCTCCCGCCGCTGTGGGGAACCACACCATCACGGCGACCAGTACCGGCGGTGCCGCGAGCGCTACGGTAGCGGTCTTCACTCTTTCCGTTTCACCATCGGCGGCAACCGTCGCTTTGTCAGCTACCGAGCAGTTCACGGCAACGGCTCAGGGATTGAGTGCTCCAGTATTTTCCTGGTCCGTGGATACGATCGCCGGTGGAAACAGCACAGTCGGGACCATCACCACCGCGGGACTCTATACCGCACCGGCACAGGCGGGAACGCATACCATTGCGGCCAGCGTGGTTAATGCCTCAGGCACCGCCAGCGCTGCGGTCACAGTGATTAGCTTCACGGTGACGCCGTCGACAGCAACCGTTGATCCCTCGGCGACGCAACAATTCACCGCCGCGATTCAGGCATCGACGGAGACCACTTTCAGTTGGTCGGTTGATGGGGTAGCGGGTGGCAATGTTACGACTGGCACCATCAGCACGAGCGGACTGTACACGGCTCCTGGGGTGCTTGGAGCGCACACGGTGACCGCGACTACCACAACGACTCCGTCGGTCAGCGCCGATGCTGCCGTGACCGTCGTCAACCTCGCGCAGGCGGCCGTACTGACCTATCACAATGACGACGCCCGCGATGGTGCGTATATGCAGGAAGTTACTCTGACGCCTGCGAATGTGAATTCGACGAAGTTCGGCAAGCTGTTCTCTTATTCCGTGGATGGCCAGATCTACGCTCAGCCGTTGTATCTGCCGCAGATCAGCATTGCGGGCGGCACACACGATGTAGTCTATGTAGAGACCCAGAACAACAGCGTTTACGCCTTCGACGCAACCGGAGTACAAACCACGCCATTCTGGCAGGTCAACCTGGGAGCGCCGGTTACCAAGAACGATTATTCCGGCGTCTCGCCGGTGGTGGGCATATTGTCGACGCCGGTGATCGATTCAACCACCAACACGATGTACGTATTCTCCGAGAGTTCAGGGGGAGACGGTCCATTCCATCTCCATGCGCTGGACGTTGCCACTGGTGCAGAAAAGTTTGGTGGGCCGGTCTTAGTTACGGGAACAGTTCCGGGAACGGGTGGAGAGAGCTCAGGCGGAAACATCACCCTCGGGACCGATTGCTATCAGCGCATGGGTCTCGCACTGAATCCGGTCACAAACGCAATCTACATTCCCTTTGGAAGTTGCGCCCACGGTTGGGTTCTTGCATACGACAAGACAGCCTTGGCGCAAACTGCAATCTTTAACGACACTCCGGATGGTGATGGCGGCGGACTGTGGGCCAGCGGTGGCGCGCCGGCAATCGATGACACGACCGGCGATCTTTATTTGATGAGTGGGGTAGATGAGCTCTCGCCCGGCGTAGGCGACCCGGTCACCAACGGTTATAACGACTCGTTCCTGCGGTTGGATCCCACCAATTTATCAGTGCTGGATTACTTTACGCCGGACGACAATTTCACTCTCGCCGCGAACGATGTTGATCTGGGCGCGGGATCGAACATTCTGGTGCCAAACAACACTTCTTCCACGCCTCACGAAACCATCGGAGGAGGGAAGGACGGGAACATCTTCGTGGTGAATCGAGACAAGATGGGCGGATACAATCCGCCACCGGTGGACACGAACAATGTCATTCAGACCGTGCAAACCGGCACACAACAGTACAACAATATCTTCTCGACGCCGGTCTATTGGAATGGATCCATCTACTACCATTGCAACCAGGACGTGCTGCGCGCTTTCAGTTGGAATGCCAGCACTGGCCTACTATCGACCACGGCAACGTCCAAAGCTACGCCTGTGTATGGCATGCACGGCGCGACTGCTTCACTTTCGTCGAATGGCGCGACAAACGGAATTATCTGGGATATCGACAACTCGGCCTACGTTGACACGGGCACGGGCAGCGGACCTTCGATACTGCATGCTTACGATGCCACGAATGTTGCTACGGAACTCTACAACAGCTCGCAGGCAGGTAGTCGCGATACTGCCGGAGCGGCTCTGAAGTTCACCGTGCCGACCATCGCGGGTGGAAGAGTTTTTGTTCCCACTTCTACGGAGTTAGACGTTTACGGCCTGCTGCCGTAGTGGTGACGCTAGAGCTACTGTGCGCGCCAGCGGACCGGAGTATTCTTCGGAACACTCCGGTCGCGTGCTGGAAATCGACTGGCTTGGACACGGCTCTGCTGTGTAGCGCTAAAGCAGGTCAAGGCGGGATAGCGCTTCAGGAGTTTTCTTGACTTCCGGAAAGCCTATTGACCTTCCGTACCGGTTGAGGTTCGCGAAGAGAAACGCTGACGTACCCGGTCACCAATATCCTGGACTTTATCTCCGATTTGGCCCCGGATTTCCTCACCGCTGGCCGGAGCAAACAGCAAGGCAGCGCCAAGGCCAACGCCTACTCCAGCCGCAAAGGTGAGCACATTGCGCACGGTGTGATCTTCGCCTGAGTAAAGATCCTCAGCTCGTTCGCGCAGGTCCGAAACCCGGTCGGAGGCACGGTCGACACCCTCAGCGACCCGGTCGCGCACGTCGCTGGTAAAGCGGTCAGTTTGGTCCAGAAAGTAAACCGCAGTCTTCAAAATCGATCGAATCAAATTGTTCATCAGAATCCACCTTTCGTCGTGATCGCAACTTCGCCACGTAAGTTAGTTGCTGAAAACGATGCAAATGGCTTGCGTTCATATTAATTTTAATTAAATGGGCACAAATCGAAATGCCTGGCATGGGACGGCAAGAAATTCCTGCAGCTGGAGGAAACTTCTCTCGACCGTCCCCGATTCAACCCCACCCTACGCCAGAAAGGCCGAGGCTGCAACAAGACGGAGCAGGTGGTTGAACGGATTCGCGACAGGACGTATGCAAATTCCACAGCCGAGTGATTTTATGTGTAGTTATTCGTAGTCAGCGCGAAAGTCGCACCAATTCTTTTTGGAAAATAACAAAGTTTTACAAAACTTCTGCGCATCAGTTGCGTCTTCGATCTTTCTTACAAAGTACGTTCAATACCAATCACAAAAAATAAATGGAGGAAACGTATGCCGATGCAGCCCCAAGAGCAATCAACCCTCAACGTGAAACTGGTCCACTTCACCAAACAAAACTCGCCCGATGAGCCGGTACAGGTTGCCTTTGCCGTGACCGATGATCAAGGAAAGGAAGAGATCATCACCGGCGAGGTGCCCTACAGCTATGACCTCTTCCATCTCTTTCAAGAAGCCGGATGGCTGAACATCCGACGTGGCGTCGCATCGATTCGCGAGAATCGCACGCAGCGGCGCGCGATGTCAGCATAGTCAAACCGCCAAATCGTTTTGTGCGCTGGAATCCCAGTATTCCTGGGGTTCCAGTTCTCTTATTGCTTTAAATCTCCGGGCAACTATGGTTCAGTTCCCGCGCCGAGGATTTCTTTGCCCTCGTTGTGCGCGACGGCGGGATAGGCAAGCTGCTTGCGGCGGCTGAGATCGTTGAGCAACTGGGACTTCAGGAGCCACAGGCCCAGCAAAGTTGCGGCTGCCCAGGTCACGGTGATCAGAGCGAGTTGCAGCAGATCGGCGACGCGGCTGCCGTGCGCATAGGTCGATGTGGGCACGATCCTGGCGACTTCCATGCTAATCCCCCCGGCCACGATCGCAGTCAACGCAGATTTTCCTAGTTCATCCCAGCGCAGCGTTCTGAGCGACACCATCTTGCGGTAATGTAGCAGCCAGGCAAGCGCCAGCAAATTTGCGCCAATGCCGGTATCGGAGGCGAAGGCCAGACCGACCACGCCGTAATGATGGAAGAGCAGCGAATAAATCGGTAAGGATGCGCTGGTGATCACCGTAACCGCAACCATGGGCGTGAGCGTGTCGCCGGCGGCATAGAAAGCGCGGGCGTAGAGTCCCTGGGCCGACCACAGAGCGAGCGAAAGAGAGAACCAGAAAAAATATACGGCGGTGGTTTGTGTATCGGAGACGAGAAAGCGCCCGCGGCGATAGACCAGATCGATCAGCGGGAAGGCGGCGGCCATCATCAATCCCGTGGCGAGGAACGATGCGGCGGCGACGCGATAGACCGAATCATTGACGGTGGTGGCGAATTCTTTGAAGCGCTTCTCGTTGAACAGGCGCGCGAAAAATGGCAGAGAGGCTTGCCCCGTGGCCTGCCCGAGAACCGCGATGGGCACGGCGAACAGGCGCTTGGCGTAGTTGAGGCGGGCGATGTCGCCAATGCCGCTGGCGGCGTAGTGGCGCAGGATCCAGTCGTCGGCCGTAACCAACGAGACGCCGAGCATCAATGGCACCGATAGCCGCACCCACTCAAGGAAGGCGGGATTCCTGATGTCGAACGAAAACTGGTATCCCGTACCGATGCGCACGGCCCCGATCACGCTCGCCAGAAATGGCCCCACGATACTTCCTACCAGAGCGCCATAAGCGAGTGCGGCGATCCCAAAGTGACGGCCACCAATGACGCCGCCAAGAATAATAAATATGTTGTAGAGCAGCGGACCAAGCGCAGGGAAAAGAAACAGCCGGTGCGATAGCAGAACAGCGGAGACTACTCCGCCGACGTAAAAGAAGATCTGCGCGGGCAGCAGAATGCGGGTGAGATGGACCGTGAGATCCACTTGCGCCGGGGAAAAACCGCGAAACATCCAGCTGACGAACTGTGGAGTGAAAATTTCCGTAAGGATGGTTCCCACGATCATCACCGTGGTCATTACGGTGATCACGACGGAGAAAGTCTTCCTGGCGTCGGCGTCGCGCTTCTCGGCGAGAAAGCGGGTGTAAATCGAGATGAAGGTGATCGAGGCTGCGCCTCCGGCCACAATGTAGTTGAGCCAGTCCGGGAGCGTGAAGGCGGCGACGTATGCGTCGGTCTGCGCCCCGGCGCCGAAGGCATAGGCGATGTAGGCCTCGCGGACGTAGCCGATTATCCGCGAAAGCATTACCGTCCCCATCAGCAGCAGCGTGGCCGAGAAAGCCGTGTGCTGGTGGGAGGGACGGAAGAACCGCAAAAGTCTGGTCATGGGGCGCAGATTGACGCGAGCCAATTTCTTTCAAAGCCTACCAGAGGCGCGCACGCGCAGAGGCGTCTATCGCAAATCCGCTCGCGAGCAGTTCCTTTATTGATACTCCGGGTTGCAGGCAGGAATTTCCGGCAGATGACCCGTGATCGTAACTAACGTTTCCGCAATCACTTGCGCGCTGATCTGCGATTGAGAGCGGTTTGAGGTGCGGAGCATTGAAGCCGCGAACGCTTTGTTTCACAGTGGCATTCGAGGAAGTGCTGAAAAGTATTCGCGGAGGCAAGTATGGCAAGCAGGATGACGGAGCTCGGTGAGGTAGTGGATGTGGAAGCTCGTTCCGAGAGGAGGCGCGCTCGATCAGCGTCGGAGGCGAGGCGGGTGCAGGAGAGTTGGGTCGCAGGCGCGGAGAAAAAGGCATTGCTATGGTTGGCTGCGCGCACGCCGCCATGGATCGGTCCGGATCATTTGACGGTGCTGGGGTTCGCGGCACAGGTTGGGGCGGGCGCGTGCTATGCACTGGCGCGCTGGAACCGGTATGCGTTGCTGGGTGCAATCCTGTTTCTAGGGCTGAACTGGCTGGGCGACTCTTTGGATGGCACGTTGGCGCGGGTGCGGCTGCAGCAGCGTCCCCGCTATGGATTTTATGTCGACCACATGGTCGATAGCTTCGGAGCGCTTGCACTCATGGGAGGGCTAGCGTTGTCGGGCTATATGCATCCGTGGATCGCCGCCGGTCTGCTGGTTGGCTTTCTCATGCTTTCGATCCAGTCTTATCTTGCGACCCACACGCTGGGAGAATTTCGTCTGTCATTCTGGCGATTTGGTCCAACGGAATTGCGGCTGCTGCTGGCAGTTGGCAACCTGGCGCTATTGTGGAAGCCGAGAGTGCATTTTCTTAGCGGTGTGTATCGCTTGTTTGATGTTGGAGGTGCGATTGGTCTGGCCGGGATGACGCTGATGGTGATCTGCTTCACTGCAGAGAACACGCTGCGGCTTTACCGCGAAGAAAGAGTGCCCCAGTGAGAGATCAAAGGCCCAAACCAAGTGGCTGGGGGAGAATTCGCGCCTTCCACCTGGGCAATTTAGCGAGATGGTTGCGCTTCAATCTAGTCGGCGGGATTGGCGTTGCACTGCAACTTGCGTTGTTGTTGCTGCTGAAGAGCGTGCTTGACCTAAACTATCTTATTGCGACGGCATTGGCGGTAGAAGCGACGGTGGTCCACAACTTTCTATGGCACGAACGCTACACCTGGGCAGATCGAGTACAGCCGTCGTGGCGTAAGTCGTTGGGGCGCTTGCTGCGATTCAATCTCACCAATGGAGCTGTCTCCATTGGAGGCAATCTGGCATTGATGAAAATCATGGTTTCGTTCTGGCATGTGAACTACCTGGTCGCAAACGGTGTTGCGATTGTGCTGTGCTCGCTGGTGAATTTCGTAGTGAGCAACGAGTATGTGTTTGACACATGAGGGCGATGCGGCGCCTTGCCGCAAAGATCGAAATCAGCGTCAAAGGCGGCGAGCAGGAGTGCCCGTTCCACACGGACACTCCGCGCACCGGCTTCATTTGTCATTCTCAACATCGTAGGCGCTGGGCAGCATGATATCGGCGTGCAGAGGAACCTCCTCGGACGAGCGGCCTACCTCCACGGTGTACTTGCCCGCGTCCGCATGCCAGTGTTTCGCTGTGACATCGTAGAACGTGAAAGCGCGCGGATTGAGCGGGATCGATACATGTTTGGTCTCGCCGGGAGCAAGATCCACGCGCGAGAAGCCTTTCAACTCTTTGGGTGGGCGCGGGACTTTCGGCTCGGCCTCGGCGACGTAGACTTGCGCCACATCGGCGCCCGCCACGTGTCCCGTGTTGGTCACATCAAAGGTTACAGTGTATTGCGCTCCGCCGGATGATTCACCTTCCTGCTTTACGTCGATATGGCTGTACTGAAAAGTGGTGTAGGACAAACCGTAGCCAAAGGGATAAAGCGGCTTGACGTGATTGTGCTCGTAGCCGCGATAGCCGACGAACACACCTTCTTTGTAGACCACGCGGTTCGTGCCCGGTTCGGGGTAATAACTGTCGTGAACCGGATTGTCGCTCCAGCGCCGCTCGAAGGTGATGGGGAGATGGCCGGAGGGATTCACCGCGCCGAAGAGGATTTCAGCGAGCGCCGTGCCGCCGCGCTCTCCGGGATACCAGAGTTCGAGATAGGCGGGAATGCGTTCGAGCCAGTCGCCGGGATCGACATTACCGCCGGAGGTGACGGCGACGACGGTGTTCTTATTGACGGCGGAGAGTTCGCGGATCAATTCTTCCTGACCGAAGGGGAGACTGAAGGTGCGGTCCGCGCCCTCCGATTCACTGGTTGAGTCAAAGCCGGGGGCAATGATAACCGCATCGACCTTGGCGGCGATGGCTTTCGCAGCGGGCGAGACGATTTTATGTTGGTCAATGATGCCGACGCGCAAGCGCCCGCCGACGGGGGAATTCTGGAACGCCTCGGCAAATATTTTGTGGGGTCCGGCGGAGAGATTCAAGGTCGCATGGTTCTGCAACGCGGTGGCAGTCTTCCATTGATCGAAGATGACCTTGTCATCCACGAGAAGGCGATAGCCGTTGCCCTCTCCGGAGTATTCAGCCGCGATCTCGTAGGAAGAAGCTTCGGGGGCAATGTAGAAACCAGTCCAGCGGCGGGATGAGGGTTTTTTACCCGCTTCAAGCAAATCCAAGGCTTCGTCCAAGTCGTCGAAGTCTTCCCATGACTTTCCTACGAAATTAAGATCGTGTAATTCTTGCGTGGAAGCGGGACGGCCAGACAAATCTCCGTTCGGGAAGGTTTTGAGAGTAAGGCCGCGCTTGCCGTTCTGAGTCGCGGTGGAAAATTCCGTGGAAGTGGCGAGGTCGATCATCTTAGGGATGCCGCGTTCGTAGTAGACGGCTGCGGAGTTACCGAGATAAGCGCCGATGCCTTCCAGAATGCTGACCGCCGAAAACGGAATCGCTTTCCCGCTGCCGCCGGCCACCGGTTGCGCAGGCCAGGCGTCTGGACCGACGACGAGAATGGTTTTAATCTTCTGCTTGTCGAGAGGTAAAAGTGAACCTTCGTTCTTGAGCAGAACGATGGCTTCTCGCGCAGCGTCCAGAGTGGCGAGGTGATTCTCTTCGTTGTACTTGGAGAGCGAGAGGTCGGTCTGTTCGCGGTCGAGCCAGCCGAAACAGGCCGCAGTGGTGAGGATGCGGCGCACTTTTTCATCGATGGCTGCTTCCTTCACTCGGCCGGCGCGGATGGCCGGCAGGAGTTTCTCGATGTTCATGTGGTCGCCCTTAGGCATTTCGAGATCGAGGCCGCCATTGGCCGCGCCCACCGCATCATAGGTCGCAACCCAATCCGACATCATGATGCCCTGAAATCCCCACTGCTTTCTGGCGACGTCGGTATTGAAATATCCGTTCTGCGTGGAGTGCTGGCCATTAACAAAGTTGTAGGAGTCCATGATCGCACCGACGTGCGCGTTCTTCACCGCGGATTCGAAGGCGGGAAGATAAATCTCCCGCGCGGTGCGTTCGTCGATGATGGAATCGCTGTCGTGGCGAAGGAACTCGGAGTTGTTGCCGAGGAAATGTTTCACGGTAGAGCTGACACCCTGCTTCTGCATGCCGGTGATGTACCCGGCGGCGATGGCGCCCGCGAGGAAGGGATCTTCGCCGAAGTATTCGAAGTTGCGGCCGTTCATGGGAGCACGATAGATGTTGACACCGGGCCCGAGCATGAAGTGAATGCCGCGCACGCGAGCGTCCGTGCCGATGCCTGCACCGACGCGCTCCGCCAGTTGCGGATCCCAGGAGGCAGCGAGGCCAATGCCTGCGGCATAAGTGGTCGATGGAAACTTTTGGTTGCTGCGCACGCCGAGCGGGCCGTCGGACATTTCCAGGGCGGGAATGCCCAGAGCGGGCATGGCGCGCACGGCGAAGCCGGTGCCGCCGATGTAATCGATCTTCTGCTCGAGCGTCATCTTCTTGAGAATTGCATCGACCCGGCGCTCGATTTCGGGATCCGAAGGGATTGGGGCCTGTGCGAATGCGACATGGGAAGGTAGAAGAGCGAACGTAAAGAGGAATGCGGACAGCAGGAATCGAGAAAGCTTCGACATGGAAGACCTCGGATCAGTGCGAAATACATCCTCAGAATGAGGATGGCGCCGCAAAAAATTGTTGTGTGGCCGCGCGGCGGCACAAGTGTACACCTCATCCAGCAGCACAACGCTTCAGGCTAGGGGATCTTCAGCACGACCTTACCGTAGTTTTTTCCCTCTTGCAGGAGCTTGTAGCCTTCCGTGGCGCGATCGAGGGGGAAGACTTGGCCGATCACGGGAGTCAACTTGCCTTGCGCGATCCATTCCGAGAGTTGTCGCCAGGCCGGCACCATGATTTCGGACTTTTGCGACAGGTAGGAGAGCCACAGGCCCTGAAGGCTCGCGGATTTTGCATAAAGCGCACGCACGTCGAGCTGGGGCTGCTTGCCGGTAGCGGTGCCGTACTGTATGACGCGGCCGAAGTCGCGCAAGCAGCGCAGGCTCTTGGCGGTGTGCTCTCCACCCAGCATTTCGAAGACGGCGTCGACGCCTTCGCCATGAGTGAGATTCTTCACGACTTCTTCGTAGTCGTGCTGTTTGTAGTTGATGCCCTGCTGCAGGCCAAGTTCTTTGACGCGCGCGAGCTTTTCGTCGGAGGAGGACGTGCCATACATCTCGACGCCGAGAAGCACTCCGATTTGCACGGCCGCGGTGCCAACGCCTCCGCCAACGGCGTGGATGAGGACGCGATGACTCTTCCCAGCTGGTGGGGGCTCGGTCATCCCGGCCTGCCAATAAGCGAGATAAGCGGTGAAATAGTTCACGGGGAAGGCGGCAGCTTGTGGGTCGGTCCACGATTCGGGCGTCGGCCAGAGCATATGGGGATACGCCGCAACTCTCTCAGCGAAGGCTCCCCACTGGATATAACCCATGACGCGGCGGCCTGAACTTTCTTCGACTCCCGCAAATTCACGCCCGGCAACCAGCGGAGGCGGTGGAGTTCCGGGGTAGCCACCCTTGGTGGTCATGAAGTCGGCAAAGTTTAGACCACCAGCAGCGACGCGAACTAAGGTTTGCGGAGGTTTCGGAATCGGTGCGGGAGCATCCTGAACGGCGAGCGAGTCGGGGCCGGAGAGGCTCGTGATCATTAACGTTTTCATGGAGGAAAGTTTAGCAGCGATGCGACCGCTTCATCGGGATGATTATCGTCTGCCACCGAGCCGCTAACGGAGACAGGCGCCTGGAAAGACTCCCCGCATGGAACCAGGGTGCGCTAGTTTCTTCGCCCGGTCTTTGCCGTCAGGTATATACTCTTGGCG
>DATEQW010000174.1:0-20071 GCA_035272245.1 Candidatus Sulfotelmatobacter sp. | reverse complement strand
AAGCCGATCATCTGGTAAGGCGAGGAGTTTTTATCTGTAGGCCGGTAAGTTGCTGATAATTCAGCCTTTCCATTCGAAGGCATCCGGCTGAGGAAGGCCCAGGTGAGCCAGCACGCGATAGGCAAACTCGCGGGCCATGTCATCTAAAGTAGCAGGCCGGTAATAGAAGGCGGGGATGAGCGGAAACACGGTCGCACCGGCATCGGCGGCCCGGTACATGTTGCGGATGTGAATTTTGTTGAGCGGCGTCTCGCGCACGCAGAGCACCAGCGGACGCTTCTCTTTCAGGGTGACATCGGCAGCCCGCTCGATCAGATGCGAGGCGACGCCGTTGGCAATCCGGGCCAGAGTGCCCACGCTGCAGGGGAGGACGACCATGGCATCGGCGGGGTAAGAACCGCTGGCCACGTTAGCGCCAATATCGGCGTTCGATTGCTCTTCGATCTTGATTCTTGGTTCTTTGACTTTAGACGCGGTGCTTTCGGTGGCCAGGATTTGGCGGACAACATTCGCCCGGCCTCGAATGCCTAGTTCTTCGGCAAGCACGCGCAGGGCAGAGTCCGATGCGATGAAGTTCACAGTCTGTACGCGCGCATCGCGCTCGACGGCGATCAGGAATTGCCGGAGAAACACGGATCCGCTGGCGCCGGTAGTCGCGATGGTCAGATTTTGTGGCGGATGATTCGGCAAGGCTTCTCCGGCGGGGCCAAGAGCGCAACCCCGACCTTGGAGCATAGGGAGTCGCCGAAGCGGAAGTCAAGGTGAAGGGCGAAAGCTAAGTAGTTAGGAGCCAGGAGCTAGGAGCTAGAAGCTGTTTTTTATGGCATCGACGGCCAATTTACGATCCCGCCGCAGCGCAGCCGAACGCCATGCGCTGGCAGGCGTGGAGCGCGAAATTCGCGCCCAGGATTCTCACGGCCGCCGTAAATATCTGCGCGAGTTCACCGAGGCCTTCAGCCAGTACGATTCTCTTTTAGATAGCGAGCAGTTTCACAATGCTCTGCATGCAGCCGACGTCGTCCTCGTTGGCGACTATCACGCCCTGCCCGCGGGCCAACGCTACGCCGCATCTTTGTTTGAGCAGCGCGCGCTGGCTGGAGACCGGCCCGTCGTCCTCGGTGTCGAAACCATCTTCGCCCGAGACCAACACATCCTCGAAGAATGGTGGCGTCGCGAAATTGATGAGGCCGAACTTCGCCAGCGTATCCGTTTCGATCTCGACTGGGGATACGACTGGACTCCGTTCTACCAATTGCTGGTCGCGGCGCGCGATCATGGCGAGTCGATCTATGGCCTCGATTGCATGCCGCGCGAAAGCTTGCGCAAAATTGGCGCACGCGATCGCCATGCTGCCGCCAAGATTGCCGAGATTCGCCAACTCCATCCCGAGGCAGTGATCTTCGTTCTCTTCGGCGAATCCCACCTCGCTCCCGGACATCTGCCGCGCGTGCTGCAGAAGGCGATGCCCGGCGCCAAAACCCTTACCGTGTTGCAGAATATCGATGCCTTATATTGGCGTGCGGCGGGCGAGCCGGTCGACAAGGTCGACGCCGTCCGTGTCAAAAAAGACGTCCTCTGCGTCTTCAATGCCACGCCGCTCGAGAAGTACGAAAGCTACCGCCTCTTCCTCGATCAATGGAGCCGCTGCGAGACTGGCCCCGACTTCGCGCCCACCATCTACAACCTGATCGACAGCCTCGCCAGCTTTCTCGAAATCAACCGCTATTCGCCGCACAATGGCACGCAGCCCAAGTTTCTCGTCGACATGCTGCCCGAGGTTCACGGCAATTCGTCCGACGCGACGCTGCGCCGCCTGCTCTCGCGCAAAGCCATCAGCGAGCCACAACTCCAAACCATACTGGCTAGTGTGGAGGAGCGCGGCTGTGCCTATTTCCCCGAAGTCAACGCATTCCACATTCGCGAATTTCAGCTGGTGCATGCGGCCGAGGATGCCGCTCGATTCCTCCATCACGCCTGCCGCGGCCTGCCCCAGCGTTTGAATGGACACGACACGAACGGCAACGGCTCACGCGGAAATAGCAGCGCAGTCGCCGCAATCGATGCTTTCTACACGCGAGTGATTGAAAACGCCGTCGCCTATTTCGGCTCGCGCGTGCTTTACCCTTCGCGGCCCGCGCCCGAAACCGAAGCGCCTGCCTTGTCGCGTGCCGCCGTTGAAAAAGCCGCGCAGGCGGCCATCCGCACCGATACTGATAAATTTGAATCGACCGCGCAAGACTTCGGGTACCGTCTCGGAAACCAGATCTACGAATCGTATCTCGCTGGCAAAGTGAAGCCGAGCGGCCTTCGCCGCCTTTTCTTGACCCACCTCGACGAACCCGGACTGGCCCGGAAAGTCTGTACTGCCGTAATTGCGCGAGTGCGCTCTTCCTCCAACGCGCACTCCTAACCCTCAGAACTCGGCGCAGATGCTAATCTAGATTTCGCATCTTGATTCTGCATCTTAAGTTTTCGCATCCAAGATTTCGCGCAGTCGACTGCTGAGCACCACCGTGAACGCCGAATCCATTCGCAAACTGTTCGAGCAAGTGCGCCACGGCGAAATCACGCCCGACGACGCGGTGGAGCACCTGCGTCACTTGCCCTTTGAAGATCTTGACTTCGCCAAGGTCGATCATCATCGCAGCCTCCGTGCCGGCATGCCGGAAGTGATTTTCGGAGAGCGAAAAACGCCGGCACACACCGCGCAGATCTTTGCGCGATTGGCCAAACATGGCGGCAACATTCTCGCCACCCGCGCCGACAAGAAACAATTCGCCGCCGTAAAGAAAAAAGTGCGCGCCGCCGAATATCGCGAACTCGCACGAGCAATTGTTCTGCAGCGCGACCCGCATACCTACGGCAAAGGAACCATCGCCGTGGTCTCGGCGGGAACCAGCGACATCCCGGTCGCAGAAGAGGCCCTCGTCACTGCCGAACTAATGGGAAATTCTGTGGAGCACTTCTACGATGTTGGCGTTGCCGGCATCCATCGTCTGCTGGCCAATCGCGAAGCGCTCACCAAGGCTCGCGTGGTGATTGTCTGCGCCGGCATGGAAGGCGCACTGCCCAGCGTGGTCGGAGGCCTCGTCGGCGTTCCCGTAATTGCCGTGCCCACCAGCATCGGCTACGGCGCTTCGTTCAAGGGGCTGACGGCGCTCCTCGGCATGCTGAATTCCTGCGCGTCAAATGTGAGCGTGGTAAATATCGATAACGGATTCGGTGCAGGATACGTCGCGTCGCTGATCAACCGGCTGTAAGGAGTCTAGGGAATGAAGTGTTTCTCGATCGCAATCCTACTTTGTACTTTTGCGGGTGCGTCATTTGTGGAAAATACAAAAACCATTCAGCTGGCGGAGGTTGCGCAACACGCCGTCGATCAGTCCAAACTCACATTGCCGGGGAGCACGCCCTTTCACCTGAAAGCAGAAGTTGTTGAGACCACGAATCCCGGCTCCGACTATAAGGCGGAAATTGAGGAATATTGGGCTTCCCCCGAAAAGTGGCAACGCACGATCGTATCGCCAAGCTTTTCGCAAACCCTGACCGTGAACAGCGATCAGATATCAGAGGAGAACAAAGGGGACTATTTCCCGTGGTGGTTAAACGACCTCGTCACCGCCATCTTTGATCCCGTCCCGATGCTGGACAGTTTGAAGAATGTAGACGCACCGATGCAAAGGCCCGGCGGCTCGCAGCGTTCCAACAGCTGCGCCCGGCTGCAGATGAAAGTTGGCACACCTCCCACTGAGAACAGCGCGTTCCTGATATTTTGCTTCGCAGGCAGGCTCGGCCTCCTCGAATCAGTGATCACTCCGGCATATGACGCCGAATTCAAGGATTATGGCGACTTCAAAGACAAGAAAGTGGCTCGACGATTTGTGATCAACCCCGAGCCAGGCACGACGATCGAAGCAAAGATAACCCAGCTCGAGGAACTCGCAAGCCCTAGGGAAAGCCGCTTCGCTGTCCAGCACTCGACGCCTCCCAAGGAACGCATCGACCGCATTAGCGTTCCAGAAGCCACCGTGCGCAGCTTGTCGGAATATACGCCGGACATCCTTTGGCCCCCTGCGCGCAGCGGCAAAACCTTCGGCGTCCTCAGCATGTACATCTCTGTCGATCGAAGCGGGCGCGTTCGCGAGGCTTGGCCGCTGAACTCTGACAACGCTGGCCTCGAGAACGCGGCGCGTGAGCAAGTAATGAAATGGCGATTCAAGCCGGCCAAGATGCACGATACCCCAGTTCAAACAGAAACTGTGCTGACCTTTGCCTTCAGCACAAAAATTGGGGATCCAATCCCCATCCTCACAGACGAAGAAGCTCGCAAGTTGGCCATGAATGTACTCGAACCTGCGTTTCCTCCCGGAAGTAAGAAAGGAACCGAAGTGAAGGTACAGATTGGAGTCAATTTGGATGGGACCGTGAACGGAGTCGGAAATCCTTACGACGTGCCGACGCCGCTTTTCATGGCAGCAGCCGTGGCTGTTCGGCAATGGCATTTCCGGCCGTACCTGCGCAAGGGCAAGCCCGATCTCTTTGGCGCCGACATCGTTTTTCGCGTGCCGTAAATAGCCTTGAAGAAAAACGGGCGCGACTTTCGCCGCGCCCAAGGCTCACCCCCAACAGTTACATCCCCGACAAGCCGGGCTGACCGGCCTGGCGCGAATCTTTTTCCACGACCAGTTTGTTCTCTACGCTGAACGCGCCGAAGATTTGGTTGGCGCGAATGCCCGCAACATTCTTATCCATGGCGGAATCCACCGAACCGTACAGTGTGATGTGGCCGTTGTCGACAATGATGCGAATCGGCCGCGCCGGATCGATGGCGTATTTGCTCAGCACAGAGTCGCGATAGATCACACGAGCCACGCGCAAACGCAAACCATCATCGAACAGGGAGACCGGCTCCAGTGAGATGTTCGAGATCACATCCTTCACTCCCGGCATATTCTGTATGTCGGCCAGAGCCTCGTCGCGTCCCACTCCAGTTCGATCCTGTCCCTCAACCGTGACCACGCCATCCTTCACGCCCAGAGCGAAGTAGTCGAACGTGATGTCATAGCCCTCTCGCACATAGCGCAGCTTCTTCGCCAGTTGCCGTTCCAGTTGCGCATCGGATACATTCGGCCCCGCCACCGTGATCAGGTTACGCACGCCCTGCACGTTCGAAGCTTTTCGAGCCAGCTTGGCGGCGTCCAGTTTGCGCTGGTACAGATCGACCGTACCCGTGAGGGTAACGATTCCATCTTGTGTGCTCGACTGCACATCGCGGAACTGATTCTTCGCCGCCAGTTTCTGTCCCACCATCGTTTGAATTTGATTGTCGTAGCGCGTCGCCGCCACCGGTTCGGCCAGCAGCATCCCGCTCATGAGCCCTACCGCCAGCAGCGCACCCGCAATTTTCTGCAAGCCTGCTTTCTTCATCATCACCACTGTCATAGGTCACCTCCGACCCAATTTTGACGAAACTTTACGAACTAACCACTTGGTTAATTCCTTCGATGCGGACACGTGTGCAGGAGATGCATTTGGTGGGTTGTCTCGGCAAGGCAGCGCCGTCCGCAACTTCTTCAGGTTTGTCGGGTTAGATACAAACGTGGGAGGCGAGGTTAGCGACGGGTCCGCGTCCGCGGGGGGCGGGCGTCAGTGCTGGATTTCGCGCGGCTCGCCTCTTCAGTCTTAAACACGCGGGCAAAAATCTTGTCCACGTTTTTCAGCTGTCTCTGCAGGTCGAATGCGTATTCGATTTGCTTGCGCGGAACTTTTTTTGTGATCTCCTTGTCCGCAAGTACGAGATCATGAAAGTTCAGCCCTTCTTTCCACGCGCGCATCGCGTGCGCTTGCACCAGGCGGTAAGCATCCTCGCGCGAAACTCCTTGCTCCACCAGATCGAGCAACAGTTGGCCGCTGAAGATCAGTCCATGAGTACTCTCCAGGTTAGCCAGCATTCGCTTGGGATACACGAACATGTTTTCGATAAGACTGGCCGTCTTGTTCAGCAGATAATCGATGAGCGTGGTGGAGTCCGGCAGAATCACGCGTTCGGTCGACGAGTGCGAGATGTCGCGCTCGTGCCACAAGGCAACGTTTTCAAAGCCGGCCTGAGCATTGCCGCGTACCACCCGGGCCAGCCCACTGATCTGCTCGCTGGTCACCGGATTCCGCTTGTGCGGCATCGCCGAAGATCCCTTTTGTTTTTCACTGAAAAACTCTTCAGCCTCGCGAACCTCCGTGCGCTGCAGGTGTCGTATCTCAGTGGCAATCTTATCCAACGTAGACGCAATCACAGCCAGCGTCGCAAGATAGTGCGCGTGCCTGTCGCGCTGGATCACTTGCGACGACACCGCCGCCGCCTTCAGACCCAGGCGCGCGCAAATTTTCTCCTCAATTTCCGGCGTAAGATGCGCGAAAATCCCGACCGCTCCTGAAAATTTTCCAACTCGCAAATCCTCAGCCGCCGCCTTGAAGCGGACGATGTTGCGCTGCGTTTCCGAATACCAGTTCGCCAGCTTGAATCCGAACGTAATGGGCTCGGCGTGAACTCCATGCGTCCGTCCTACCATCGGCGTGTCTTTAAATTCCCACGCCCGTCGCTCGAGCACCTCGGCCAGCCGTTCCAGATCCTGCGCAATCAGCGTCGAAGCCTGCTTGATCAGCAAAGCCTGCGCGGTATCGACCACATCATTAGAGGTGAGCCCGTAGTGGAACCAGCGCGCATCGGGGCCCACGATCTCAGCTACCGCCGTCGTGAAGGCAATCACATCGTGGCGCACTTCCGCTTCAATCTCGTGGATGCGCTCCACGCTGAAATCGGCGCGCTCGCGAATGGATTTGGCCGCGGCCTTGGGAACCATTCCTGCCTCGGCCAGGGTTTCCGTGGCGGCAACTTCTACAGCCAGCCAGGTGCGGAAGCGATTCTCATCATTCCAGATGCGGCCCATTTCCGGGCGGGTGTAGCGCGGGATCAACTCGTACCCCTCCTGTCGATGCCGATGTAAGCGGGACAGAGGATTCTAACTGGACCAGTAAAAAGAGGCCAGCGCCTGGAATCGTGCCCATCTCCTCATGTATCGTCTTACGATATACTATGAAGGAAGTGGATCGCGGGACGATACAATCAGCGGCATGAAGAGGCTCACCTTGTCGGATTACCAGGCCTTGGCCGAGTTCCGTTACCAGATCCGCCGCTTCCTTCATTTCAGCGAGCAAGCTGTGAAGAAGGCCGGCCTGGAGCGGGGCCAGTATCAGCTGATGCTGGCCATCAAAGGTATGCCGGCTGGAGTACGTCCGCGAATCCGCGAATTAGCCGGACGCATGGAAATTCGCCATCATAGCGCCGTGGAATTGGTGAATCGCCTGGAAGCCGGAGGTTTCGTTCATCGCACCCGAGCCCAGGACGACCGCCGCGAAGTTTTGCTTGCGCTTACGCCCAAGGGAGAGAAGGTCCTCGCCGAGCTGGCGCTCCATCATCACGACGAACTCCGCAGCGCCGGACCTGAACTGGTGTCCGCCCTTCGCCGCATCATGCGCGAGGGCAATGACGCCGATTCTCGGCATTTTCCACTCCCGCACGAAGAAGGTGCGCCCGAAAAGGCGCCGTCCGAAAGAGGAAAACCCGCCAAGCGTTCATGAACCTCAAATCCAACCGCCTCCTGAAGCATCGCTTGCTTCACAAATATGTTTCGTTGGTTCGTGAAGATCTTACCGCGGTCTATGCCCGCGATCTGCGCAAGTGGCTCATCATCGCGCCCGTGATTGGCTTAACTACTGGCTTGGTGATCACCGGAGTCGTAGTGATCATTCTCGGGAAGTTGTGGCCTCCCGTGCTCGCATACTATTTGCACCATCACTGGGCCATCGTCCCAGGATTGGTTCTGGGCCTCCTTGCCACCGGACTCCTGATGCAGTTTCTTACTCCGGATCCCAACGAACATTCCACCGAAGAAATCATCCGCTCCTACCACGAGCACGAAGGCGAAGTCGATATGCGCTCCTTCGTCCCCAAGCTGCTCGCCGCCATCACCACCGTGGGCTTTGGCGGCAGTGCCGCGCTCGAAGGTCCCAGCATTTATGGTGGCGCGGCGATCGGTTCGTGGCTTTGGACCAAGCTCCGGCACTTGCGTCTCCGCCTTCGCCTCGAAGACCGCGACCGGCGCATCATGTTGATCTGCGGCGCTGCCGCAGGCATGTCGGCGGTTTTTCGCGCGCCGCTCACCGGCATCGTCTTCGCCCTTGAGATGCCCTACCGCGACGATCTTGCGCACGAAGCTCTGGTGCCCTCCCTTATCGCCTCGGTCGTCTCTTTCGTCACTCTCAGTTCTTTTCTCGGCGCAGCCCCGCTTTTCAACTTCGTCGGCTCTACCGGATTTGCTCGCCGCGATCTCTACTGGAGCGCGCTGCTTGGCTTGATCGTGGGACTGCTCGCCATGGTCTTTGTGATCACTTTCCGCCGCGCCCGCGGTTTTTTTGTGAAGTGGTCCGTGCCCCATTGGCTCAAGCTCGCAATCGGCGGCTTGCTCACCGGCCTCTGCGGCCTTCTTTTTCTGCGCATCTACCCCGGAAGTCTCGTACCCATCGGCCCCAACTACGAGGCGGTCGGAGAAATCCTCGCCAAGTCTCACAGCACTTCACAATTAATTGTCTTTAGTGTGCTCAAGCTCGCCGCGACCCTGTTTACGCTCGCTGCCGGTGGAGTGAGCGCCATGTTCGTTCCACTATTTCTTACCGGCGGGAGCATCGGCACCGCGTTCGCACAATCCATCGTCCATAGCCCCAGCCTCGATCTTTATGCCGCCGTCGGTATGGCATCGTTTCTGGCCGCTGGATACAAAACACCACTCGCTGCAGTTGTTTTTGTTGCGGAAGCGACCGGCGGTCATGCTTTCATCGTTCCTGCCCTCATCGGAGCTGCCGTGGCCTACGCAGTCTCCGGCGATGCCTCAGCCTCGGGCGACCAGCGTCTCCATGAAGGCGAAAAGGTCAGGGAGTATCCAGACTCCGGCGTGTGAAAATAAGCTTTCCGGAATCTCTGTCCCAGGGTCACTCGCCGCGGCTGTTCGCGATCCTTCGTGTCCGGAGAATAAATTTCTATTGCCAACCGTCGCCGTCTTTCAGTATTCTTCCGCAATCCCCAGAGTCCGCACTCTGCAGGGAAGCGTGTATCCGATGGCGATAGCCGACCTCAAGCGATCACGTCCTTATCTACGCAGCCCACTCCAGGGTTTAAGCGCGCAACACCGGCTGCGCCCTTTCTTCTGTTGTCGATCCGCTTGTCCGCTCGCCAAAAGTCCGACTCAGCAATAACCGACAATTTCAAGTCCGAACTCAGGGAGAAGCACATGCTGAAGCTACAAGCTAGGTTGATCTGGATTAGTTTTCTCGCAGTGGCGTTCCTCGCCCAGGCCTTCGCCCAGGGCGGTGCGACGGGCGCGATCACCGGCACAATTCAGGATCCCAGCGGCGCAGTCGTTGCCAACGCCGAGGTGCGCATCACCAACCAGGAAACCGGCGTGCTCGAGCGCAGCGTCACATCCGGCGGCGACGGTTCTTTCACCGCGCCGCTTCTACCGGTAGGCCAGTACACGGTGAGCGTCCATGCGCCCGGCTTCTCCGAATCCACGTTTCGTGACATCGTCGTGCGCGTCACCGAAACCACACGTTTGATCGCCAAGCTCAAGACCCAGGCGGTGCAGCAGCAAGTGGAAGTTCAGGCCGACGTACAGCAGGTCGACACCACCGACGCGACAACCGGCCAGGCCATCGAATCGAGCACCATCAAGAACCTGCCGCTCGCCACGCAAAACTTTCAGCAGTTGCTCACGCTCTCCAGTGGCGCGCAAGGCGAGTTGAATGCCGCCTCGCAGCTCGGACGTGGCAACGTCCGCATTGAAGTAAACGGCCAGCGCGAAGATAACAACAACTATCAGATCGAAGGCATCAGCGCGACCGACTACAACGTTGCTGAACTGACGACGACTCCATTGCCGAATCCTGCGGTCATTCAGGAATTCAAAGTACAGACCTCGCTCTATGATGCCACTCAGGGCCGCAACGGAGGCGGCAACATCAACGCCATCCTGAAGACAGGTACCAACGCCTTTCACGGCGAAGCCTATGAATTCTTCCGCAACACCGTGCTAGATGCAAACGACTACTTCCTCAATGGCGCGGGCGAGCCCAGACCCGTAATCCAGCAGAACATTTTCGGCGGAGATCTGGGTGGCCCCATCGGCACCGGCGGCAAGCTCGGTTTCTTCTTCGTGAACTATTCGGGAACGCGCCAGCGTAGCGGCGATTCCCCGGGAACCATCATCAGCACACTCATCCCATATATTCCCGCAGCCGATCGAGCTCCCTCCGGCTATGCCGCGCTGTCATCGGCTTTCAACCTAACCAGCGTCGATCCCGTCGCAGCCTCGTTGATTGCGTTCCGAAGCAATCAATTCGGTGCAGCTGCAAACGGCTATCTCTATCCCCTGCCCAACGTTCCCGCCGGAACCGCGGCCGGGACTGTCGTCCCGTTCACTACCAGCATTCCCGGCTCCTACACCGACGACCAATTCACTGCGACCTGGGATCGCGAATTCCGCAACTCCAACGACAAGCTCTCGATCAATTTCTTTTTCCAGAATTTCCAATCCGACGTTCCCTTCGGCGCGGGCGGTCTGCAAGCCTCTCTCGGTGGCAGCATCAGCAGCGGAGACCTCAACTTTCCCTACCAGCTCCCGGTTAACGACCGTGTCTTCTCGCTTACCGAGACGCACGTTTTCTCTCCCGCATTGGTCAACGACTTCCGCCTCGGCTTTATTCGCATCAACAACAGCGATATCAACGTTCCACCGGTCACCGCCGCCGACGCTGGCATCACTCGCCCCACCAACAATCTCACCGACAACATTTACAAATTTACTTTCGTCAGTTCGGGATTTCAATTCGGCCCCACGCCGCAAGCCAACCAGTACCAGGCGCAGAACAACTTTAATTTCATTGACACACTGGGTTGGGTGAAAGGAAAGCACAGCTGGCGATTCGGCGGCGAGTTCACGCCCGTGGCCCTCAATAAAAAGTTCCCGCAGGTCTTCAACGGCCAGCTTTACTTTGGCGATTCCACAACCACGGCTCTTCCGGGATGCACTGTTACCCCATGCCCAGTCAGCGATGTCGGCAACTTTCTGCAAGGCACTCCGGAATTCAGCTTCGGCGGCGGCGGCGTCTACAACCATAACTACCGCCAGAAAAATTCCGCCATCTTCGTGCAGGACGACTGGAAAGCCACGCAGAACGTCACTCTGAACCTCGGCCTCCGCACCGAGTTCTTCGGCGCCTGGAGCGACAATGCCTGCCACATCGGCAACATGGAATCAGACCTCACCAAATCCGGCCAGTATCCTTTTATCTATCCGAGCTGCGTCAATAAGCTGGGCGTTCCCGGCCTTACCGGAAATGCTGCTGGATCAACTTTCAAGAACAGTGTCTCCACCGGAATCGGCCCGCGCATCGGCTTCGCCTGGGATGTGATGGGCCATCACAACACAACCATCCGCGGC
The DNA here is from genome assembly GCA_035272245.1 of Candidatus Sulfotelmatobacter sp. Taxonomy (GTDB): domain Bacteria; phylum Acidobacteriota; class Terriglobia; order Terriglobales; family Acidobacteriaceae; genus Sulfotelmatobacter. Next base: position 8,522 of record DATEQW010000174.1, on the reverse strand, counting down.
GGCTACGGCATCTTCTACGTACGCGAAGATGTTGGCGCGGTCGACCAGCTCAGCTTCCAGTCTCCGTTCATCCCCATCGTATTTTTCGGACAGACCCCCGGCTTCACCATGTCTGACTTCTTCACCGGAACTCCCGCCACCAACTCCAACGCGGTGCCCGCCGCTGGACAGTTGTCGGGCGCATGGCTTCCCTGCCTCGCTCATCTCATCAGCCTCGTTCCCAGCAATAATCCGGGCATACCGGACAGCACCTACGCTTGCACCGGCGGACCAGGAGTAAACTCCACGCAAAATCTGTTTGTGCTCGAAGTTCCACGGCACTTCGTGGTCCCCAATACGCAGCAATGGAACCTCACCGTCCAGCGCGATCTGGGCCGCAAATGGGTGCTGGAAGTTGGCTATGTCGGCACCAAAGGAACGCACCTGCGCGAAACTCGCGACGCCATCCAATCAGTCAATGCAACTCCCACGAACCCGTTCGTCGTCACCGACACCAGCGGCAACACCTACACCATCACCAACAATACTTTTTCCAACGCCATCGCCCGCACGCCCACGCCCGGATTGAACGGCTATTCGGGCTATCAGATCTTCGCTAACGATGCGTACTCCATCTATCACTCTCTTCAGGGCACCGTCTCGCGGCGCTGGGACCGCGGCTACATTCAGGCCGCCTACACCTATTCCAAGAACATTGACGCGACCTCGACCGGCAACACCGCTAACAACACCGCCTTCAACGACGAGAGCACGATCAACGCCTCCCGGGGAATCTCCGACTTCAACCGTCCGAACGTGTTAAAGCTCAGCTACGTCTATGAACTCCCATTCTTCGCCCACGTCGTCGGGTTCAGGCGCACCGCGCTTGGGGGATGGTCGGTGAGCGGCGTCACCAGCTTTCAAAATTCCCTGCCATTTTCAGTTTTGGATTCCAACGGCGGCAATGCCTTTCTGGGAGCCGGAACGTCACCCGTCGCCGCAAGTCTGGCCTCCGGCGCCACCATTGGCAGCGGCATGAGCTCCGGCAGCGTCTCGCAGCGCCTCAGCGGATGGCTAAACCCGGGTGCGTTCACTACCGCGCCGCAACTGTATCCCACGCAATGCGCCACTAGCGCCGACTTCTGCACCACCGGATTCGGCGACCTCGGCCGCAACATTTATCGTGGCCCATTCCAGCAGAACTGGGATTTCTCGCTCATCAAGCATTTCAAACTTGCGGAGCGGCAGGATCTGCGCTTCGCCGCCGATTTCTTCAACCTGTGGAATCACCCGAATTTCGGCACTCCGCTGATCACCGACTACGAACAATATCTGGCCTGGTCCTCCGGCCCCAAGACCAGTCCTGACCCGTTCGGCGAGATCGTCAGTACCACGGGAACTCCGCGCCTGATCCAGTTCTCGCTGCGTTGGCAATTCTGATCACAGCCAAAAGCAATGAACCGGGAAGCATTGCTTCCCGGCTCTTTTCTTGCTTTGATTTCACACTCTTCGCTGAACTCTATGGTCGCTTCTCCGCCTCCATAATCAGCGGCCGCAGCGCGTCCACCGAAAATCCCAGCGTGCCCCCGGAAAATCCATCGATGTAGGCGGAATTGATTCCAATCACTTCCGCATTGGAGTTGAACACCGGCCCCCCGCTGCCCCCATGGGCCGTAGGCGCATCGTAGATCAGCTTATCTCCCACCACATCGCCCAGATGCCCGCACGTGGTCGAAGGACGAATCAGCGACAACGCCGCCAGTTCACTCGCCGCCGTAATGTCGTTGTGCCGGTATGCTAGCCGCTGGTAAATCCCGCTCGGCGACTTCGCCACCATCCCTGCGATCCCCATCGGATAACCGATCACCGTCACCAGTTCTCCCGGCAGCGCCGTCCCGTGCGCCAGCGGTAGCACAGCAAGTCCACGCACCGAGTCCTTGTTCACAATCTTCAGCACTGCCAGATCACCAGTCGAAGAAACCGACCCGGGCGCTAAGCTGACCGGCGTCGCCGACCCGGGAAAGAACACGATCAGGCTCTCCAGCATCGCCGCCGCTCCCTTGTGCATCAACCCTTCCGCCTCACTGTCTCCATACCAGGGTTCGGCCACGTGCCGGTTGGTGGCAAGCAATCCATCGCCCACCAGAAATCCGGTACCCGACACGCGCGCCCGAATCGCTGCCGGTTGGTTCGCAAACCCCACCTGATACACGCCGTAGATGTAGCCGATAGAATTCCGGTACCGGTTCAGCACCAGCGCCGGCATGGCCTGCTCTTTCTCCAGCTGCGCCACCTGCTGCGTCAGCGCATGCACTTGCTTCTGCAGATCCTCTGGCGGCGGCCCCTGTGCCATCCCGGGCGCATAGTAATGGAACATCGCTACCGCGCCGATCAGCAACACGATCGCCAGCACGGCTTGCACCGCCTGCTGCCAGCTCTCAGTAACTTCGTTCGATTCCTCTGGAACTTCCGCTTCGGCCATGGATGTGGATGCCGCATGCTCTTCGAGTTCCTGCGCGAGGGGGAAAACGCGCGCCCGGCGCCGAAAGCAGGCGAGTCGTCATCTTGCCTTGTCTGGCAAGGCTTTTCCACGGTACGGAAGATGATGTACAGGGGATACCAAAGGAGCGGTGAGAATGGCAGTCAGCGGCGGCCTGCCAAATGCAAGCAGGCTAAGGCTTTCCGACGCCCAGCCGCTTGGCCATTTCGTCGTAAAGGAAGCCTTTGCCCGCCTTATACGGCTGCACCCATTCGCCATCGATCACGAACTGAGGCACAGCGCGCTTGCCCGTGTGCTTGACGATCTCTTCTGCCGCGCCCGGCGTGCTCTCGACGTCGATATCTTTATAGGAAACGTTGTGTTTGGCCAGAAAGCGTTTGGCCTCGCGACAATCCGGGCACCAGGCAGAAGAGTAAACGGTGAGTTCCATAGATCTGGATAGTGATCTTTCAGACAATCTGTCGCGCGGACTAACTTGCCACCCTTCTCGATCGTATCCTACACGTGTTCTAGTTGCCTCACCGTACGTTCGTTGACCACGTTCCCCGTGTTCAGCGTGGAAGCCGGCTCGAACAGGATAAGCCAGCATTCCTCGTCCGCCACCGGTCGATGTTCCACTCCGCGCGGCACCACAATAAACTCGCCTTCCTCAATCCACTCATGCCGGTCGCGAAATTCCATGCGGAAGCGTCCCTTCACCACCAGGAACATCTCGTCTTCGTTCTCGTGATGATGAAACACGAACTCGCCTTTCAGTTTGTCGAGCTTCACGTGTTGGCCGTTCAACTCGGCGGCAATGTACGGCTTCCAGTACTCCGAAATCTTTGCGAATTTATCAGCAATGTTGACTTTGGTCATGAAGCGCTCCCCCTGCTGACTGTGACCGCATTCTAAAGATTCCTTGGAAACCGAATTGGTCGCAAAATCGGGTACCCCGTCCTTGTCCCTCCGTCTTTTGGAGGGACAGGGCGGGGACTTTGATCTTTCGCCCTCTGCGTTTACGAAGCCTCGCTCGCCTCTTAAATCTGACCTGCGCCGCCGTCCACACCCAGGTCAACCCCGGTAATATAGGACGCCTCGCTGCTGGCCAGGAAAAGCACCGCATGTCCCACTTCCTCGGGAGTGCCGAAGCGCTTCATCGGGTTGGCCGTCTTGATATAGTTCGCGAACTCATCGACCGCGGCCTGCGGCAGTCCCGTTCTTCCGAAGATCGGAGTTTCGATCGGTCCCGGACTAACCACATTCACTCGAATTCCGCGGTCCACCAATTCTCCCGCGAAGGTGCGAGCCAGCGAGCGCACCGCCGCCTTACTGGCTGAGTAAACGCTGGTTGTGGGACTACCCTTTGCATTTACCACGGAGGAGTTCAGAACGATTCCGGCATTGTTATTAAGATGGGGCAGCGCTTTCTGCAGCGTAAAATAAAGGCCCTTGACGTTGATATCAAAAATTTCATCGAACAGTTGCTCGCTGCTTTCGCTCGCCGGAGCAAACTTCGCAATGCCCGCGTTGGCAAAAATCGCGTCAATCTTGCCGAACTTTCCCGTCACCTGTGTGTACAGCCGGTCGATGTCCGCCAGTTTGGACACATCCGCCTTCACCGCCAGTGTGCCGCTGCCAATGGTTTTGACCGCCTCGTCGAGCGTCTTCTGGTCCCTCCCCGAGATCGCAACTTTCGCTCCCTCGTCATGAAACAGCTTGGCGGTAGCAAGTCCAATGCCACTGTTGCCGCCGGTAACTACAACCGTTTTGCCCTCAAACCTCTTCGCCATATGATTTCTCCTTTTTGAATGAGCGGGCTGATCAGTCACAGCGCCGCAGGCTTCGCTACTTTTACACTTTGATGATCATCAAACTATGGTGGTTACAATTTCTTCGAAACGGCATGCTACATTGGGACCTGACTCTATGGAAAGAAAAGAATTAGCGGAAATTTCCAAGGCTCTGAGCGATCCCACCCGCCTCCAGATCTATGAAGGGATCTCCTCCCGCAAGGAAATGTTTTGCGGCCAGGTGGTCGAGAAATATGGGCTGACCCCGGGCACCATCTCGCATCATCTGAAGATTCTGGCGGACGCCAATCTGATCGAGACGCGCCGTCAAGGCCAGTTCATCTATCTCAAATCGCGGCCGCAGACCATCCTCGACTATGCCAAGGCATTGACCAAAATAACGACCAAAAGAAAAGCCGCCAGCAAAAGCTGACGGCTGAAAGCTGATAGCTAGTCTTCCTAACTGTTCTCGTACAGCAGCACGCCCTCGGTCTTTTCCGCGTCCACCGGACGGTAGAACAGCTTGTTGTCTTCCAGGAACACCTCGATAAATGCCGGACGCGTCGTAATCGTGCCCTGAATCAGCGCCTCCGACAGCGGGTCTTCAATGTATTTCTGCAAGGCCCTGCGCAGCGGCCGGGCGCCGTAGGAGCGGTCCGTCAGCGTTTGGCTGAGGATCCACTTCTTGGCCTCATCCGCCACTGTAACCGTAATCGCCTTCTGCGCCAGGTTCGCATTGAGCTGCGTGACCATAAGTTCCAGAATCTGGATCAGATCGCTCTCGCTCAAAGCCAGGAACAGAATGATTTCGTCCAGCCGGTTCAGGAATTCCGGATTGAAGGTGCGTTTCACCTCGCCCTTAACCAGTTCCTCAACCTTGCCCGAAACCTGATCTTCCGCGGTCGACTGGAAGCCAAATCCTTCGCGCTTCTGCAGGTGCCGCGCCCCAATGTTTGAGGTCATGATGAGGATCGTGTTCTTGAAATCGACTGTGTTGCCCAACCCGTCGGTCAACTGGCCGTCTTCAAAAACTTGCAGCAGGATGTTGAACACGTCCGGATGCGCCTTCTCGATCTCATCCAGCAACACCACCGAATACGGCGCACGCTTTACGCGCTCGGTAAGCTGTCCGCCCTCTTCATAGCCCACGTATCCCGGAGGCGAGCCGATCAGCTTCGAGACCGAATGCTTCTCCATGAATTCCGACATGTCGAAGCGAACCAAAGCCTTTTCCGTGCCGAACATGAACTGAGCCAACGTCCGCGCCACTTCCGTCTTGCCAACGCCCGTCGGACCCAGGAACAGGAACGACCCAATCGGCCGGTTCGGACTCTTCAACCCTGCGCGCGAACGTCGGATCGCCCGGGCCAGCGCGCTGATCGACTTATCCTGCGAAATAATCCGCTTGTGCAGCTCTTCTTCGATGCGCAGCAGTTTCTGCGTCTCTTCTTCTTTGATCGAAGTGACGGGAACGCCCGTCCATCGGGACACTACGTCTTCGATATCTTCGCGGCCGACTACGCCGGTCGAAGATTCATCCAGATGATATTTCTCGCGCAGCGCGCGCAGGTTCTCGCGCTCCTTGCGTTCTTCATCCGAATAGAAGCGAGCCTTTTCGAATTCATGGTTCGCGATCGCGTTCTCCATGCGGTGCACGATGAACTTGATCCGCTTCTGCACTTCGGTGATCTCTTCCGGCTGCGAAGTCTGGCGCAGCTTCACCCGCGCCCCAGCTTCATCCACCAGGTCGATCGCCTTATCTGGCAGGAAGCGGTCCGGGATGTAACGGTTCGAGTGCGACACCGCGAAGTTGATGGCGTCGTCGGTGTAAGTAACGGCGTGAAATTTCTCGTACCGATCCTTGATCCCGAACAGCACCTTCACCGCGTCCGCCTCGTTCGGCGGCGGAACTTTCACCGCCTGGAAGCGCCGCTCCAGTGATCGGTCTTTCTCGATGGATTTGCGATATTCACCCGGCGTGGTTGCGCCGATGCATTGAATCTCGCCGCGCGATAACGCCGGCTTGAGAATGTTGGCCGCGTCCAGCGATCCTTCCGCCGATCCCGCGCCCACCAGCGTGTGCAACTCATCAATAAAGATGATGGAATTCTGCGACTCCATCAGTTCTTTCATGATGGTCTTCAGCCGCTCCTCAAACTGTCCACGATATTTCGTTCCCGCAACGATCAGCGAAAGATCAAGCGCCAGAATTCGCTTGTCCGCGAGGAACGATGGAACCTCGCCGTCGGCAATCCGCTGCGCCAAGCCTTCGACAATAGCCGTCTTGCCGACTCCCGGCTCGCCGATCAACACTGGATTATTCTTGGTGCGCCGGCACAGAATCTGGACCACACGCTCCAACTCACCGTCGCGTCCAACCAGCGGATCCAGCTGGCTGTCCATCGCCGCCTGCGTCAGATCGCGCGAAAACTCGCTCAAGAGGGAAGACTCGCGCTGCCGCTGCGGCTGCGCTTTTTCCTGGCTGGTACGCGCCAGTTCCTCCCGAATAGTCGAGAGTCGCAGCCCGCGCTCGTGCAGAATTTCCGCGGCAAAGCACTTCTCTTCTCTCAATAACCCCAACAACAAATGCTCGGTTCCAATGTGCCGGTGCGAGAGCCTTTCCGCTTCTTCCGCGGCATAAGCCAGCACGCGCTTGCACTCGTTGCTCAAGGGCAGGTCCACCGAGGTCGAGACTTTTTCCCGAATCGTGGTGTGACCCTCAATCTGCTTGCGGATCGACTCAACCGAAGCGTGTGAGCGCAGGAATCGATTGGTCAGGGCTTTGTCTTCGCGCAGGAGCCCCAGCAGCAGGTGCTCGGTCTCTATATAAGGAGACCCGAACTGGCTTGCTTCGTAGCGCGCAAAAAAGATTACGCGCCTGGCTTTCTCCGTATAACGTTCAAACATAATGCGCTTCCCCCTGAACCCTTCTGGCCGAGAAGGCACTGGCTCCGGCTCGACCTACCTGAATCCCCGCCCGATTTCGTATACGGCCTGCATCCTGATTCGTGTCACCCGGTCATTATGCAATCAAACGGCCACCAAACCCAAGTACCGAAACGTTACCGCAATGTTACCGAAGGAATCTGTTGAAATCTCCTTCGATTTCCAGCTATTCCAATTTCTTGCACTTTGTCTAACTAATCTTTCACTCGCCGTGCTTAATTCAAACCGGCAACGACTCCGGACTAACTTCTTCCACGCGCCCTCGTTCCAGACGCAACACCCGGTGGCAACGCCGTGCAAACGACAAATTATGTGTTGCAATGAGGGAGGTGAGTTGGTGCTCGCGATGTAATCGCGCAATCAATTCGAAAACCGCTTCCGCGTTCGGCCCGTCAAGGTCCCCGGTAGGCTCATCCGCCAGCAACAACTTCGGGCCGGTAATGAGCGCCCTCGCCAAAGCTACCCGCTGTTGCTCACCACCCGAAAGCTCTCCTGAGCGGTGATGCGCGCGTTTCTCCAGTCCGACCTCGCGCAACCAGCGCGACGCTTCCGGCGCGGCCTCTGCCCAGCTACGCCCCCGCACCAGCAGAGGCATCGCCACATTTTCCGCCGCCGTAAATTCCGGCAGCAGATAGTGAAGTTGCCAGACAAAGCCCGTCTCGCGATTGCGAAACTTCGATGCTTCATCCGCCGTCAACGTATTCAGCTTCAATTCCGCGCAGTATACGTCACCCGCGGAAGCGTGATCAAGAGCGCTGAGGATGTGCAACAAGGTACTCTTCCCCGCTCCCGACTCGCCGACGATCGCGAGCATCTCGCCTCGCTTCACCTCGAACGATAGATTCTCAAAGAGCACTAGATCCGATTCGCCGGATCGAAAAACTTTCTTTAACCCATCAACCCGAAGCAAAGTGTCCTGTTTCGCCACCTGTTCACTTAGATGCACTTTGCCCCCGCTTCGGTCCAGCCCGTCCAGGCCCTAGGCTGCGGTGGGCGGGAACAGTAGAAGCGGACATCTTCTCACACTAGACCCGTACTCCACATGGCACCTTTGCACCATATGGAAGATCCGGTCGCGGCGGCTCTGCCGATCATTAGAAAGCCGCCTACGGAAAACTGTACTCATTGTCCAGCGCCCGCGATGTGACCTGCATCACGAGGCACTATGCCAAACAAAGTGGTCAGTGATCGGTGGCCAGTGGCCAGTCTTTTCTGCCCCCCGGACACTGTCCACTGCCCACTGCTTTCTACGCTTCCACCTTCGCTTCCGCGCCCGCCAGTCGTTCCAAAGACTCCCGGTAAGGCTCGCGCGCAATGCCGCGCTC
>DATEQW010000173.1:0-27681 GCA_035272245.1 Candidatus Sulfotelmatobacter sp. | reverse complement strand
GGCTGTCCGCCGCCGGAGTTGTTGGTCACCGTCAGCATGACCAGCGGGACGCGCTCGCGCCCCACACTTTGGATCAAGTGTTCGAGCGCCACGACATCCATGTTGCCCTTGAAGGGATGCTTCAAGCTCGGCTGGCGTCCTTCCGCGATCACCAGATCTCGAGCCTCGGCGCCGACGAACTCCACATTGGCGCGGGTGGTATCGAAGTGCGTGTTGTTCGGGACGACATCGCCTTTCTTACACATCACGCTGAACAGAATGCGTTCGGCAGCGCGGCCCTGATGAGTGGGAATGACGTGCTTGTAGCCAAAGATATCCTGAACCGAATCGCGAAAGTGATCAAAGCTCCGGCTGCCGGCATAGCTCTCGTCGCCTTCCATGATCGCAGCCCACTGATGCGTGGACATGGCGCCGGTTCCGGAGTCGGTGAGGAGGTCGATGAGAACGTCATCGGCGGGAAGGAGAAACAGGTTGTAAAACGCAGCCCGCAGCAATTGCTCGCGCTGCGGCCGGGTGGTCCAGTGGATCGGCTCGACGCTCTTGATGCGAAAAGGTTCGACGATGGTGCGGGGCATAGCGGCTCTCACCCTACTCTGAATATTGAGTGGATCAAAACCGCGCAAGCGGCAGATCTCTCTGCCCAGATGCTACGCCCCCTGCGTCTCCGGTGGTGTGCTCTGGATCACAGGAGTTGGGGCTGGTGCAGCCACCGGAGCCGGCGCGAAGGGCTGGACCGCAATCGGTTCCACCATATTATGCAGGTAATAGCTGACGACAACGCCCCGCTGCCAGAAGCGCGGAATCAGAAGGAAGAGCAAGATCAACTGGCTCACGACAACCGCTCCGACAATGTTGTCCGGAGGTACAGACTTCATCCACACCCAGAGTCCTGCCACCAATATGATCGCCGCTACGATCGTAGTCACGAGATAACTTCCAAGCAGCCGGCCCAGACTCCGCCACATATGCCGGAAGCCCGAGCCAATTGATTTTCGTACCGCCCGCTGATCGCTGAGTACAACGTCAGTCTGCGCCAGGTCAAACCAGATGCGCAGTGCCGTCATGACGAGAAAAATCACCACCAGGCCAGCGAACTGTACTTCGGGAAGAAGCAACTCGTTGGTGCTCTCCGCGGCCTTTCTCTCCAGCACGCCATGCAGTCCGAACAGCGCTGCGGCCACCGCTCCCATCACGATGCCCGCCACGATCATGAGCCGGATGAAGCGCCACAAGTTCCGTCCACAGGCGCGAAAAAAATCCTCTCGCGGCAAGCGATACGTCGAGGCATAACCCTGAAGCACTCCCGGCAGGAAGAGGGCAGTCATCAGTAGAAAGAAGAATGCGAAATGCATCGCAGGCGCCGCCGAAGTGATCTTCGGACCAAACTCCGGCCGCGAAAACGTCTCCATGAGTACGCCTAAATCGAAACCGTTCACCAGTCGATTCGCGTGCAGGCTGTGATCCAGGATCTGGTGGACCTGATTATTGAATGCTCCCGCGCCAAACCACGCCAGCAGAACATTCAGAATATAAAACCAGAAAATATAGCGCTTATTGCGCATTACCCTGCTCCAGCCGCTGCTGAGCAGACCTTCGTTTTCGTTCATGAATTCGCGTCCTCGATCTAGCCTAAACCGCCCACCACGCCAGCGCCTGTGCTACCCACTGTGTGACAAACATCCAGTAATTTTCCAATTTGCGCGCCGGCTTCGGATTGGCTTCTTCCGTGTAGCTGTTATTGAAGTCAGTGCGGTCGATCTGGATCTTGTGGTCCGGATCAATCTCCGCCGACTCTACCTTGGCTTTCTTCTCGTACGTAAACCTGGTCCAACGGCTCACGCCGTCCCAGTGCTCGCGAACTTTCTCGCCGTCGTCGAAGTTAATTTCCACGTCCACCGGCATAACGAAATCTTCCTTGCGCTGCAGCCAGACGTAAGAGCGATAGACAGTATTCTTGTCCTCTTTCTGGAAGGCGCTCTTTTTCTGTTCGTACCAGTTCACGGGGTAAGACTCCACCCGCAACACTTTGTAATCCATCACCGGCGAACCGTAGATGGCCTGATCGAAGTACCATTTCAAATCTTTGCCAGAAACCTCCTGGATCGTATTCAGGAAATCTTCTTTGGTGGGGTGGGTGAAACGGTACTTCATGAAGTAAGTGCGCATGGCCTTGGCCATGGTGTCTTCGCCGATGATGCTTTCGAGTGTCAGTAATACGCTCGCCGTCTTGCCATAAGTAATTCCGCCGTAGGAGTTAAAGCTGTAGTAGTCGTAGGCTTTTTCTGCGATGGGATCGAGATCGGCCACACCGATGTAGCCCAGCCGTTGCTCTTCCCGCTCACCCATGGTGACGCCGGCAAGATTCATGATCGAGGTCTTCTTGCCGAGTATGGAATCAAGCACCTTTACTTCCGTGTAACTGTTGATGCCTTCATCCATCCAGGCATCTTCGAATTCGTTGGTCGCTACCATGCCATACCAGTACTGGTGCCCGAACTCGTGCTCGACCACCAGCTCCAGCTCGTAAAAACCTTTAGGAGCGAACCAACTCGTTTCGCCGGTAATGAATGTGGGGTATTCCATCCCGCCCGCTGCCGAATCCGGTTCGGGATCAACTAGTGTGATCGTCTTATAAGGATAGGGACCGTACCAGCTCTCAAAGTGCTCCAGCGATTCCCGCAGAATCCTTTCGTGGCGCTCGACCTGGTTCCAATGCGCGGGCTGCATCAGGATACGCATTTGTACGGGCCCCATTTGCCCCTGGAATACGCCGTCTTCCTTCACCTTGTAGCGCGGGCTCGCGGTCCAGGCAAAATCGTGAATGTCGTCGCCGTGGTAAGTGACAGTCTTCGTGTTGTCGGCATTAATTACTTCGCCGATCTTCACACCGCTCGCCCCGACTACTTCGAACTGCGGCAGCGTCAGTTTGACGTCGTATACCCCAAAGTCGGCGAAGAATTCCGTGAAGGCATGATACTGGTGGCAGTTCCAGGCTCCGTGCCAGAACACACCAACCTTCGGGAACCATTGCCCGCCCAGCACGAAATCGCGCTTCCATCCCGACCGAGCCTGAGTCTCGGGAAAATTCGTTTGAAACGCAATCTTGAACTGCACGTAGCTGCCCGGAGCAATAGCCTTGGGCAGATGGACATCCACGACGGTTTTATCGTCTTTGTTTCCGTCGTCGGGCTGAATGTATTGCACTTGCGAAGTGAGATCGCCCTGTCCTACTACTTCGAGGCTCTTGATTTCTTCCGACCCATATTCCTTGGCCTCCCACTTCTCATAGCTGACGTCCCGGCTACCAGCTATTTTCGCTTCGCGAATCCAAGTTGAGTTCGGCTGAAAGGCATTTTGGTAGAGGTGAAAGGGAAAATGGTCGAGGGCCTGGCCCGTCAAATTGTGATAGGTAAGCACTTCGGTTGCATCGACGATATGCTTCGCGGCGTCGTACTTGGCGTCGATCTCGTAATTTACCACCCGCTCCGACATGGGCTTTGGCGAATTGATGGCCAGCGTGCTATCGGGAATCGCGAGCATCCCGGAGTTGTTCGAGGCCGCGGCCACAGCAGCGGACTTCGACGCAGGGGCCGCTACGGTCTGCGGAGATGCTGCGTTTGCGCCGTGTTCCTTCACCAGCACGGAAATTATGACTACCGACACTACGGGGAAAAACAGAATCATCCACCGGATCTTCATGAAAACCCCTGTCTTCGCTGTGGGAAGGAATCATACCGCAGGTAGTCAGGCAGCGTCACCCCGCCATGGCATTGAGCTCCGGCGCACTATTCCGGATCAGGCGAGCTTATGGGAGCCGCCGTAGTTCCGTGGTTCACGAATTTCATGAAGTTCGATTCTGCCAGGCGGGAGGGATGCACTTCGCCGCTCAGTCCGAAGAAGCGGCAGAAGCTCATGATCAGTGGGCGCCAGCGCAGCGGATCTATATGCGGACGGGGGCCGCCGTCCGCCAGAAGCGTTTCGTCGACGTGAAGCTTCATGATATGGACCTCAAACATATTCGCGCTCACATTCTTGCCGAATGGACGGAACTCGTGCACGACGCCCTCCATCTGAACTGGGCACTCGGCCACGCGCGGCGGCGCAACGCACAATGACTTCACCGCAGTAAGGCCGGAAACGCCGAATTTATCCGGCTCATGGCGATAGCCCCACTCGCGCTTCTTATCGGGCACCGGATTCTTCCCGGTGGTGAGGGCCAGGCGATCGACGTGGGTCACCAGATCTTCCGACGGCAGGTTGATCACGCACTCTCGGGTGCGGATCAGATTATCGGAGGTCTGGCCCATTTGTCCGAGGCCAAGCATGCAGCTCCAGCCCAGCCACCACGCCGATGACATTGGCGCAAGGTTCGGCGTGCCGTCTGGATTTACGGTGCTAATCAGCGCTACAGGCGTGCCGAAATAAAGAATGGTCGGTTCAATCGTCTTGTGCATGAGTTGACGGTAACGGTTCGCGCGTGAAGCGAACTATCCGCTTCTTGCGGCTGAATCAAAGTCCCAGTCGACCAAGAAGGTCGCGCTTGCGCTTCCACCGCCTCGACGACGATACTGGGAGTTCACACTAAAACGATTGATGACTATGAAAACGACTCTTTCATTCTCCACGCCCGCTGAACTCGAAACCGAATCTCTCGTCGCCATTGCGCTGGATCACTCGGAAAAGGATGCCGCGGGTAACAAGCAGCCGGAATCGGCCAAGAAAGAAAAACCGCAACTCAAACTCGCCACTAGCGACGCGGCCGTGCAGTCCGTAGCCGCTGAGCTGCTGGCGAGCGGCGAAGTGAGCGGGAAACCCTTCGAAGTCAATTTGCTGCACAAACCCTCCGGACTTCAGGCAAAACGCCTGTTGCTAATCAGCGGGGGCCCGGCCAAAAACTTTTCCAGCTATGATCTACGGCGCATCGCTGGAACTGCCGTGCGTACGCTCAAAGGGCGCGGAATCCGCAGCTTCGCCTTCATTGCCCCGCCGAGCATTCCGGCGGAAGAAGCGGTGCGAGCCATCGTCGAAGGCGCGCTCGTGGGAAACTTCGATCCCGACTATTACCGGAGCGACCGCAAAGATCAAAAAATTGATGCGCTGACCATCGTAGCCAGCGGAAATGCGGATCACTCAGCCCTGGAGAAAGCCGCGCACGAAGCGCAAATCATCGGCGAATCGCAAAATTTCACACGCGATCTGGTGAACGAGCCTTCCAATCGGATGACACCGACGATTCTCGGCGACCGCGCCAAGAAGGTGTGTCAGGAGGTCGGCTTGAAGTGTGAAGTTTACGGGGCGGACAAAATCAAGGAATTGAAGATGGGTGCGTTCTGGGGCGTCGCCCAAGGTTCAGACGAGCCTCCCGCACTGATCGTGATGACTTACGAACCCGCTGGTGCTCCGGCAAAACCAGTCGTAGGTCTAGTGGGCAAAGGAATCACCTTCGACACCGGCGGCATTTCGATCAAGCCGGCCGATGGCATGGAGAAGATGAAATACGACATGGCCGGAGGCGCGACCATGATCGGCGCCATGCGCGCCATCGCGCTGCTGAAACCCAAAGTGAAGGTGATCGGCATCGTGTGCGCCACCGAAAACATGCCGTCCGGCAAAGCGCAGAAGCCGGGCGATGTGCAGATTGCCATGTCCGGCAAGTCGATTGAGATCATCAATACCGACGCCGAAGGTCGACTGGTATTGGCCGACGGTCTGTTCTACGCGCGCCAGCTCGGATGCACTCATCTGGTTGATGCAGCAACGCTGACGGGCGCTGTCGTGGTTGCGCTGGGCTACGCGAATGCCGGAGTCTTCGCCAATGATGACGCCATCTACGAGCGCTTCCACAAAGCGAACGACGAAGCGGGGGAGAAGATGTGGCGCCTGCCGCTGGATGACGAATACAAAGACAACATCAAGTCCACCATCGCTGACATCGTCAACTCCGGCGGACGCTGGGGCGGGGCGATTAACGCGGCGATGTTCCTGAAAGAATTTGCGGAAGATACTCCGTGGATCCATCTCGACATCGCCGGCACGGCCTGGATGGAAGATCAAAAACCCTGGATTGCCAAGGGTCCATCCGGAATCGCGTTGCGCAGTCTGGTGGAGTTTGTGAAGAGCTTCGTGAGCTAGAACAACTGGCCACGGATTCTCACGGATTCTCGCTAATCAACATCAGGAAATTAAGGATATAAGTAAGGACGTATCCGTGAAAAATCTGTGCGGATCCGTGGCGCTTCTATTTCGTCGTGGCGAGATCAAACGCCTTCTCTAGATTTGTAACCAGCGGAGCTTCGCCCTGCTGCAGTCCGCTGCGGCCCATCATGCGCCAGCGATACTGATTCTGCGGCCAGCCGTGCGCGTCATAGACCGCCAGAACATCTTCTGACGGACGGCTCATGACCATCAGCACGATGTCAGCTTGATATGGTTCATAGACCAAAGTGAACTTTCCCCACTTCTGCATCGCATCCTGCACGGTAGCGATGGCCTGGCGATCTTCAGGAAGAAGGTTAGGATTGAACTGGTCACCGTCATAGCTGGTGACGTACACAAAACGGGCATTCACCAGCGTACCGGGAAACGGTGGCACGCTCTGCGGAGCTGTCTTCGCCGGCTTCGGCGCGGCCCAGACCAGACTGGTCGCCAACAGAACCACAACCGTGATCACAGTTCGAAGACTTATTCGGCTTCTCATAACTGACAGGCTCCCCAGCCTCTTCATTAGGCTACTCATTTAGATGGTTCTACTCAGGCGCGGGATGCCTGCGCCACTTGAATGATTCCGCGTAAGTTGTTGAATTTAATGTATCTGGAAGTTTATCGCCGAGAAAGGGTACCTCAGGAGCAACACTGACAGGCGTCGATCACTTCCTCAGACCCCGAATCGTTCCGCGGCGCGAGCCTTCGCTTTCGCTGCTTCTTCTTCTCGATTCTTCGGCGGCGCGGTGGTTTCCAGGGAGCGGAGAAGCCGGGCCGAGATGCCAGCGATTTCATCGATTGCGTTCAGAAACGAGGCTTCGTTTGCCTTCGATGGTTTGTTGAAGCCGGTAATCTTTCGCACGAACTGCAGCGAGGCCGCACGGATCTCTTCATCATTCACTGGCGGATCGAAGTTGAATAAGGTTTTGATATTCCTGCACACTTGGCGTCACCTCCGATATGCAATCGGCCTTCTCCCTGCGTTATAAATTTTGCCATATTTTGACATAGAGCCGCGCGCAAAGACAGGTCTAGAAGAGTCTCCCGATTGAAAAGTTCACCCGGCTCTTTCCCGTGGGACTCACGCTGCCGAAGATGGCGATGGGGCCGACAATCGTATCGGCGATGAACCCGGCATTTAAGCTGCCGCGCACAATCAACGAATCAGGATTATTGAACGCCGAGCCCGCTTCATACCAGCCACCCCAGTAAACTTTCTTCCCCACGAGTTGCGGCAGACGATACAGCTCCCGGCGGAATCCAAAGGAAGAGTAGCCGTAATGGTTGCCCACGAACTCACTGGGCAAATACGCGCCTAGGCGAAATGATCCACCCAGTGAAAAGACTTGAAACTCACCTGCCGTTCCGTGAAATGTGGTTCCTCCTGACGCCGCAAGAAAGAGCGAGGTCTTTTCGCTGGTGGGAATGAAGGTGGAAGTCTGCACCTCGAGTTGATCGATGGGATGGACGAGGCCGGGGCTTTGCAGCACGCGCGCAAGACTGGCGACAATGCGAGTGCCCGCGCTGGGAATCGCGGGGCTATCTTGGCCGTCCCAGACATAGCGCGTGCGGAATTCTCCGGTGCTGCCGCTGAGGACGGGCAAACCGGCACTGCCGATGAGCGGCGCGAGCTTCCCGCTGAATATCTCGTAGCCGAAGCGGAGTTCACTCCGGCGTCCGGAGTCATAGCCAAAATCGAAACCGCCGCCGGCGCGCTCGTCGCCGAAGACGGCGACACGAGTTTGTCCCTCGAATGCGTTGCGCGGCTCCTTCGAAACGAAGGCGTAGGGCGCCATGAAGAAGTGCGTATTGGCGATTGGCTGGTAAAACTCTGAGGCGGCCAGGTTGCTCGATCCGAGCATCAGGTCGTTTCGCCACTCGCCGCCATGATGTTCCACGTCCATGAAAGTAATTCTGGCGCCAGCGGAGAAATCGAACGCAGCCACGCCGGAGCCGTCGACATTGACGGCCAGATCCACAAAGGGTGGACCGTACGTCTTCTCATGTGCGGTCACTCGTAGGGCCGGTACACCGTCCTGGCTGAAGCCTTCGTAGCCGAGGCGATCGAACTCACCCTGGCCGGCAATGCGCGTCAGCTGAGTTTCGAGTTTCGAAAGATTCAGCGGCACGCCCGTGTCTGATTTCAAACGTTGTTCAATTCTCTGGTTTGTGTCCGAGTCTCCACCTTCCACGGTCACGGATTGCACTTCCTTTGGCGGAGGGCGCTTGTGCGCATTTCGCGCAATCAGATATTTCTGCCACTCCGCGTCATCTTGAATCGCGTAAGGCAGCAAGGCGGCGGCATGGTTCGCGGCGCTTTTGTAGCCGAGTCGGATGAGATCCGAAACCCGATCATAGTCCGTCATGGAAAAATTTCCCGTGTCCACAGTGACGATGGCATCGGCGAGTTTCAGGGACTGCCGCTCATTTTGCAGGATCATCACGCTCACCGCCCGCGAGAGTACGCCGGTAATGGTTTCCAGTTCCTCCTTGCCGCCCAGCGGCATTTGAAGGTCGATAGCAATGACCTTATCGGCATCCATTTCGCGGGCGACTTCCACGGGAATATTTTCCACCATGCCCCCATCGGCCAGCACGCGGCCGTCGATCTGCACGGGAGTAAAAACGCCTGGAATCGCCATGCTGGCACGCACCGCTCTGGGCAGAGAACCATCATGCAGCACCACGCGATCTCCGCTCTGCATATCAGTGGCCACGCAACGGAACGGGATGGGCAGGTCGTCGAAGCTGGCAATGCGGGACTCGGCGAAGGTGATGCGATCCAGAAGCAGACCGACGCCCAGACCGGGATCGAACCCGTTCGGCCCCCTTAACCCGTGCTTTACACCCAGCGCCGCCTCGACCTGGTAATCGCGGCGATCTTGCTTGCGGCGATAGGAAAGCTGACGGTAGTCGGGCTCGGGAAGCAGCGCCTCATTCCAGTCAATGCCTTGGGCAAATTTTTGCATTTCCGCAGGCGACATGCCTGTCGCGTACATGACGCCAATGATGCTGCCCATGCTGGTTCCGGCAATGCGGTCGATGGGGATGTGGTTCTCTTCCAGCCACTGGATCACGCCAATCTGAGCCAAGCCGAGCGCACCGCCCCCGCTAAGCGCAAGACCGATTCTGGGACGCTGCGCCGGCACAGATGCGGCAGGCTGGCGTCGATCCTCAACTGAAAGCGGATCTTGCGCCGATGCCAATGTGCTGAGCAGAATCAGAAAAAAGATTGTGAGCTGCGGCCCACGTCTGCCGGCGTAGTCGAACGAAGACATTATTCATCCTCCGAAAAGGGAACGAGCGGAGATTATTGAGAAAAATTCACAGTAGCAGGTTTGAATGTGGAGTGTTGCCACCGATTGCCAAGGTGGGGGTTTTAGTGCGAATCATCTCGGCGAGCCTGATCCACAACTTCGCGGATGGCGTCGATCACCAGATCCGGCCGGTCGATCTGAATATAATGCCCACTATTCTTCGCGGCGACGTGCGTGCTTCTGCTGGAGAGTTGCGCCAACTCATTCTGCATCTGTTGCCAGGCATCATTTGTGGGTTTCACCAGGTCTTCGGGCAAGCCGGGTTCGGGCTGATCGGGATCGTGAGAGAGGACGGCCAGAGGAAGATCGCCGAGCGAGCCGGTGGTGGCAGTTTGAGCGGCACTTTCAGAAATTGCTTTCAATTCTGCGACGCCTTCTCGCGTGCTGTGAAAATTGCACTCCGGGGCGCGAACCGCGCCGTCCTTGTCACAGAAACCCAACAGCCGTGGAACTCCGAAAGGCATCGAAAAAGCCAGAAACTCCTGCTCTCGCACCCAGGTTTTGTCCAGATCGTTCAAGGCCTGGGGGAAACGCTTTTCCTGTTCAGGGTGGGAAGAATCCACCAAAACCATGCCAGCGACTTCACTTCGATAAAGGCTGGCGAACAGGCGAACGTTATATCCGCCCATGGAGTGGCCCACGAGAACGTAAGGGGGCGAGATGCCGGCATTTTGCAGAAGCGCGTGCAGCTCTTCGGCTATCACCTTACTAGTGCGCGAGCGCGGGCTGGAATCGCTGTAGCCAATGCCCGCACGGTCGTAAGAGCAGACGCGCGTGAACAAAGCAATCTGGGGCTGCACCTTGTGCCAGGAGATGTAGGAGTCGCCAAGGCCCGAGTCGAGAATCACGGTCGGAGCGCCCTGCCCCGTGCAATCGATGTGCATTTTGTAGCCGCCGACGTCGACAAGTCTGCCCGGCATGGGATGGAAGCGACGGTCGCGGGCCTCGGAAATGTTTTCGTAGAGGAATCCGGCGATCGCAAGGAGAACGACGAAGGCGAGGGTAACTCGTACGAGAATCCGGAGCCAAGAGCGAGGCTGAGCAGCAGGGAAATCAGCTTCAGACATTTTGTCTCTTCGGGCGAAAACACGGGCAAAAGTGTCCGCGCCACGCAGTATCTCTTTTCTACATGACCGCCCTACATAACCGGAGGTGCGGTAATACCCATCACTTCCAGAGTGCGAATCAGTTCCCGCCGAACCACGGCTACGGTAGCCAGAAGAAATTGTTTTCGCTTCTCATCCGGCTCGCTCAGGATGGGATATCGATGATAAAAAGTGTTAAACAGTTGTCCGAGTTGGAATGCATGCTTCGCTAGATGAGCGGGTTCGGTAGTGGAGATGCATTGGTCGATAATGTATGACGTCTTCGACGCAGCGAGCCAGAGCTCCCATATTTCGTTGGCGGCTTCGCCGGTTAGAAATTGGGCTAGATCAGCGGAAGAAAGGCTGTCTGAAACATGCTTGCAGAAGGCGTCGGCATCGATTCCCGCTTTCTTGAAGATGCTGGCGGCACGGACCACGGCGTATTGCGCGTAGGGTCCAGTTTCTCCCTCAAAGCTCAACGCTTCTTTGAAGTCAAAAGCGATCACCGACTGTTTGGTGAACTTCAGCATGAAGTAGCGCAACGCGCCGATGGCGATTTGTGTGGCAATCGACAGGCGTTCGGTATCAGTAAGTTGCGGATGGCGGGAATCGACTTCGTTTTTCGCGGAGACGATCAATTGGTCGAGCAGGTCGTCGGCTTTGACTCCGAAACCCTTCCGGCCTGAAACCTCAATGTAGGAGCGCGTTTTATCCTCTTCGCTGAGCGTGTAACCGAGTTCGGCGGCACAGCGCGGGGTGAGTGCGACCATCTCGTAAGAAAAATGCGTATAGTGGTCGGCCGCCTCATTGTGACCAAGTCCGCGCAGCGCTTCGATGACTGTGTTTTGTGCCTCGGACTGGCGGGCGTCGATGACGTTATAGATCTCGGCAACGTCGCCGAAGTGAGGATGATTTTTCTCGCCTTCGGTGGCGGAAATCCAGCAATCGTGTCGATTGGGATAGCGGTAGAACTTGCGATAGCCGAAATCGCGCCCCAGCAGGCCAAATTTCCACATGTGATAGGCAATGTCTTTGCCTACGTAGCCTACGGTACCGTTGGAACGGACGATGACTTTCTGATCGTCTTCGGAAATCGTGTCTGGTTCCTGTGTGCTCTCCGTGTCCTCTGCTGTGGAAATCGTTCCGGCGCGGCGCATCACCCAACAGCCTTTGTTCTTGCCTTCGCTCTCGAACGTTAATACGCCAGCCTCTTTCAGCTTGGTGAATGCCGCATCCCAGAAGTGCAGGTGCAGGATTTCGCTCTCGCGGGGCAGGAAATCGTATTCGATGTCGAGGCGATCCATGGTTTCGAGGTGGCGACGCAGGACGGCGGTCGAGATCAATTCGGCGATGGCTGCAGTGTCGCTGCTGGCATCTTCGATGGCGTGAAGGGTTTCGCGGCGGGCTTGCAAATGTTCTTTATCCTGCTCGTACCAGTGCGAGACGCGGGCGTAGAGATCCCAACAGTAGTAGTCGAAGCGAGGTTGATGCGCCAGAGCTTCGATTTCAGCGCGCGACTTTTTCTCGATGTGCGTGAAGCCCACCACCACGTCGGCAACTTGCACGCCAGTGTTGTCGATGTAGTTCTGGACGTCGACTTCCCTGCCCGCGAAACGCAGCAACCGCACAAACGTGTCACCGAGAATAGCGTTGCGCAGGTGGCCGATGTGGGCGGCCTTGTTGGGATTGATGCTGGTGTGCTCGACCAGAATCTTTCCTACGGACTTGTCCGAGACCGGATTGTGGTCTGCAGCCAACGCCGCCGCCATCCAGGCGCGATCGACTCGCACATTCAGATAGCCCGGGGGCGCAACCTGCATCTCAGCGATGCCTTCTATTGGACCAATCTCGGTGCGGATCGCTTCGGCGATCTTCAACGGAGCTGTGCGCAGCGGCTTAGCAAATGGAAAGAGAGGAATAGCGAAATCACCAAGTTCCACCTTTGGAGGCTGCTCGATGACCACTCTCGGCAAGCTCGCCCCCGGATACCGCAACTGGAGAAACTCCAGAAGGCGCTGGCCTAGACGTTGTTCAAGATGACGATACAAGGATTCCCTCTATGATGTTTATGAAGACAGTGATTTTAGCAGACCGCATCCCGACGCAGGTTTGACGCGAGATGCGTGGTTCCCTATGATGAAAAATCAGTGAAATCTGATCATCCCGGAGATAGGGAGCCCCAGAGAGCGCATCTTTAGGACCCCATTAGTTCTGTTTTCTCCGAGGCTCCGTGCCTCCGTGGTGGATTGGTTTTTCTATGCGCATAGCCTACCTTGAGTGTTTTTCCGGCATGAGCGGCGACATGTTTCTCGGGGCGCTCGTGGATGCTGGAGTTCCGCCTCAGACGCTGGAAGAAAACGTGGCGGCACTTGGAATCGGGGCACGGCTGGAGATTTCGCGAGTGGTGCGTAGCGGGATTTCCGCCACCAAGGTGGATGTATGGGTTGATGGAGAAAAGGATCTACCGCGCGAGGAGTATTGGGAGCAGAAGCAGCATCGACATGAGAACCCAGAGCATTCGCACGGGGAGCATGAGCATCATGGCCACTCGCATCCGTCTCATGGCGCGGCTTCGCGGACCACGGTGTCGGCCACGCTCGAGCACCAGCATTCTCACGGTCGCGGGTTGACTGAGATTCGGGGGATTATTTCCGCCGCTTCGATTTCGGCGGTAGCGAAGAAAACCGCCATCGCCATTTTCGAGGCGCTGGGACAAGCAGAGGCAAAGATTCACAATACTTCGATCGAGAGCGTGCACTTTCACGAGGTCGGCGCGGCCGATGCGATGGTCGATATCGTGTGTGCTGCCGTTGGCGCAGAGACCCTGGGAGTCGATGAGATTATCTGTTCACCCTTGAACGTTGGCGGAGGAATGGTGAAGTGCGCGCATGGGACGTTTCCGGTGCCTGCTCCGGCCACGGTGGAACTGCTGAAGGACGCGCCTGTTTATTCGTCGGCGCTGCAGGCTGAACTGGTTACGCCGACAGGCGCAGCGATCGTGAAGGCGCTGGCATCGCGTTTCTCGGCGTTTCCCGAGATGAAGATTGAGAAATCAGGATATGGCGCGGGATCTCGCGATTTCCCGGGGCATCCCAATGTGGTGCGTTTGACGATCGGCGAGACTGGCTCGTCGGCGTTCGCCGCAAACGCGGGGTCCGACACGATCAGCGTGCTGGAAGCGAACCTTGACGATCTGAATCCACAGATCTTCGGATATGTGATGGATCGCTTGCTGGAAGAAGGCGCGCTGGATGTATTCGGTATGCCCGTGCAGATGAAGAAGAATCGTCCCGGAATGGTGTTGACCGTCCTGTGCAAGCTGGAGGATACCGCGAAGCTCACGCAGATCATTTTTGCGGAGACAACCACGCTGGGAGTGAGGCGCCGCCAGGAGGCGCGGCAAACCCTGGCGCGCCGGTGGGAGAGCGTCGCTACTCCCTGGGGCGATGTGAGGATCAAGGTCGCCAGCATGAACGGAACGATTACGAATTACGCTCCGGAGTATGAGGATTGCCGGCGGATCGCGGCCGCGCATCACGTGCCGCTGAAGAGGGTGATGGGAGAGGCGGTAGAAGCTTATCTGCGCTGGCTTAACGCCGCTTCGGAAGGACAAAAGTTGGGGAAGGCTATTAAAGCTTGTAAAGATACGAAATGAGCAAGAAGTTCTACATTACGACGCCGATTTATTACGTGAACGCCCGTCCGCACATCGGGCACGCCTACACGACCATTGCCTGCGACACGATTGCGCGGCGGCAGCGATTGTTGGGAGCGGAAACCTTCTTTCTCACTGGCACCGATGAGCATGGGCAGAAGATTGAGCGGGCCGCGCAGGCCACGGGAAAGACTCCGCAGCAATATGCTGATGAAATTTCAGCGGAGTTTCGCCAGCTATGGAAACGGATGGGGATCTCGAACGACGACTTCATCCGCACCACGGAAGACCGGCACAAAAAACGCGTGCAGGAGCTTTTTCGGCGCATTCGGGACAACGGCTATATCTACAAAGGCACATACACCGGGCAGTACTGCGTCTCCGACGAACTCTATGTCGATGGCGCGCAGCCGGGCGATCCCTGCCCCACGTGCGGGCGCATTACCGAGACGGTGCATGAGGAAAACTACTTCTTCAAGCTCTCAGCCTTTCAGGAAAAGCTGCTCGCTCTCTATTCGAATCCGCACTTCATTCGTCCCGAGGCACGGCGCAACGAGGTGATTTCCTTCGTGCGCTCGGGACTGCGTGATCAGTCGATCAGCCGTTCAACATTTTCCTGGGGCATTCCGGTCCCGGATGATCCCAAGCACGTGATTTACGTTTGGTTCGACGCACTGGCGAACTACCTGACCGCGATCGGCTACGGTTCTTCGCACGCCGGGGCGCAGGAGGCTTTCAAGAAGTTTTGGCCCGCCGATGTACAGATGATCGGCAAGGAAATTGTCCGCTTCCATTGCGTGTACTGGCCGGCGTTCCTGATGGCAGCGGGTCTGGCTGAACCGAAAACCATCGTGGCGCATGGATGGCTGCTGTTTGAAGAAAACAAGATGTCGAAGTCGCGCGGCAACATCGTGCGCACCGAGACCATTCTCGATGTACTGGGCGCGGACGCGCTGCGTTATTTTCTGCTGCGCGAAGTCGTGTTCGGACAGGATGGATCATTTTCTTTCGACGCGCTGGTGCAGCGCTATAACTCCGACCTGGCGAACGGGCTGGGAAATCTGGCCAGCCGCACGCTGACCATGATCAACCGCTATTTCAAAGGCGAAGTACCTTATCCGTCGCATGGGGCATCAAGAACCAGTGCCGATGCGGCCATCGCCGAGGCGGCGCGGAAGACAATCCGCGAGTTCGGGACGCTGTTTGATCAGTTCCAATTTTCGCGCGCGCTCGAAACGGCGTGGGCGCTCGTGGCCGCGGTGGACAAGTACATCGTTGAGAATGAGCCGTGGGCGCTAGGCGAAAAGCACGACGAAGATAGCCGCTCGCGTTTAGCGACGGTGCTCTACACGGCGGCGGAAGCTCTGCGTATTGCGACTGCCCTGGCCCATCCGGTAATCCCCGACGCGACCGCGAAGATTTGGTTGCAATTGGGGTTGGGGGACATCAAGAAGCTTGCTTTAGGTGAACTGGACTGGGGACAGCTGCCGTTGGGAACGAAGCTCGGCGATATACAGCCCGTGTTTCCGCGCGCCGACAAGAGCGCGATTGAGAGGATGCAGAAGATGGAAGAGGAGCACAGAGTAACGCCGGTGGCTGAGGCTCCAGCTGTCGCAGTGCCGGCGCAGACAAATACACCGGCAGCTCCATCGCCGGTTCCAGCGACGAGTGAAAAAATCTCGATCGATGACTTCACGAAGATCGAGCTGCGGGTCGGGTTGGTGAAGGTCGCCGAAAGAGTGCCCAAGGCTGACAAGCTTTTGCGCCTGGAAATTGATATCGGAACCGAAGTGCGGCAGGTGCTGGCCGGAATCGCCGAAGCGTATGCGCCAGAAACATTGGTCGGGCGAAAAGTGGTGATCGTGGCCAACCTGGCGCCGCGTAAGCTGCGTGGAATGGAATCAAACGGAATGATCGTGGCAGCGTCGCTCGAAGACGGGAAACCAGTGCTGGCAGGCTTTCTGGAAGATGTGCCCGTCGGCGCGAGATTGAAGTAATACCAAGGCCAGTCATTAGTCACACAGTCAAGACGAGCCGAGCTTTCGCTCGGCGTGGACAGCCGAGGGCGGCTGTCCCCACATACACAGATACGAATGTTTGTAGACTCTCACGCACATCTCGATGGCGAACGATTCGCTTCCGATCGCGAACAAGTAATCGCTCGGGCACAAGAAGCCGGTGTGCAGGCCATGGTCGCCATCGGCAACGGGGATGGCCCGGCGCAGGTAGATTGTGGAATCAAACTGGCCGAACGATACGATTTCATCTATGCGACCCTTGGCATTCATCCCCACGAAGCCCGGCTCGCGGATGAGGCTGCGTACCAGAATATGGAGCGCCTGGCACGGCATCCCAAGGTGATCGCGTGGGGCGAGATCGGGCTGGATTACTATTACGATCATTCGCCGCGAGAGGTGCAGAAGGAGGTTTTCAGGCGGCAAATGGAGCTGGCGACGGCGGCGAAACTGCCTATCGTGATTCACTGTCGTCCATCGGAGGGCAGCGACAAGGCCTGGGAAGACTGTTTCGACCTGCTGCGCGACCATTGGTCAAAGCAGAGTTTTGGCGGAATTCTGCATTGCTTCACGGGGAACCGGCAGCAAGCCGAAAGAGCGCTCGGTATGGGCTTCATGATTTCATTCGCCGGCAACGTGACATTTCCCAAGGCCCAGCAGATTCGTGACGCGGCCCTGGAAGTGCCTCTCGATCGAATTTTGATTGAGACGGACTCGCCGTACCTGGCTCCAGTGCCGCATCGTGGCAGACGCAACGAGCCGGCATTCGTGAAAGAAACGGCCCGAAAACTGGGCGAGTTGCGGGGATTGACGGCAGAGGAAGTCGGACAACAAACTACCCGGAATTTCTACAATTTTTTCAAATTGGCTGAAACCGCTGAAAGCAAAGTTTCGGTGCCTTGACCCTCCTCCGGGAGTCTTTCTTCTGATAACCTCAAGATTCAGATTCCATCATTTCAGAAAGAATTGAAATTCGATGCCTGATAACAGTTTTGACATCGTGAGCAAAATTGACCTGCAAGAGGTGTCAAATGCCATCCAGCAGGCTTTGAAGGAGATCCACACCCGCTTCGATTTGAAAGATTCGAAATCTAATATTGAACTGGAGAAGGATGCCATCGTTCTGCACTCCGCCGACGAGTACAAGCTGAAGGCGGTGAACGACATCTTGCAGCAGAAACTGGTGAAGCGCGGTGTTTCGCTGAAGGGATTAACCTACGGCGCGGTCGAACCGGCCGCCGGCGGGACCGCCAAGCGCAAGGTGACAATGCAACAAGGCATCGTGATCGAAAAGGCGCGAGAGATCGTAAAGCTGGTGAAGGACTCGAAGAAGAAAGCGCAGGCCTCGATCCAGGGAGATCTGGTGCGGGTGAGCAGCAAGGACCGCGACACGCTGCAGGAAGTGATCACCATGCTGCGCCAGCACGATTTTGGAATCGACCTACAGTTTACGAATTACCGGACGAATTAAGAACGAATCTACCACGGAGGCACGGAGACACGGAGAATGCAAGGAATCTGGGCTCGGGGTTCGAACTGGACCTTGAAGGTCGTTGAGTTTTTTCTCTGTGACTCCGTGTCTCCGTGGTGAGAATCAAGTAATCGGAATCCACATTGAGCGCACCGCCTCTCATTAACGGGAAGGAAGTCTTCGACCTGCTGCACGAGGATCTTGCGGCGCTGGAGGGCGAGTTCGGGGAGGATACCGTCTCGGGCGTACAGGCGATCACCGAGATTGGCGAATATCTGCGGAACGGCGGGGGCAAGCGGATCCGTCCGGCTCTGCTTTTTCTTTCGGCCAAACTATTTCATTACGAGGGACGCGGAGCGGTGCGCCTGGGCGCTGTGGTCGAGATCATTCACACTGCTACGCTGGTTCATGACGACATTATCGATGAGGCCAGGACGCGCCGTGGCCGGCCCGCCGCCAATACCCAGTGGGGTAATTCGAAGTGCGTTTTGGCAGGCGACTGGCTCTACATGCAGGCGTTCAAAGTGGCCGTGCAGGAGCGCAACTTCCGCATTCTCGACACCCTGATCGAACTGACGCAGCAGATGGTCGAAGGCGAACTGCTGCAGATGGAAAAGCTGGGAAAGCTGATCACGCTGGATGAGCATTTCGATCTGATTTACCGCAAGACCGCGTGCCTTTTTTCCGTTTGCATGCGGCTGGGAGCGATTCTGGGGGGAGCAACCGCCGCACAGGAAGAGGCTCTGGGTCAGTACGGCCACGATCTCGGCATGGCCTTTCAAATAGTGGATGATGTTCTGGATCTGACTGCTTCTGAAGATGTGCTGGGCAAGCCGGTGGCAAGCGATCTGCGCGAGGGCAAGGTCACGATGGCGGTGATCCACGCGCTGGAGCGCTGCACGCCCGAGGAACGCGCCAAGATCGAGAAGGTCTTGTGCGACCGGGCTTTCAATGGTGTAACCCACGCGCAGATTATGGAAATCCTGCAGCGTTATGGCTCGCTCGAAGCCGCAACCGCACGCGCCTCCCGCTACGCCGAGTCCGCGGCGAAAGCGATTTGCACTTTCCCGGATTCCGAGATTAAGCGGGCGCTCCTGTGGGCTCCGGAATTTGTGGTGGCCCGGGAAAAATAGTCCCAGCCACTTAGAAGGTCTCCAGTGCTATTCCTGATATATTTCGCGCATCATAATTTTCGTCATCGTGGGCAACCTCTTTCATCCTCCCGGCGACCAATAGTCAGGATATTCACAGGGTGCACCAATCCGTTTGTCACCTCAAAAACGTTATCAGGACGACCGTGGTAAGAATCTGGCCAGGTAACCAAAACAAAACAAAAAACAAGGAGATATCCCATGAAAAACTTGCTGGTTTGTCTGCTGGCTGTGGCCTTCGCGATGAGCCTGAATGTTTTCGCGCAACAAGACAATAACATGTCGCAATCTCAGTCCGATCAATCCGCAGCCAAGGCGCCGCTCATGACGCTGAAGGGTACGGTGAAGGCGGATGGCGACAAGTACGTTTTCGTGAACGATAAAGATGGCAAAAGCTGGGATGTGATGAACCCGGAAGAGCTCAAAGGACACGAAGGCCATCACGTTCAGCTCAGCGCTCACGTTTATTCTGACAAAGGGCAGATCCATGTGATGAGCGTAAAGATGTTGAAGGGCGGATCTATGAATAACGACTCCATGAGCAAGTAATTCAGCTCTTTTCGAAATGGGGGGCGGCGCGAGCCGTCCCTTTTTTCTTACTAGTTCCCTCCTTTTGATCGGGGGGCGCCAAGCCCTCTCTCATCGGAGTTCTTTCGCCGATTTGATTTCCATCACACAAATCTGTGACCAGAACCACAGAAATTTTTCCACAGGCTGGGCCATAATCCCGGCAGTTGGTGGGGGTGTCCGATAAGCGGAAGGCTAACGAGACGCATTGACATGCGATGGATCGCCAAAGAGCATCCACCTGATCTCTCCCGGCGCTTGTGAAAGGCAAGTCGCTCGGGTACCTCGTCCACTACGGATGCACGGCCAACGAAAAGGCGGCGGCTTCAGTCGAAGCTTTGCGAAAAAAGGCGCCTTGGTTACTAATCGACGCGCCGACCCGTATAGGGCCGAGAAACTCCGAGTGAAAGCCGCTGCCAGTTTACTCACCCTGCACGGGGAGAATCCTACGGGACACATACCCTCCCTGTAACAGAGCCGGGCCTCGTCCTTCGGACGAAGCACCGGCTTTGTTTATACTGAACCTTTCCTGGCTTTTCCTTATCCAAAACCGTCTATGAACCTGTTTTCGCCAATGGCGCATCACGGATACGCCTTACTCTTCGGGCTGTTACTGGCAGAAGCAATGGGGCTTCCCTTCCCTGCTGCGATCGCCCTGGTGGCCGCGGGGGCCGCCGTAGCGGCACATGCCCTGTGGGGCCCGTACGTTCTTTCCGCAGCGCTCGTAGCGTTGCTGCTCGGAGATTCGTCCCAATTCTGGCTGGGACGGTACATGGGGTGGGCGCTGCTGGGATTTCTATGCCGGGTGTCGATCAATCCGGAAACCTGCATTCTGCGATCCGCCGAATCGTTTTACAAGCGCGGCAAAATCACGCTGGTGGTGGCGAAGTTTATCCCCGGCGTGAACACCATGGCTGCGCCGCTGGCCGGCAGCATGAAGATGCGCTTCTCGCAGTTCCTGCGGCTCGATCTGGCGGGCGCTCTGCTCTATTCCCTGACGTATCTTCTGATTGGATTTCTTTCCCGCGATTTTCTGGCTGCCATCTTGCGCGGCTTTCACGCGGTCGGACGCACCATGGAAGCGGTGATTATCGCCTCTCTGGTGGTGTATGGAATCTACCGCGTGGTGCAATACCGCAAGAACAAAACCTACAGCGTGGTGCCGCGCGTACAGGTGGAAGAATTAGCCAGGCGGCTGGCGTCGGAGGATGCCAGCCGGGTGCAGATTATCGATGTCCGGAGCCACGGCTACTACGATTCAGGTGCGGCGCGAATCAGAAACTCCATCCGCATCGAGCCCAACAATCTCGAGGAAGAAATCAAGCACCTTCCTAAAGATAAGGACATTTACCTCTACTGTACTTGAGCGCGCGAAGCGACTAGCGCCCGGGTGGCGCACCTGCTGCGGGAAAAAGGATTCAACACGTTTGTAATCGTCGGCGGATTGGCCGCGTGGCGCAAGGCCGGGGAGCCGGTGGAGATCGTTCCCGCGAACGATCTGGTCAAGCTACCGACGTTTAACTAGCTGGTCGGCGCCAGCCGTTGATCGCTGGCCGTTAAGCTATCCGCTTGGAAGCGCCGCGTCACGCTCCGAACTGGCGGAGGTGATGATCGAGGTGTTTATACATTCCCCTGCTCCATTCTGCCGGCGAGAGTGCGCCGAAGAACGGATGCGGATGTTTGGTGCAATGCGCTTCCCCTCCCTGGTGAAACTGCTGGAGACGAAGTTTGAGCTGTTCTTGTTCCCGCCGGAAATCTCGCTGATCGGAGATCACCAGCTTCTTGTCGGTAGGATTGTTTCTTGAGAAAGCCTTGTCATTGGTATAGATGGGTTTTATGAATGAGCCGATCAGCCTCCCCAGGAGAATGCGTGGCGGGTTGAGACGGCCGGAAGCCATGTCGAGGGCAACGGAACAATGCGCCATCATCTGCGCGACATCCATTTTCCCCCATTGACGTTGGGCCGTGGGTTGCAGCTTATCGATGCGGGAGATCAGCTCGTTGACCGCATCCGGTTCGAATAGATTCTTCATGCGCATCTCCCGAGGATGAGGCGTCCTTCATCGGTCAGATGATAGCATCAGATCGACGGCGCGCAGGGCGCTGTGCGCCTGATTCCGATGCCTTCCAACCAGGAAATCGAGATCAAGTTTCGGGTCGCGGACTTAGCTGACCTCGCCCGCAGGCTGCGTGGCGCGGGATTTCGCGTGGTGACCAAGCGGACGCGCGAGATGAACACGTTATACGACCTTCCCGGCGAAGTGCTGAGGAGTCGGCGGGAATTGCTGCGGTTGCGCCACTACAGCTCTGAGTGGACGCTGACGCATAAAGCCGGAAAGAAGACTGGACGTCATAGCAGCCGCGAGGAATTGGAAACCTCCGTCGGCGACGGAAAGCAGATGGATCTGATTCTGAGGGCTCTGGGATACGCGCCGTCGTTTCGCTATGAAAAATTTCGCGCTGAGTGGACCGACGGAAAAGGCCAGGTCGTGGTGGATGAGACACCCATCGGCGATTTCTGTGAGATCGAAGGTGCTCCGCGATGGATCGATGCGACCGCGAAAAAACTAGGAGTAAACGCAGCGGATTACATTACAAAGAACTATGCCAGCCTGTTTCTGGATTGGAAAGCTCGGACAAAAAGCAGCGCAGGCGAGATGACGTTTAAAGCCGCGCCTCGGTCGACTAAGCCGAAGCGGTGGGCCCAGCGCGACTGACGCAAGCCTAGGCCCCGTGGCACTTCTTGAATTTCTTGCCGGAGCCACACGGGCAAGGATCGTTGCGCCCCACTTTTTCCTGGCCACGAACAACTTGTTGCACAGGCTGCACATCGCCGGAACCAGCCATACGCGCCTGTTCCAACTCTCGACGCTTGCGGCGCATGAAAGCCTCTTCCAGGTCGTCGGCAGAAGTCGCTACCAACCGCGGCGGATGATGTCCGTTACCACCACCCTGTCGAGTTGGAACTGCCGACTCTGAACCTTGTGCTGCAAGTTCGCTTCCCTGCGGACCAGCCGCTTCGGTCTCAGGTGGTCGTTCGATGATCTGCATGAGGTACAGATAGCGCGCCGTGTCTTCCTGGAAGCGCTGCAGCATCGCCTCAAACATCTCGAACGATTCCTTTTTGTACTCGACCAGCGGATCATGCTGGCCGTAGCCACGCAGGCCGATGCCCTCCTTCAGGTGGTCCATGCTGAGAAGGTGATCTTTCCACTGCGAGTCGAGCACGCTGAGCATAATCATGCGCTCGTGATGGCGCATGGCGTCGGCGCCGATCAGCTTTTCCTTCGCGTCGTACCGCTCTTTCAGCTTGTCGAAAATGGCATCGCCGAGTTCCTGCCGATTCAAGCTCTCTGGCTTCACGCCCTCCGCAATGAAATCCACACCGAAACGCGTGAACACCGCGTCTTTGAGACCCTTGACGTTCCAATCGTCGGCGTGGCCCTTGGGCGGGCAATACTCCTCCATCAAATCGCCAAGAATGGCGGAAACGTAATCTTCCAGGATCAGATCCTTCTGATCCATACCCTCGAGCAGGCGCCGGCGTAGGCCATAGACCGCCTCGCGCTGTTTGTTCATCACGTCGTCGTACTCGAGAAGATGTTTGCGCGACTCAAAGTGCTGACCCTCCACCGCCTTCTGAGCCGTTTCGATACGCCGACTGATGAGCTTCGATTCAATCGGGACTCCTTCTTCCATGCCCAACCGCTCAAGCAGCTTCGATACCCACTCCTTGGCGAAGATGCGCATGAGGTCATCTTCAAGCGCGAGGTAGAAACGCGAAGAGCCAGGATCGCCCTGCCGGCCGGCGCGTCCACGAAGCTGGTTGTCAATGCGGCGCGACTCGTGGCGTTCGGTGCCGAGAATGTGCAGGCCGCCGACGGCAGTAACTTCGTCGTGCTCTTTATCGGTCTGTTCCTTGTAGCGGCTGAAAACCTCAGACCATTTGTCTGTCGGCACCATGTACTCATTGCCGTTGTAGTAAAAGATGGAAGTCGTGCCATCTTCCTGCGGACCTTCAATCTTGCCCTGAGCCACGCGCAGTTGCTGAGCGATTCCCTTCTTCACCAACTCCTGCTTGGCCATGAATTCGGGATTGCCTCCCAGCAAAATGTCGGTACCGCGGCCAGCCATGTTGGTAGCGATTGTGACCATGCCTTTACGCCCTGCCTGCGCCACAAACTCAGCTTCGCGCTCGTGGAACTTGGCATTCAGGACGACATGCTGCTTCAGACCCTTCTTCTTCAGCAACTCGGATAGGCGCTCAGACTTTTCAATGGAAGTTGTGCCGACCAGGACCGGCTGACCCTTTTCGTGTAGCTTTTGAATCTCATCGGCTACCGCGAAATATTTTTCCTTCTCGGTACGGAAAACTACGTCAGGATTCTCCAGCCGCAGCATCTGCTTGTTGGTGGGAATCACGATGACGTCTAATTTGTAAATATTGTCGAATTCAGTTGCTTCGGTTTCCGCCGTGCCCGTCATACCCGAGAGCTTTTTGAACATGCGGAAGTAATTCTGAAACGTGATCGTGGCGAGCGTCTGATTCTCGCGCTCGATCTTCACGCCTTCTTTGGCTTCAATCGCCTGATGCAGGCCGTCGGACCAGCGCCGGCCGGGCATCATGCGTCCGGTGAATTCGTCGACGATGATGACTTCGCCCTCTTTAATCACATACTCCACATCGCGGCGGTACAGCGCGTGCGCCTTGATCGCAGTTTCCACGTGATGCTTGAGCGGCCAGTTTTCCGGATCGGCGATATTTCCAATGCCGAGAAGGCCTTCGACCTTCTCCCAGCCCTCATCGGTAACCGTAATGTTGCGGTGCT
Organism: Candidatus Sulfotelmatobacter sp.; assembly: GCA_035272245.1. Classification (GTDB taxonomy): domain Bacteria; phylum Acidobacteriota; class Terriglobia; order Terriglobales; family Acidobacteriaceae; genus Sulfotelmatobacter. The sequence goes on along the minus strand of DATEQW010000173.1, from coordinate 3,390 downwards.
TTTCGTCGACCACGAAGTCGCCGGTAAGCTGCGCGGGTTCGCCGGGAGGGCCTTCGATTTCCTCGCCCTTTTCGAGCTTCGGAATAATGCGATTCACCCGGTAGTACTTATCGGTTGACTCCTCACTCGCGCCCGAAATAATGAGAGGGGTGCGCGCCTCGTCGATCAGGATGGAATCCACTTCATCGACGATGGCAAAATTGTGGCCGCGCTGCACGCAATCTTTCAGATCGAACTTCATATTGTCGCGCAGGTAGTCGAAGCCAAACTCGTTGTTGGTACCGTAAGTTACATCGGCCGCATAAGCGGCACGGCGTTGTTCATCATCAAGATCGTGGACGATCACGCCCACGGTCAGGCCGAGGAAGCGATAAAGCTTGCCCATCCATTCCGAGTCGCGTTTGGCCAGATAGTCGTTGACCGTCACGACGTGCACACCGCGTCCGCTGAGCGCGTTTAGATAGACGGGAAGAGTCGCAACCAGCGTTTTGCCTTCGCCGGTCTTCATCTCCGAAATCATGCCCTTGTGCTGCACCATGCCGCCGATCAGCTGCACATCGAAGTGCCGCATGTTCAGCACCCGGCGCCCGGCTTCGCGCACCACGGCAAAAGCTTCTACCAGGATTTCATCCAGAACTTCCTGCAGTGCTTCGTACTGCTCTTTCTCGAATTGCTTCGCCTGGTCGACGTCAACGTCGGAGTCGGCGTCCGACTCCACCTCCGCGGTGGGTGCGTTGGCGACGCGGCTCAGCCGCTCCTGAATACGCCGCCGGAACTCATCCGTCTTGGCGCGCAGCTGATCGTCGGTGAGCTGCCGCATCTGCGGTTCGAAGGCATTGATGGCCTCGACCCTGGGCATCATGCTCTTGATGACCCGTTCGTTCTTCGTCCCGAAGACCTTGCCGATAAGAGTGTTTATCAAACTGTGAAATCCTTCAGAGGAAACAGCCCTGGCGTATCTCTTTTAGCCTAGCATATTTAGATGCAGCAGACAGGAGCAAGGAACATGCTGGGGAACTGATTCGTCCACGGGGACTTGAAGCGTCTCAGTGATCTCGGCGCACACTGCGGTGAAAACCTTTTTCGTGTATATTCCCCACGACGCATGCCCACTTTCTACGACCGCTTTCTCGAATGTGAGGAACGCTGGCCGAACAATGTCGCCCTCGAACTCCAACGTAACGATCAGATTGAGAGTTGCACGTACGCCGACCTCCGCCGCATGGCCGAATCTGTGGGCCGCTGGATCGGCGAAAGTAAATTCGCGCATGGCTCGCGTTTGGCTATTCTGGCCGATAACCACCCGCGATGGGTAGCCGCATACTTAGGCGTCATTGCCTCAGGCTGCACCGTCGTCCCGCTCGATACTGCGCTGCACGCCGATCAACTCACGAAGCTGTTGAAGGACAGTGGAAGCTGCGTCCTTTTCTGCGACGCCCGGCATGCCGCGATTGCGCGAGAAGCAGTTGAAGACCTCAAGATCGGGCTCGTGCTCATCGACCCGGAGCGCACGGCCAAACACTCCACAGAAGAACAATGGCTAGGAAATCTACCCGCAATCTTCGAAGGCGGACCGGGAAACTTCCAGCCCGCGCCCGCGAAGGCGGATGATATCGCTTCGCTGCTGTATACCTCGGGAACTACCGCCGATCCCAAAGGCGTGATGCTCACCCACGCCAACATGTTGGGCGAAGTGGAGGCGGTATTCAACTGGGTGGAGCTCGGCCCGGCCGACGCGCTTCTAGGCGTGCTGCCTATGTTTCATGTGTTGGCCCAAATGGCGAACCTGATGATTCCGTTGGTCAAAGGGGCGCGCGTTGTTTATCTCGAAACGCTGAACACTACGGAGTTGTTGCGGGCCCTGCGCGAGCGCAACATCACCGCCTTCGCCGTGGTGCCGCAGTTTTTCTACCTCATTCACCAGCGCATCTTTGAAGAGATCGAGAAGCGAGGAGTGCTGACGCAAAAGATATTCAAAATTCTGGTCGCGTTAAATCGCAATCTGCGAAGGTTCGGCATCAATGCCGGACCGATTCTATTTGCCAAGGTCCACCAGACCTTAGGCACGAAGATGCGCTACCTGGTCACAGGAGGATCCCGCTTCGATCCTGCCATCGCCAAGGATTTCTATGATCTTGGCATCGACGTCCTGCAGGCCTACGGATTGACGGAAACCACTGCGGCCGTCTTCGCGAATTCGCCGGGCAAGAATGTGATCGGCTCAGTGGGCAAGGCGCTGAAAGGCGTCGAGGCGAGGATCATCGACGCACAGCCGCAAGAAGACGGTGGTCCCGCGACGGGCGAAGTGGCGTTGCGCGGCGCGGTAGTGATGAAGGGCTACTGGAATCGTCCGGATGCCACGGCGGCCGTGATGCGCGACGGCTGGTTCCAGACCGGCGATCTCGGCTACTTCGACGCCGACCGTAATTTGTTTCTCACGGGACGGAAGAAAGAGGTGATCGTCCTCAGCAACGGGAAGAATATTTATCCGGAAGAAGTTGAGGCCCATTATCTGAAATCGCCATTTATCAAAGAGCTCGCTGTGATGGGTCTCGAAGGGAAGCCCGGAGAGACCGGTGACCGGCTGCACGCGGTGATCGTGCCGAATTTTGATGTCCTGCGCCAGAAAAAAATTGTGAATGCGAAGGAAGTCATCCGCTTCGATATCGAAGGCTTGTCGCAACAGATCGCTTCCACCAAGCGTATCGGAAGTTATGAAATCTGGCAGGAGGACTTGCCGCGAACCACCACGCGCAAGATCAAGCGTTTCGAAGTAGAAAAACGCGCGAAAACGAATCAGGCACGGAAAGTTTCGGATGATTCGGAATTGCCCGCCGAACAGCCACTCACTCCTGACGAGTCAGCGTGGCTCGAACAGCCTGACGTTCAGCGCGCTCTTCAGGTTATGCACGAAGCAGCGCCTACGGCGCCTGCGAATCTTCGGCCTACTCATAATTTGGAACTCGACCTGGGGCTCGACTCCATGCAACGGGTCGAGTTGCTCAGCCACCTTGAAGAACAGCTGGGAGGAAATGTCGAAGAATCGCAACTTTCCGGAATTTATACGGTGCGCGATTTGGTGGACGCGGTTCTGCAAAGCGCGGCCAGCGGCTCAGGCACGCGCGGAACGCGGCCTGCGTTCGCCGGGTGGAAAGCGATTCTGGCGGAGCAGCCAGATCCGTCCGATGTGATCCAACTGGCGCGACCGCAGCCGATCAGCGCGACATTCTGGTACTTGTTTTCCCGGCTGACGCAGGTGATCGCCCTCGACCGGTTTCATCTACAGGTGCGTGGAATTGAGAAGCTTCCGAAGAGTGGCCCATACATTATCTCTTCCAACCACCAGAGCTATCTCGATCCCCTGATTCTGGCGAGCGTTCTTCCGCCGTC
>DATEQW010000172.1:0-13132 GCA_035272245.1 Candidatus Sulfotelmatobacter sp. | reverse complement strand
GATCTTCATCATGTCAGGGCCGCGCCATTTCATGAGTCAGACCATCGCCTATGCTGCGTCGCAGGGCGTACCCATGGTGTCCATTGCCGTGCCATTTTCGGGCGTGCTCGCCTTTGTTGGAGGCCTCTCCATTCTTCTCGGCTACCGCGCCAAGCTCGGGGCGTGGCTGATCGTCCTTTTTCTTGTGGGAGTGACGCCTATGATTCACAAATTCTGGGGAGTCACCGACCCCATGATGTATCAAATGCAGCTCGTCATGTTCATGAAGAATGTTTCCATGCTGGGCGGCGCGCTTCTCATCACCCAGCTGGGTTCTGGGCCCTGGAGTCTGGATGCGCGCCGGAAGTAATTGCAGAATTATTAAGAATGCTGTCGCATTGCCATCCCACAAATCACAAAGGAGAAAATGAATGTCAGATCCAACCGTTAAGGTTTTGCCCAAAGGCCCATATTTGGTTGAAGGGAAGATTACCCTGCTCGATGCGAGCGGCAAGAAGATTGAGGCGGGAGAAAAAATTGCGCTCTGCCGTTGCGGCGCTTCGACGAACAAGCCCTTCTGCGACGGAACCCACAGCAAGATCGGATTCGACGCGGCAGCTGCAGCAGTTCCAGGCAGCGCCGAGTAACACTGCCTGCCGTCTCCGGGGAATCAGACGGTCGGTTAGCGCGTTGCTCCGACCGTCTGCGCCGGAATCACCTTCGACCCCGGGCGCAGCCACCAGATCAGCCCGCCGCCGATCACCAGGCCGATCGCGATCAGCTGTGTGCCCGACATCGCTCCGCCAAACACTGACCCTCGGCCGGGATCGTCCCGCAGGTACTCCAGGAAGAATCGCGCCACTCCATAGATAAACAGGAACGCCCCGAAAATCTGTCCGTCAAATTTCCTGTGCTTCAGCAGCCACATCAGAAAGAAAAAATTCGCGAACTGCACTGCCGATTCGAACAACTGCGTTGGCTCCAGCGGCACATTCAGCGGAGTGCCGGTAATTTGATTCGCTAGCGGATTGTGAAACACCACGCCCCAGAAATGATGCGTCTCTTTTCCGTAGCAGCATCCCGCCGCAAAGCATCCCAGCCGGCCAATGGCGTGGCCCATGGCCAGTCCCGGCGCAAATGCGTCGCAGGTTCCTAGCGGAGGCATGTGATGCTTGTGCACATACCACGCCGCTGCCGCAAAGGCCGCAATCAATCCGCCGGAAAAAACTCCTCCCGCCTGCAGCGTGGTGACGCTGAAAATTTCCCCGGGATGCGCCGCGTAATAGCCCCACTCATTGATGACGTAGAGCACCTTCGCGCCTATGATTCCGCACAGCACCACCAGAATTCCCAGGTTCCATGCCTTTTCGCCGTCAATTCCCAATCGCTCGGAATTGCGCACGCTGATCCATAGACCGATCAGCACTCCCATCGAAACCAGGAAGCCGTAGGTCGGAAGAAAGAACCGCCCGAAATGCACTAATTGTGGATACACAGTTTAATTAGATGCGGGAAACTAGGATTTGCTACGTGAACCAGTGTAGCAGGGAACGGGAAGGGCACGACTTCAGGCGTGCCGTAAAGGCGAGAAGAAGACGTGGGCTTTAGCCCCTGGGGCTTTCAAAAATCAAGTCGACCCACTGTGCCGTGTGACGGGCCGAGAATGAACCGTCAGGTAGACGTTGGGAACCCGCCGAGACCCTTTAGGCATCTCCGCATGGCGGAGCGTTGCACACCGGATCCTAGTTCGAGTCGAGTCCCCGTTCATTCAGCATTGGTTCAAAAATCGGTTACCGTCATCACCAACCCCGCAGGCCGACTTTCACCTGTGATGCTAGGAGAACTCCCCGTGGATTAGCAATAGGGGAAGCGCAAATAGTTGGCAGATCACTTGCAACCAAAGTAATCCCGCTTTCACAATCCGCCCTTGCAATCCGCTTCGCAGCTTTGTGCAAAAGAGGAACCGTATTGTTTTTGGAAATTCGCCGCCGCACGGCGGATGGAGTTTTTTCGTTCGACGAGGAATAACTCTTCGAAGGTTTTAAGCCACTCAGCCTGCCTTGCGACTTTCTCTCAGCACTTCGTCCAGCGCGCTTGCCAGTTCATGCGCGCGCTTCTGATAGTCCATTGACCCATTCTCCTGCTTCCGCTTCAGCAGGTGATACTCATCGGCGATGTTCAGCGCCGCCAACACCGCCAGTCGCACCGTATCAATGGTGTTGGTCGCCTCGGCCACGGCTCGCATCTTCGAGTCCACATACTCCGCCAGCTTCAGAATGTATTCCGGATCCGACCCGCGCAGGTTATAGGCCTGATCAAAAATCTCCACCCGCACGCTGCCGTTTTGCGCATCCTTCAAGGTTGAATCCTTAGCCGCCGTTGCCATAACTGCTACCCGTAAATCCCTATCGTTCCCTCAATGCTTGTCATTCCACCAATGCTCGTCACTCTACAAATACTTGTCATTCCGAGCGAAGCGAGGAACCTGCTTCTTGCGGGCAGCGCCCCGGATCCTAAAATCCACTTCAGGAGCAGGCCGCTCTAACTCGCCTCCGCAATCGTCTCGATCTGCTCCAGCATCTTCTCCACGCGTGCGCGAATCTCTTCCCGCTCTTTCCGCAACTGCACCGCCTCACGCCTCAGGGTTACCAGTTGTTCTTCACGCTCCTCCAGTTGCTGCCGCGCCCGTTCGGCGTCGCGTTCCGCCGTGGCCTGCGCCTGTCGCGCCGCTTTGTACATCTCGATAGTGCGATAAATCTTCTCTTCCAGCGCTTGAAAATCGTCTGCCGGAACCTGTTCCGTCACCTGCTCCACTGCATTCAAAGCCATGAGTCCACGCTTCCCAGGAAAGATTTAAAACTTTCCCGAAGTATACTCCACCCTCCTGTGGATCGAGCATGGCTCCTTGGTGCCAACATGGTATGGCTTTGGCTATAATTCCTCGCATGAAACACACAACCCTCCCCACGCTCGCCGCCGCTGTCGCTCTGATTGCTTTTGCTCTTCCCAGCGCAGCCAAGACCAAAGTTGAAATGACGGACTCACAGGGCAAAGCTGTCGGCACCATCATCGTGACGCCTCAAGGATCAGGCGTCAGCCTCAAGCTGCATCTCCACGACCTGCCGCCCGGCGAGCACGCCATCCACTTTCATCAGAACCCCAAGTGCGATACGCCCGACTTCAAATCCGCCGGCCCGCACTTCAATCCTGAAAACAAGAAGCACGGATTCGACAACCCCGAAGGCCATCACGCCGGCGATATGCTGAATTTCGCAATCGACGTGAAAGGGAAAGCCGATGCGACCGTAGAAGACAAAGACGTAACCCTCGGCCAGGGGACCCATTCGCTCTTCAGCAACGGCGGCACCGCGATCGTCATCCACGCCAAAGCCGACGACATGAAGACTGATCCCTCCGGCAACTCCGGCGACCGCATCGCCTGCGGCGTAGTCATGAAGTAAATTACGAACGAAGTCACTGAGTAGGATTTGAGGGACTCTGGAAGTTGGCGATGGTAGCGGCTTTGCGCTGCTTGAAATCAAGCAGCGCCTTCTCGCGTGTAGCATTTCACCAACTGCCTTGTCGTCATTCCGCCGGCTCTCCCCACTCCACAGTGCGCTTTTCCCGGCTACTCTTGTGTGCCAGAATCACCGCGCGCATCGTGCGCAGCGCCTGCTCCGGCGTCACATCCAGCGGCGCCTTCTTCTCGATCGCATCCCGCACATTCGCATAGAACCCGCGATAGTCGCCGCGCTCCGTCTTGACTTTCACGCTCGACTCGCCTACCAGGCTCAGCGTTCCCCACAACTCTTCCGCTTCCACTCCCCAATCCGCGCCCCAGTCCAATCCGTCCGGACAGTTCTCCCCCCGCAGCCGCGCCTCCTGCGGATCCATTCCATACTTCACGAACGATCCTTTCGTTCCATGAATCAGAAAATGTGGCCCCGGCGCATAGGCGACGATTCGCGCCCGCCCCATCGCCCGCACTCTGGGATATTCCATGCAAACATCAAACGAATCGTCCACCTGCGACGTTTCCCGTTCACAGAACGCCGACGCCGTAATCGCCCTCGGCTCGCCAAACAACACCAGCGCCTGATCGATCACGTGCGGCCCCAAATCAAACAACACGCCCGCTCCCGGCTGGTCCGCTTTTTCCCGCCAGGCATTCGCCTTCGGCTCCAGACGAAAGCGGTCATAGCGGCATTCGTATTCCACGATCGTCCCGAGCCGTCCCGACTGCACGATCTTTTTCACCGTCCCAAAATCCCCGTCCCACCGCCGGTCCTGATACACGGTGATCAACCGCCCGTGTTCCGCCGCCAACTGCACCAGTTGTTCCGATTCCGCCAGCGTCGGCGCGAACGGCTTATCCACCACCACGTCCCGACCTGCCAACAAACATGCCCGCGCGAATTCAAAGTGCGAATCGTTGGGCGTAGCGATCACGCACAGTTGGATTTCTTTGTCAGCCAGCAATTCATCTATCGTCCGCGCCACTCGCACCTCAGGATATTTTTCCTGGGCCCGCGTTCCCCTGCGCTCCAGGATGCAAGCCAATTCCATCCCTGGTACGCCGCGAATCACTGGCGCGTGAAATGCCTGGCCCGCCATTCCAAATCCAATCAGTCCCACTCTCACCATGCCGAACTCCTTGATTTTCGCTGCGCCCTCTACCGCAGGAACGTCAGCCATTTACAGTCTTTTGCCGATATTGCCTTGCTCTGCTCCGCCGTATAAACGGAGTGGTTCTGCTGCCCCTCAGTTGAACTCTGCTGGGCCGAACTTGGGAATGCTAACGTCTTAGGAGGCGTAGATGCGATTCGGACCGTTTCTCGTGATTTCCCTGCTGCTGCTCATTCTCTGGGCTGGCGGTTTTCTGATGTTCCATGTAGCCAGCGGACTGATTCATCTGCTGCTGCTTTTCGCCGTCATTTCATTTGTGGCGCACCTCGTGATGGGGTCAAGACCGGCGTAGATTTTTTGCAGGCCAGCCTTGCACGTCGGAGCTAACCGGCTCCCTGAGCGTGCAAGGTCTGGCCGTTTCCGCTTTCGATCCCTAGATCGTCTTCCGATCCTTCACACGCCGTACAAACTTCAGTCCCGACCATACCTCTGTCACCGCGCACACCTTCACATCCACCAGTCCGGCGTCGAGTCCAATTCCTCGCACCACGTTTTCGTCGACGTCCGTCGCTACTGCAGAACTCTTCTTCGGCCAGCTCACCCAAAGCATTCCCGCAGGAGCAAGAGTCTTCGCCAGCCGTGAGAATTCCTTCGCCAACTCCGCCCGCGACTTGCTGAACAGCATCACAAAATCGAGCTCATTGCCCTGCTTGATAACCTTGCAGCCGGCCAGCGCCACGGAGAGTTCAGTCCGAACCTCCGCCGGAGCATTCGCCAATTGCGCGCGAAACCCCGCCTTGATCCCTAATTTTTTCGGAAGTGGTGTCCCAGAATATCCCGGCATTCCGCCGTCCGTGAGAAAACCGACGCTTTTGACCTAAGCTTAGGAGCCAGAAGCTAGAAGCTATTTTATTGCACCGGCGCGTACCATCCCCGCCGCGCTCTCACCCGAAAGTTCTTCCGGTCGATCGCCACAATCTCAATCGTGCGGAAGTGCCCATCCGGCTTCAAGTCCGCCGGCTTATAAGACACGGCATACTGGCTGCGCAACTCATCCTGAATTTCGGCGAATGCATTTGATACCTCGCGAATCTGGAAGGGGAAAAATGCGCGCCCTCCCGTCGCGTCGGCCATGCGCTCCAGCACTTTGTCGCCCGCTCCTTTGCTCCCGCTCACATTCGTGCTGATGGTGTAAATGATGGCTTCCGCCCGCTGCGCCATTTCGATCGACTCTTCGCGCGTTACGTGGCTCTGATTATCCTCACCATCGCTCAGCAGGATAATGGCTCGCCGCGTCGGTCCAATCTGCGGGGCCTTCAGCAGCTTGTCGCGACAGGCATAATACAGCGCATCGTACAGCGCCGTGCCGCCGCCCGGACGCAGCTCGCGGACGCCGTGTGCCAGCCGTTCCGTGTCATCGGTGAAATCCTGCGTCACCTCCGGCGTCGCATCGAACCCCACCACAAATGCCTGGTCGTAACGCTTGCGCACCGTCTGATTCAAAAACTCGATGGCCGATTCCTGCTCGAACTTGAACCGGTCGCGCACCGAACTGCTGGCATCGATCAGCAATCCTACCTGCAGCGGCAAATTCGTTTCCGCGTGGAAGCTTCGAATTTCCGTGGCCGGCTTGTTGTCATCCACGAAGCGAAAATCGTTCTGCTTCAAATCCGTCACGCGCTTGCCGTGCTTGTCCGTCACCGTGAACACCACATTCACTTCGTTGATGCCCACCCGTATTTTCGGGACATCTCCTGCATCGCCCCCCGTGCCACCGCCATTCTCTCCCGCGGCTGGGCCTTGCGGCGTGGCCTCCGCCGCCTTGGGTGATTGAGAAGGAGATTCCGCGGAAGACTGCGAGGACGAGGTCGGCTGAGATGACGCAGCCGGCGCCGTCCCAGTCTGCGCTACGCCGGCCTGTGCCATGCCAAACCGCTGCGCTCCCGCCACCAGCAGCAAAACCGCTACCCACGCCAGGATTGAGGTTCTCAGGAAGACCTTTCGCGTAGCCATGCCCCTCATTTGATATCTATTATATCTATCCCCGCAACCGCTCTGGATTCGTTCCCGCCTGAAGGGGCGAGGCTCTACTCGGCTTGCAGCTTCCCCAAGAACTCCTGCAATTCTTCCGGCAGTTCGCTTTTCAATGCAATCATGTCTCCAGTACTAGGATGCCGAAATTCCAGCTCCCCCGAATGCAGAAAATTCCGCCCCAACCCAATCCCGGGTGCCCCATCCTTCTCGCGCTTTTTGCGAGAGGATGGGGATGTTGACTTTGCGTTGGATATAACCCGCATCTCCCCCGGCGCCCCATACATCGTATCCCCCACCACCGGATGCCCCATCGCCGCCACATGCACCCGAATCTGATGCGTCCGCCCCGTATCGATTTTCACATCGAGCAAAGTAAATTTCCCAAACTTCGTATCCAGGCGCCGCAGCACGCGATAATGCGTCACCGCCGTGCGCCCACCCTCCAGCCGCGTCGTCATCCGCGTGCGCCGCACCCGATCCCGGCTGATGCTCTGCGTCAGCGTTCCCGAATCTTTTTTTACCCACCCATGCACCAGCGCCACATATTTCTTCTTCACCTCACGCGCCGCAAACTGCGCGCTCAGCTTGCGATGCGCCTCATCGTTTTTCGCCACCACGATCAGCCCGCTCGTCTCCTTATCCAGACGATGCACAATCCCCGGCCGCAACTCCCCGCCCACCCCCGACAGGCTCGCCAGATGATGCAACAGAGCATTCACCAGCGTCCCGCGATTGCGCGCATCGTCGGTCGCCCCCGCGCCCGCATGCACCATCATTCCCGCCGGCTTGTTGATCACCGCCAGATCGTCATCCTCATAAACAATGTCGAGCGGAATCTCCTCGGCGATGGCCTTGAGTGGTGCCCGCTGCGCCTCGCCCAGCACGGATATGCGTTCCCCCCCGCGCAACTTGAGTGAAGCCTTCGCCGGAGCGTCATTCATCAGCACCTTGCCGCCGGCAATCAGTTCCTGTACCCGAGCCCGGCTGACAGACTGCAACCGCGCCGCGAGAAACTGATCCAGCCGCTTTCCGGCATCGTCTGCCGCAACCGAAATAAGAATGGGAAACACTTCCGGCATTCGCAGGAGGATACCAGACGCTCTCTTCGAAAGAAATTTGGCGGAGCGAGGGTGCCTACGGGATTCCGCGTCCGCAGGACGCCTGAAAATAGCCCGGCGTTTCAACGCCGGGAAGGTCCCCAAATGCAGACACGCATCCCGTAGGGATGCCTGAATTCGATCCCATCAATCGTACGTCCGGAGGCGGAAGGTCGTAGAATGATGCTGGTTAAGAGCGACGCAATGAAATATCGAATTGCGATGTGGGCGAGTGCGGGTTTTCTTGTTGCCGGCCTGTGGGCGTTTTTTGCCTTCGCAACCTTCCCGTCGACAAACGAAAGAATGCGGGACATCTGGACTCTCGTCTGTTTAACTTGCCCGGTTGCCATCGCAGGCCGACATTACCCTATTAGTTTGCACGAGGCTCTAGCCGCGAACGCTGTCACTTATGCGCTGGTCGGTCTGATGGTAGAAAAGCTGCGGGCTCAATTGCATCACGCGAAATAACTCAAACCTGGCCCCAAGCCCTCCGTCGCCACGTTCTTCTACTCCGGTCCTTTCAGCACAATCTCAGATTTCGACGCGTAGCCACTCGCATCCGTTTGCCTGAAATCTGAACTCAGCTTCAGGGAAACGCGGTCGTACTCCTGCAACGGGTCGCCGCCCATCAATGTGACGACGATCGTTTCTGGCTTGCGGTCGCACTTCTGACGCCATTCCCCGACCAACACGGGTCTGCGGCTTTGGGTGAGGAAGTCAACCGAAAGCTTGAATTCCGGGCCCTCCAGCGTTGTCTCGCTTGAGTCGCTTCCCGCGTTGTGGGGATAAAGAAGCTCTACGCGAACCGTGGCTCCTCGAGGCGCGTGTTCGACTCGCCCTCTTACCACGACGACGTCGATCGCGCACACGGCATGGGCGATCGTGGAGGCAAGCAGACCAAAGCAGAGCAGCACTGCGGGAGCCTTAGCCTTGCAGAAATACATGAGAACCCCCAAGGAGGAGAGGCTTAGCCGAGTGCCCCACTTCTCGCCGTTTTTGCGAGAAGTGGGATCTTCTCAGAAGAAAACCAACCCTACACGCTTACCGGCTGCTTGCTCCTCACCGGCACCGCGGTCAGCCACCCATGGCGATCCGCTTTTTCCCCGCGCACGATGGCGTAAAATTCTTTCTGGATCGCCTTCGTGATCGGACCCATTCCGCCCTTGCCCACTTTAATTTTGTCGACCGAGCGAATCGGCGTGACTTCCGCCGCTGTTCCGGTAAAGAAAGCTTCGTCGGCAATGTAAAGCATCTCGCGCGGAATCATCTGCTCGACAATCGGAATACTCAAGTCGCGCGCAATCTGCAACACCGAATCCCGCGTAATCCCCGGCAGCACCGAGTTCCCCAGCGGCGCCGTGATCAGCTTCTCGTGATGTACCAGGAATACATTCTCGCCGGACCCTTCGCTCACATAGCCATTCACGTCCAGCGCAATTCCCTCGGCATAGCCGTTCACGATGGCTTCCATCTTGATGAGCTGCGAGTTCATATAATTCGCGCCCGCCTTGGCCATCGCCGGCAGAGTGTTTGGAGCCAGCCGCGTCCACGACGAAACGCACGCGTCGCACCCATCGCTCTCGCCGCCCAGATATTTTCCCCACGGATAATTAATGATGTAAACCTCGGTCGGCGAGTTGAACGGATTCACTCCCGCCTCGCCGTACCCGCGCAGAACAATCGGCCGCACGTAGCATGGCCAGGCCCCGTTCTTGCCCACCGTTTCCAGCATCGCCTTCACCAGTTGGTCGCGCGTGTAGTCCACGTCAATGCGGTAGACTTTCGCGGAATCGAGCAGCCGCTGAATATGTTCGTTCGCTCGGAAAATCGCCGGCCCGGAAGGCGGCGCGTAGCAACGGATCCCCTCAAATACCGACGACCCGTAGTGCACCACGTGCGACATCACGTGAATCGTCGCCTCATCCCAGGGAATGAGTTTGCCGTTGTGCCAAATGTATTCCGATTTCTCGATTGCCATGCGGACTCCCTTCAGCAGTCTTCTATAACGAGGCTGAATCCGTCCTCTGGAACTGCAGGGAGCGAGGCGGGAAAACCCAACCAGCGTTACGACACATTATAGCCGACGCCGATGTTGCGGTTTGTCGCAAAAGCGTCATTGCTGTCCTTAGATTTCTAGCCTGAACAGATCGACCTGGGCGCCACTGAGTTGCTCCTGGCGGCGCATGGTTTTTTCCCGGCTGCGTAGGTGGATTATAGACAGCACAACTCTGCTGATCCTGCGCTGGGAGCGAACCCGCCGACAAAAGCGCAAACAGGAACCATATCGTTCTCATTGGAGGCTCCCTTCTAGGTCGGCGCCGTAAACCCCGCAGTGTAAAGCAGAGAGATCACAGCAAGCGTCCCCGCGTTTGCAGCTTGCATTGCTGTGCTGATTCTCATTGAGGAATTCGCGTATTGCCGAATTGTTGCTGTATCGCGGTGTCTTCAAGAGAACCTGCGGGTAGACCGGTTTAGTGAGAAGCTCAAACAGCGTCCCGCCTCCGAGAGCGACTACCATATCGCCGGGAATCACTTCCCCCTGCCCCTCCGGGCCGAAGAAGAAATCTGTGCGATAAGTGCGGCTGCGCCCCTCGAAGGTGACGGTGGCGACATAGGAGCAGTAGCGCACGAGCGCCGACACCCCCGCCGATCGCTCCATAACCGGAAGCAGTTCGGCTACGGTGCCGTCAGGGATCGGGCCTTTCGGGCCGTGAGACCAACGGGCGGTCGCTACGTTCATGCTAGTTTTGGTAATCGCGCCGGGGTTCGTTTCGTCGGTGTAAGTTTCGGTTACGGACCCTATGTCAATCACATCTCCGCCATCTCTGATATCAGAGAAGACTTGTGCGTACTTCTGGTCAAGAACGCTGGAGATGTCGTTGCAGGAAAAATCGCTCAAGCTGAACGTCAGAGCTTCCTTAGCTACTTCCTGCGCCAGTTGAGCATAAGTTATCTTAGGGTTGTGTTTCACTGCTCGTATTGCAGTTTCCAGGTCTACGGCGTAAGACAGTTTCGCGTAGGCGGTACGAACTATTGTTTCCTCCTGACTCATATCAGTGGCGCTCGCCACTAGAGCACAGAAGCAAAGCAGACCTGCTAAGTGCCGCATGGGCTAGGCCCTCCTTTGGGGTTGGCGACATAATGCCACGCAGAGGCAGGCGCGGCTAGGCCTTGTTGAACTTGTTCGGATTTAGTAACAAAGACTATCCCAATGGATAGCTTATTGACCCGGATACCTATCTCGGTTCTTGCGGTAGGCGGCGGAAATGACTCTGGAAGTAAGATCGCTTTCCCTTCCTTACTCTACCGCTTTTAAAGCCCTTCTGACCGCGACATAACCTTTTACAAGCCTCCGACATTGTCGTGACACCCGCATTCGCCGCCGTCGCTAATCTCCAAACTGTAAGCGGGTTGCAATACGGAAGCGGGCTGAAACCTTAACCTCGAAAGCAAGCGGTTCGGAGCCGGTCCCGAGTAATTCGCAACAAGCTAAATAAGGAGCACAACATGAAAAAGATAATTTTGTTATTCGGGCTGCTCGTGACACTCGCAATTCCTTCAGCGCTGCTAGCCCAGAGCGGCTATTCTCAGACCAATCTGGTCTCAAACACCGCGGGAGTAGCCACTACCACCGATTCACATCTCGTGAACCCCTGGGGAATCTCCGCCCTGCCCGGCCAGGATTTCTGGATCGCCAACAACAACAGCGGCACTTCTACCCTCTACGACGGCAATGGCAACCCAAATTCACTGGTCGTCACCATTCCCGGCGCCGGGGGCAATCCCAACGGCAATTGCTCTCCGGGTTGCCCCACCGGAACCGTGGCCAACTCTACCGGAACCTACTTCACCGGAGGGTCCTTCATCTTCGATACCGAAGACGGCTTGATCGTGAGCTGGCAGTCCAGCGACAACACGCAGGCGACCGTCGCGTTCGATAACTCCGCCAGCGGCGCCGTCTACAAAGGCCTGGCCTTGCTCAACAGCACTTCACTCTTGGCGGCAAACTTCAACAGCGGCAAGGTCGACGTCTACAACCAGAGCTTTCAACCCGCCCCGTTGGCCGGTTCCTTTACCGATCCCAACCTTCCCGCGGGCTTCGCTCCCCACGGCATCCACGTGATCGGTAACCAGGTCTACGTTGCCTACGCGATGCAAGACACTCCCAAGCACGACGCCATGCCCGGCGCAGGTCTGGGGCAGGTGGACATCTTTGATTCCACCGGCAACTTCGTGAGCACCTTCGTCGCCTATAGCGCACAAACTCCAAACCATCTCAACGCGCCCTGGGCCGTGGTGCAGGCTCCGGCCAGCTTCGGCGCCTTTGCGAACGATATCCTCGTCGGAAATTTCGGCGACGGCACCATCAGCGCCTTCGACACGCAGGGTAATTTCATAGGTCAGCTCACCGACTCTTCGAACAACGTCCTGGTCAATCCCGGCTTGTGGGAGATGGTCTTCGGCGGAAGCTCCAATGTTGGCACGGCAGGCACGCTTTATCTCACGGCCGGAGGCAGCAACCAACCGAATTTCCCCTCCGGTGGCAGCACCACTGCGGTGTTCGCCAGCCTGATCCCGGCGACTGCGGCCGGCAGCGCAAATTTCTCTCTGAATCTCTCTGCCCAAAGCGCCACGGTCAACCCAGGCGGCACGGCTAGCCTGATGATCACTGCCGCTGCGGTCGGAGGATTCACCGGCCAGATTTCGCTGACCTGCACCGCGCCCTCTGGTATAAGTTGTTCCTTCAATCCTTCGACGATCGCTCCCGGCGCCCCTGCCGCCACTCTCACCATCTCCGCGAACTCGACCCCGCCGCCTACCGGCTACACTGCGCCCAGCATGGCCGCCCTGCTGCCCGGCCTGGGACTGTTCGGGACGGTTCTCACTGCTCGCAGAAAGAAATGGTTCACCCGCAAGACCATTGGCTGGATGAGCGTGTTGGGCCTGCTGCTCTTCCTCTCGTTGTTTGCCCTCGGCTGCGGCGGCAGCAAATCAAGCAGCTCCGCCACCACCACGCCTGCCTCAGCGCAGGCCACCTTGATGGTGACCGGCACATCTGGCGCACTCAGCCACACCAGCGCCGTAACCGTAACCGTCAAGTAAAACCACACTGGGCAAGGACGTACTTTCTACGTCCTTGCCCAGTCTTAACTTTTCCGCATTCCCACTCTGGCACACGTCCCCAAAAAGAACGCCGCCCCGTCACCGCAATGCCTCTTCCCTTCGTGCTACAAAAGAATCGGGTTTCCCAGCCCGCTCGCCTCCGGTAGTCCGCGCGGGAACAAAAGCCTCCGAGCCTCATCTCCATCAAAGGTGGGACTCCATGCCGCGCGCCGCGCTCCTTACTACTCGCATTCTTATTTCTTTTTTATTCCTCGCTGCACTCCTCGCTCCCC